>CAYXQP010000033.1:0-14129 GCA_964467515.1 uncultured Eubacteriales bacterium | reverse complement strand
CCGCGGGCGCCTCCGTCCACGAGGACGCCGACGCGGAACCGCCCCGCCTCGTCGCGGAAGGGGCCGGGCTGGGGCCGCATGTTCACGCGCGGCGGCGGCTCGGGCAGCACCACCCAGCCGCGCTTCCGGTCGACCTCGGCCCGCGCCAGGAGCTCGGGCGGCACGGGGCGCTCGTGCTCCGCGTAGACGTCCTCCGTCACCACGAAGGCGCCGCGCCGCCGCATGTATTCGAGCGGCGTGAGGCCCTCCCGGGCCGCCGCCTCGGGCAGGCCGGGGACCGAGTGCTCGCAGATCCAGCCGAAGTACTCGTCCACCGTCACCTTCTCCCCCGGCCGGTAGGGCGACTCGAAGTGGCGGCGGATCCCCAGGCTCCCGTCGGGGTCGATGCGCCAGGAGAGCTCGATCCAGAACTCGACCTCCTCCCAGACCTCGCCGGGGTTGGTGCCCAGCGTGCTCGCCGGCCTTTCCCCCCAGCGCTCCCGGGCCACGCGGGCCGCCGGCTGGCGGAAGCCGATCCACTGGGCCGGCTGCGTCTCGTAGGAGAGGAGGTCGTGGCGCTCGGGTCCGAGGCCCACGGGCAGGACGTAGTCGGCGTACTGGGCCGTCTCGTTCCAGACGGGGGTGAGGGCCACGTGCAGGCCGACGCGCCGGGGGTCGGTGAGCATCTCGATCCAGGCCGCTCCGTCGGGGTTGGTCCAGACCGGGTTGTAGGCGCGG
Source organism: uncultured Eubacteriales bacterium (assembly GCA_964467515.1). Taxonomy (GTDB): domain Bacteria; phylum Bacillota; class Sulfobacillia; order DYIH01; family JBBIPI01; genus CAYXQP01. Next base: position 13,412 of record CAYXQP010000033.1, on the reverse strand, counting down.
GTGAAGTAGACGTCGATGCGCTTCCCCTGCCGCTCCACGAGGTGCGGGAGGAGGAAGCTCATCTCGAAGTGGGCCAGCGGGTACTCGGGAGGGAAGTGGAGCTCGTTCCACACCGCCGGGTGGGGCGGCTGGGTGGGCGGCTTCGCCACGAACTTGCAGTAACCCGCCGGCAGGCAGCCGCCCGGGGTCCCGACGGAGCCGGTGAGGACGTGGAGGAAGAAGAGGCAGCGCGCCACCATCCAGCCGCCGCGGTGGCCCTGGGCGGCGTTGCGCCACACGTGGCTGGCGAAGGCCCGGCCCGCCCGGCCGATCTCCCGCGCCACCTCCACGACGGTCTCCGCGGGAACGCCGCACTCGGCCTCCGCCCAGGCGGGCGTATAATGGCTGTAAAGCTCGCGCAGCACGGCCAGGAAGTCGGCGAAGGCGCGCCCCTCCGGCACCCTGGCGAGGAAGCCGCGCCGCCGCAGGGACGCGAGGTAGTCGCGGTCGGCCAGGAACTCCTCCCAGTTGACCCAGCGGCGCAGGAACTGGCGGTCCACGGCGCCGTCCTCGATGAGCTGCCGGGCCAGGGCCAGGAGCAGCCCCGCCTCGGTGCCCGGCCAGGGAGAGAGCCACCAGTCGGCGTGGGAGGCGGTGTTGGACAGGCGGGCGTCCACCACGCAGAGGCGGGCGCCCCGCTGCTTCGCCTCCATGATGCGCTGGGCGTGGGGGTTGAAGTAGTGGCCGCCCTCCAGGTGGCTCGAGAGGAGGAGAAGGAAGCGGGCGTTGGCGTGGTCGGGCGCCGGCCGGTCGAACCCCATCCACAGGGTGTAGCCGGTGCGTGCTCCCGAGGAGCAGACGTTGGTGTGGGTGTTGTGGCCGTCCACGCCCCAGGCCATGAGAACCCTCTCGATGAAGCCGTCCTCGCCGTGGCGCCCCACGTGGTGGATGACGGCGTCGCGGCGCCCGGCGGCGAGGGCCGCCCTGATCCGCCCCGCCATGTCGTTCATGGCCTCGTCCCAGGAGACGCGCTCCCACTTGCCGCTTCCGCGCGGGCCCGCCCGGCGCAGGGGATGGAGGATGCGGTCGGGGTTCGTCACCTGGGCCAGGGTGGCCGGCCCCTTGGGGCAGTTGCGCCCGCGGCTGGCGGGATGGAGGGGGTTGCCCTCCAGCTTGGCCACGCGGCCCGTCTCCCGGTCCACGTAGGCCAGGAGGCCGCACCCCGCCTCGCAGTTGAAGCAGATGGTGGGCACCAGGGTGTAGCGCCGCTCCCGCCGCTCGGGCCAGGCGCGCGGGTCGAGGTCGCGCCAGTCGTCCCAGCGCTCGGGGGGCGGCGAGGAGCGCAGGGCCGCCGCCCCGCTGGCATGCTCCTGTTGCCGTTCGCGGGATTCCCCCCCGCCGCCGTGCTCCTGTTGCCGTTCGCGGGCCGCCGCCTCGGGGGCGCGGACTGGGCGGGCTGCGTCAGGCATGATGGGTCCCTCCTGTACCGGGGTCTGCGTGCGCGCCCAGCCGCGCGGCCGGGCCCGGACCGTCCGGTCGGTGCAGGGCGGCGCTGCCGTGGCCGGAGGGAGTCTGCCGTACCCGCGGCCCCCACGGGCCCGCGGCGGCAGGGTCCGCCGTGGTGACCTCCAGGTGGACCTGGCCCGCCTGGACGTAGGCGTGCTCGCCCAGCGCCAATCCGACCAGAGCCAGGAGGGCCGCCACCCCCAGGAGGGCGGGCGCCGCCGGTTCGGCGGCGAGGTGGCGCGCGCCGAGGAAGCCGAGGAGCAGGGCGGCCGCGCCGGCGGCGAGACCGGTCCAGAAGAAGGCGCCCAGCCGCCCCGTGCGGAGGGCGCGGGCCGCGGCGGCCTCGGCCGCCGTGCCGTGGGGCGTGAAGGCCTCCGTCAGGGCGAAGAGGACGTGGGCCGCCAGCGCTGCCAGGAAGACGGCGGCCCCTCCGGCGGCTTCCCCCGCGGGGGAGGGCTGGGCCGCCGTTATCAGGAGGAGGGCCGACGCGCCCGCCAGAGCCGCCTGGACCAACAGGTGCCAGGGCAGGAGGGGCGACTGCCACAGGTCGCGTCCCTTGGCCTGGCCGAAGAGGAAGCCGGTATACGCGGCCGCACCGGCGGCCAGGGGCACCCCCGCCCAGCGAAGCCACGCGCGCGCCGCAGCGGCGCCCGCCAGGGCGCCGCCTTCCCCTCCTGCCGGTGGGGCGCCGCCTTGCCCGGCCAGGCCCAGGGCCAGGTCCACCGCCAGGACGAGGCCGTAGGCGGTGATGATGTATGCTCCGCGGGCCAGCCAGGACCGCCACTGCGGCCGCACCAGTATCCGCCAGAAGCGCTCGGGATGTTTCAGGTCGGCGATGAGGAGGAGCCCCGTCAGGGCCAGGGCGGCCAGGGCCACGGCGCTTCCCAGGGTCGCCACGGCCGCCGGGAGCGCCCGGCCTGCCGCCGTCAGCAGGTCGGGCACCAGGTACGCGCCGGCCGCCACCGACTTGGTCCAGGTGTAGGCGGACACGCGCCAGTCCCATCCCGCTCCGGAGGGGAAGGCGTAGGTGACCAGGGCCGGGTGGGCGCCGCTCGTGCCCTCGGCGCCTCCCCGCCCTCCCGGGCCCCCTCCCGGCGCGGCCTCGCCGGTCGCCCTCCAGCCGAGGCCGCCGCCCAGGGGGCCTCCGCCGGCGAAGCCGCCGCGCGGCGGCCGCTGGGCGTAGGCGTAGAAGGGGCCGGTGGCGGCGCTCAGCGGGTCGAGGGCCGCCTGGCTTCCCCCGAGGTAGAAGACCTTGGGACGCGTTCCCTTCTCTGGCCGGCGCACCGCCACCGGCCCGGCGGCGAGGCGCCGGCTCACCTCGCTCGCGGGGTCCTCCAGGTCGCCCACCACGATGGCCCGCTCGGGGCAGACGGTGACGCAGGCGGGTTCCATCCCCACTTCCAGGCGGTGGGCGCAGAGGTTGCACTTCTCGGCGCTGCCGGACGCGGGGTCCATGTAGATGGCGTCAAAGGGACAGGCGGCCAGGCACGCCTTGCAGCCGACGCAGGCGCGGGGGTCGAAGTCCACGATGCCGTCGGGCCGACGGAACATGGCACCAACCGGGCAGATGGCCGCGCAGGGCGGGTCGTCGCATTGGTTGCAGCGGGTCACCTGGAAGAGGCGCCGCACCGCCGGATAACGCCCCACATCCACCTGGCGGACGTAGGTCCTGGTGACCCCCAGGGGTACCCCGTTTTCCGCCTTGCAGGCCACCGTGCAGGCATGGCAGCCGATGCACACTCGCTGGTCTATCACCGTGCCCCACCGCACCGGCCGCGTCCCTCCGTCCCGCCGGCGAAGCCGCCCGCCGCCCCCGTCATCTCAATATACAATACTCCGTACCGTATATCATTCCTTCCGTGCGGTCGGGGGCAACGGGGACGTGAACCATGCTGCGGGCCATCCGGGGCCGGGCCGGAGCGGAGCGTCCCCGTCTCCCCCTGCGCCTCCCTTGCGTCTGGCATTTGGGTGGGTCGGTCCAGGGTGTAGGAATTCCCCGAAACGGCGTCGCGGCTCCGGTCCCCGATCCTGCGGTGTCGCGGCCGTGAGCCGAACCGGCGCCTGCCCGGCGCCTCACGGCGCCGGCAGCTCGAGGCTTCCCACCTCGGTCAGACCGGCCAGGTCGTGGGCGGTGATCCTGCGCTGCGACAGGGCGTAGAGGGTGTCGCCGATGTAGAGGGCTCGCTCCACGAAGCGCCGGGAGGGATCGCCCGGTTCACCCTGGATGCCGGGCGGCAGGGGGACGGGGCTGTACCACCCCTCGCCCAGGCGGCGCCGGTCCGTCTCCGTCAGGTGGGTGACGCGGCCGCGCAGGTCGAAGCCCCGCTCGGGGTCCAGGCTGAAAACGTACAGCCCTTGGAAGGTGAGGCGGCCGTAGGCCAGGGGGTCGGCGGCGCGCACGGCCGGGTGCACCTGGTGGAGGGTGACGGGGAAGGCCAGGAGACCCCGTTCCCGCGAGAAGAGGAGGGCCCGGTGATTGCGCAGGAGCTCCGAGTCTGTGCTGCGGTCGCCTATGATCACCCGGAACTTCTCCACGGGATGGGCCACGTCCCGCACGTCGAACAGGGCCACCTTGAGCCCTTGGTAGAAGGCCAGGCCGGGATCGCCCGGTGCCCCCCACGGGGCCGGCTTCCCCACGTCCCACGGGGCCGGCTTCCCGACGTCGCCGCCCTCTACCGTGTCCTTGCCGAAGCCGAGGACGTGATTCTCGTCGTAGGGGTGGAGGTAGTCGCTGTAGCCGGGGATCTTGAGGTAGCCCAGGACGCGCGGGGTGCGCGGCTCGGAGAGGTCCAGGACGAAGAAGGGGTCCACCTTCTTGAAGGTGACGAGATAGGCCCGGTCTCCCAGGAAGCGGGCGGAGTAGATGCGCTCGCCGGGGGCGATCCCCTCCAGGCGGCCCACGACGTTCAGGTCGCCGTCCAGGACGTAGAGGTTGTTATCGGCGGCCGCCCGGCCGACAGCCCACACCTCGCCGCGGGTGGTGGCCACGCGGAGGAAGCCGCCGTGCTCGTCCAGGGAGAACTGGTTGAGGACGGTGCCGGGCACCCTCCCCGTCGCCCGGTAAACGGCCCGCCCGCCCTCCAAGGAGAAGCGGTGGATGACGGTGTCCGGCGAGGGGCCGCCCGTTCCCCCGGGACCGCCCGCCGGCACCGGATGCCCGTAGGCGGTCACCGCCACGTAGAGGTTTTCGCGGGAGGCGTAGACGGTCTGGCCGGCGCCGAGGTACACGTCCACGGCCAGGGGCTGCTCGGGGCGGTCCAGGTCCAGCCCCGCCACCACCAGGTAGTTGGGTTCGGTGAAACCGGGGAAGTAGCGCACCTCCTCATAGCCGGGGGAGACGTAGGCGCCGCCCGCCGCGGAATCCCTGTAGACCGGCGTCTCGTAGTCCGCGGGCCTGTTGGCCACCAGGTACAGGGCGGAGCCGATGCGGCGGGAGGACAGGTACCGGCCCTCCACCTCGGCCTCCCGCACCCGGCGGGGCCGGTCGGGGGCGCTCACGTCGTAGACCAGCACCCGCACGACGCCGAACCGGGAGCGGGGCAGCCACGCGTGCCCGATGACCACCAGCCGGTCGTCGGCCAGGTACATCTCCAGGGGTTCCAGCCCTTCCCGCGAGAGGTCCACGGCGGCGGTCAGGGTCAGCTCCTCCGGCGGGCGGGCGCGGATAACCAGGAGGCGGCTGCCGTTGACCTGGTAGATGTGCCGCCCGTCCGTCTTGACCAGGTCGGCCTCGTCCACCCCCTCCACCTGGACGTTGGTGCGGGAGTAGTCGGCGAAGCCGGGCGCCGGTTGCTCCGCCGCCGGCCCCTGTGCCTCCGCGGCCTGCGCCGACCCGGCGGGTGGAGCGCCCTGCATGCTGGCCTCCCCGCCCGCGGCAGCGACCTCGGCCACGACGCCGCCGCCGGCCGCGAAGAAGGCCACCCGCTCCCGCTCCAGCTGCCGCAGGAGCCGCACCAGGTTGGCCCGGGTGCCCACCACGGGCAACTGCCCCCTCGCCACCACGGTGGTTGGCACCGGCCCGGGGCCGGACCGGCCCTGGCCCGGTGGGGCTGTCAGGGAGTGGGCCAGGTAGGACGACAGGACCACGCCCATCAGGAGGGCGGTATACCGTCTCACGGTGCATCGCCTCCGTCCCCTTCCCCCCGTCGCCGGCGGAGAAGACTGCCTTCTGCAGCCATAGACGGAGGAGAGGGCCGGGTCGCTCCCGGCCCGGTCAGGCTCTCGGTGCGGAACTGTCAGCTCGGTGGGGGGTCCACGACGGTGAGGCGGGGCACACGGCCATTGTGCTTACCATCACACTAGCGGGGCTGGCCGCCTTCGCGCTCCAGGGCGTGGCGGACCAGCATACCGCCGGCCACCAGGGTGGGGGAGATGACGCTGGCGGCGCCGGCCCGGTAGAGGGCGCGCTCGGCCTCCCGCGTCGAGGCGGAGGCGATGACCCGCAGGTCGGGCCGCACGCCGAGGGCCTCCAGGGTGAGGTAGACGTTGGCGGCGTCGTCGGAGAAGGTGGCCACGAGCGCCCGCGCCCGCTCGAGGCCGGCTTCCCGCAGAACCTCCTCCTCCAGGGCGTCCCCCGGGATGGCCACCACGCCGCGGTCCACCAGGCGTTGGGCCTTTTCCTCGTCCCTCTCGATCACCACCAGCTCCCGGACCCCCTCCCGCCGCAACTGCTCCACCACCACCGCCCCCAGGCGCCCGTAGCCGCAGACGATGAGGTGGCCGGACATCTCTCCGGCGCGCCGCCGCACGAGAGACCACCTCCCCGTGGTGACCTGGGCCACCTTTTCCTCCACCAGCCCCATGCCGATGCCGAAGATGAGGACCAACCCCACCACGGCCGCTCCGCCCGCCACGACGCGGCCGGCCCCCGTGCGCGGCACCACGTCCCCGTAGCCCACCGTGGTGACGGTGGCCACGATGAAGTAGAGGGCTTCCCCCAGGGGTACTCCCTCGGCCAGGTGGAAGAGCACCGAGGCCAGCAGGATCACGGCCGCCAGGAGGGCCAGGTAGGCGCGCGTCCGCCGCAGGGCCAGGTGGAGGAAGTACATGAGTCTATCTTTCGCCGTGGGCGGGCCGGCACCCTGCGGGGCTGCCCCGGCGGCATGCGGGTCCATACAGCGAAAGCGCCTGTATGCGGCGTATAGTGAAGTGGCTTCATGTCACAATATGAAGCCCGCGTTGTGTCCCCCGCGCTCCGATCCCGCGGGGTCGCTGTACGCCCGCCGCTCGCGCAGAAGGCGCGCCTGCCTGAGCGCCTCGCCCAGGCAGGCGTTGTACACCTGCCGCGCCGCCTCCAGGCGGGCGTTCACCGCGTGAATCGCGGCGGGCTCGGCCCCCAGCGGAAGCTCGCAGAGGAGGGAAGGGGGGTGCGCGTGGCAAGAGCCAGGGGCTTGCGGTGGCCGTTTCTTGGTCAAGATCGGAGGAGGAGGACCTGGACGCCGGGATAACGGTCGAAGTCGCCGTCGAAGGAGACGAGCCGGCAGCCACCGGCGAAGGCGAAGGCCGCCAGGTAGGCGTCGGTCCAATGACCACCGCGCAGGTCGAGGTCGGCGCTCCAGCGGGCGAGGACCTCGTCCACGCCGGCCGGTTCGGCCATGAGACCCACGCCGGGCAGGGAGAGCCAGGTGCGGAGGGCTCGCCATGCGGAGGCGCCGTCCAGGGCGGCCTCGCCCAAAAGGCGCGGGTTGGTCAGGTGCCGGAGAAGAGCCAGCGCCGTGATCCGGCAGAAGGCGATCTCGTCGGCCGCCTCCTCGTGCCAGTAGCGCAACGCTCGCCGGTGATGCACGTGATCCGGGGCGCCTAGGGGCAGCCACACGCTAACGTCCAAAAGGTCGGGCATTCTCGGCCTCGTCCTCTTCCTCCTCGATCCGGAGGAGTTGCGCTCGCGGCACCGCCGGGATGGGCCGGCCCCGCGGAGGCACCAGCACGGGGGGCGGCTCGCGGCGGCGGGGGGAAAGGGGCCCCTGCGCCGTCTGCTGCCGCAGACCCTGCTCTATCAAACGCATCAGCATCTGGCGCATGGTGGTGCCGCTCAGGGCGGCGCGAGCCTTGAGGGCACGGTAGAGGTCGTCGGGGAGGTCGATGGTGGTGCGCATATTTACATCATGATGTTTTCATGAGATTATGTCAAGGAGGCGCCGGGGTGGGGGTGAGAAACGTGATGTTCGGCTTCCCCGACATGCGGGGCATGATGGGGGCGGGGCCGATGAGCGGCTGGTGGGTGGCGGGTTCCATCCTCTGGCTGGTCTGGGTGGCGGCGGCCTTCGGCCTGGGGGTCTGGGCGGCCGTGTCGCTGGCCGGGATCCGACGCGAGCTGGCCGGGCTGGCCCAGCATCTGGCCGACATCGGCCAGGCCCTGCGGGAGCGGGAGGGCGGGCAGCCGCCGCGCTGAGGGCGGGGTGACCGCGTGGGGCGGGCGGCACCGGACACCCGGGCGCCCGCCGGGTGGCCGCGTCGTTCCGGCGGCGCCGGGCGGGCCGGCACCCGCTAGGTGGCGGCGCCGTCCGGGCCGTGCCCCTCCGCGGCCAGACGCGCGAGGACCAGGCGATAGCCGTCGGCCCCGTAGGCCAGGAAGCGCTTGACGCGGCTGATGGTGGCGCTGCTCATGCCCGTGTCCCCGGCGATCTCGGCGTAGGTGCGGCCGGCGGCCAGCAGCTCGGCCACGCGCAGCCGCATGGCCATGGCGCGCAACTCCTCCACCGTGCACAGGTCCTCGAAGAACCGATAGCACTCCCCCCTGTCCCTCAGGGTCAGGACGGCGTCGAAGAGACGATCCAGGAGCGGGTCCGCGAAGCGGCTGCGGTACTCCACCATCATCGCCCCCCGTGGCGGGGCCGTGCCGGCCCTGCGGCGTCCGTGGGCCGGACGGGTGCGGACCGCCGCCTTGCCGGTGGGCCATCCGACCCTTGACCGGGGGGTGGCCCCCTGCCCTTGACCCTGCCCCGCCGCTCATTTAGTATTTTAGCAGTTTATCGTGCTAAAGGAGCATGGGCATTGCTGGCGCGGGACGGGACCTGGCTGCCGGGCGAGGCGGCCCTGCGGCGCTGGGCGGAGGAGAGGCTGGGGCGGGTGTGGGCCTCCTGGGGGTACCGGGAGGTGGAGGCGCCCGCCTGGCTGCGCTGGGACCGCCTGACGGCGGTGGAGGGGCTGGTCCCCCTTAGAGCCTGCCGGTTCCTGGACCACCGGGGGGAGGTGCTGGCCCTGCGGCCCGACCACACGGTGGCCCTGGCGGGGCTGGCGGCCGCCGAGCTGCGGGACGAGCCGCGGCCCCTGCGGCTGGCCTACCGGGGGCCGGTGTACCGGCGGCGGGCGGACGGTACCTTCGGCGTGCGCTGGGAGGCGGGGGTGGAGCTGATGGGCGCCGCCGGCACCGTCTTCGATGCCGAGGCGGTGGCCGTGGCCGCCCAGGCGCTGCGGGAGCTGGGCGTGGACGACTTTCGCGTGGCGGTGGGGCACGCCGGGCTCCTGGCGGAGACGCTGGCGGCGGTTGGACTGGCGGGGGAGGAGCGGGACCGGTTCCTCCTGGCGTTGCAGGAGCGGGACTTCGTGGCGGCGGAGGCCGTCGCCCGGCGGAGGGGAGCGGCGGCGCTCCTCTCCCTCCTGCCCGGGGCGGTGGCTCCAGGCGCCGATGCCGGCATCCCGGGGGGATCCGCCGGCGGCCCCGCCGGTCCGCCGGACGGGGCGGAGGGCGGCGCCGGCGGGTTTCCCTCCGACCCGGCGGGGGCGGGCTGGGGCGAGGCCGCCAGGCTGGAGCGGCTCCTGGCGGACCTGGGGCTGGAGGGGCACCTGGTTTGGGAGCCCCACCTGGTGCGGGACGTGGACTACTACACGGGCCTGGTCTTCGAGATCACGTGCCGGGGGCGGCCCCGCCCGCTGGCGGGGGGCGGGCGCTAAGACCGGCTCCTGGCCTGTTTCGGCCGGGGGGAGGCGGCGGTGGGCTTCGCCTTCGACCTGGAGGAGTTGGTGGCGGCCCTGGCGGAGCGGGGCCTCGGGCCCGGCTCGGGCGGGGAAGCCCTGGCCGTCCCGGCGGCGCCGGGCGCCGAGGAGGCGGCGTGGGTCGAGGCCCTCGCCCTGCGGCGGGCGGGGCTGGCGGCGGCTCTCGCGGGGGTGGGGCCGGGTTGCTGACGCTGGCGTTGCCGCGGGGAAGGTTGCTGGAGGAGGTGCGGTCGCTCCTGGTGGCGGCCGGCCTGCCCGCGCCTCCCGAGGGCGAGGCGAGCCTCCTCGTGGAGGAGGGCGGCCTGCGCTTCCTCCTGGCGCGGCCGGCGGACGTGGCGGTCTTCGTCCGGGAGGGGGCCGCCGACCTTGGCGTGACGGGGCGGGACAGCCTGCGGGAGGACCGCGACGGCTGCTGCGAGTTGCTGGACCTGGGCGTCGGGCGCTGCCGCCTGTCGGTGGCCGGCCGGCTGCCAGCGGGGATGGACTGGCCGGCCTTCCTGGCGGCGCGCGGCAACAGGCTGCGGGTGGCCACCAAGCACCCCGAGGCGGCCCGCCGCTACTTCGCCTCCCTGGGGGTGGAGCCGGTCATCATCCGCCTGGGCGGGGCCCTGGAGCTGGCGCCGCGGGTCGGCCTGGCCGACGTCATCGTGGACCTGGTGCAGACGGGGCGCACCCTGGCGGCCAACGGCCTGGCGGAGCTGGCCGTCATCGAGGAGGTCTCCGCCCGCCTCATCGCCAACCCCGTCAGCCTGCGCTTCAAGGCCGGCGAGATCGAGGTGGTCATGGGCCGCCTGCGGGCGGCGCGGGAGAGGGTGGGGGAGCCGTGCTGACAGTCCCGGGCCGCGGCGGTGCCCGCCCCGCGGCGAGGGAGGTGGGGGAGGCGTGCTGAGACGGTGGCGGCCCGAGGAGTTCGCCCTCCACCTGGCGCGGCGGCGGCCGGCGGCCATCCCGGAGGAAGCCGAGGGGACCGCGGCCTCCGTGGTGGAGGCGGTGCGCGCCCGGGGTGATGCGGCCCTCCGCGAGTTCACCCGGCGTTTCGACGGCGTGGAGCTGGGTCCCGGAGAGCTGGAGGTGCCCCGCGGGCGCTGGGAGGCGGCCTACGACCGGCTTCCCGAGGAGGTGCGGCGGGCCATCCTGACGGCGGCCCGGCGGCTGGAGGAGTTCCACCGCCGGCAGGTGCCCCGGGGGTTCGCCTGGGAGGACGGGGCCGGCAACCGCTTGGAGTGGCTGGTGCGGCCCCTGCGGCGGGTGGGCGTCTACGTGCCCGGGGGCAGGGCGGCCTATCCCTCCACCGTCCTCATGGCGGCCGTGCCGGCGCGCCTGGCGGGCGTGGAGAGCATCGTCCTCTGCACGCCGCCGGGGGCGGGGGGCGAGGTGCCCGACGCCGTCCTGGCGGCGGCGCTGGTGGCGGGGGTGGGGAGGGTCTTTCGCGTGGGGGGCGCTCAGGCCGTGGCGGCCATGGCCTGCGGCACCGAGACGGTGCCCGCCGTGGACAAGATCGTGGGCCCCGGCAACGCCTACGTGACGGCGGCCAAGCGCCTGGTCTTCGGCCTGGTGGGCATCGACGGCCTGCACGGGCCCAGCGAGGTGGCCGTGGTGGCCGACGAGACGGCGGACCCGGAGCTGGTGGCGGCCGACCTCCTGGCCCAGGCCGAGCACGATCCCCTGGCGGTGGCCGTGCTGCTGACGCCGGCCGCGCGGCTGGCCGACGAGGTGGACCGGCGCCTGGAGGCCCTGGCGGCGGCCTCGCCGCGGGGCGAGGTGGCGGCCCTGGCGGGGCAGGGCGGCGTGGTCCTCACCCAGGACGTCGCCCAGGCGGTGGACCTGGCCGACCTAATGGCGCCCGAGCACCTGCAGATCATGACGGCCGAGCCGCGGGGGTGGCTCCCGCGGGTGGGGCGGGCGGGGGCCGTCTTCCTGGGTCGCTGGGCGCCCGTACCGGCCGGGGATTACGCGGCGGGCACCAACCACGTGCTGCCCACGGGCGGGACGGGGCGCTTCCTCTCCGGGCTGAGCGTCAGTGACTTCGTCCGGACCATGTCCTGCCTGGAGAGCGATGCCGCGGGGGTGGCGGCCTGGGGGCCGCCCAGCGCCGTCCTGGCGGAGGTGGAGGGCCTACCGGGGCACGTCCGCTCGGTATCGCTCCGACTCGAGCGGGCCGCGGGCGGCGGAGGCGGCGGAGGCTGACGGGGGGCCGCGGGTGGGCCGGCCGAAAGAGGCGTGGCTGGCCCATGGTGGCTGGACGGCGGAAGCCGCGTGGCTATGGTGTGTCGAGATGAGGGGTGAGGGCGGGATGGCGGCCACGGGCGAGGCGGGGCGAGGGCGCCGGGCGGCGCGACCCGCGGAAGGGGCGGTGGGAGCACAGGTGGCACGACCGGAGGAGGAGGCGGCGGCCGGTCCGCGGGTGGGCCGGGCCGAGCGGCGGACGGCCGAGACGGAGGTGGCCGTCACCTGGACCCTGGAGGGTCGGGGGCGGCGCCGGGTGGAGACGGGGCTGCCCTTCTTCGACCACCTGCTGGGAGCCTTCACCCTCCACGGTTCCTTCGACCTGGAGGTGCGGGCCCGCGGGGACCTGGAGGTGGAGGCGCACCACACGGTGGAGGACGTGGGCATCGTCATGGGACGGGCCCTGCGGGCGGCCGTGGGCGACGGCGCCGGCATCGCGCGCTTCGGGTGGGCCTGTCTGCCCATGGACGAGGCCCTGGTGCTGGTGTCCCTGGACCTGTCGGGACGGCCCTACCTGGCGTGGGACGTGGAGCTGGCGCCGCGCGACCTGGGCGGCTTCCACACCGAGCTGGCGGTGGAGTTCTGGCGTGCCCTCTGCAACCACGCGGGCCTCACCCTCCACGTCCGCCGGCTGGCCGGCGTCAACACCCACCACCTCCTCGAGATCGCCTGGAAGGCCGCCGGGCGCGCCCTGGCCCAGGCGGTGGCGCGGCCGGGCCCCGGCTCCGGGCCGGCCGCCGCTGAAGGCCCCGGGGGAGGCGAGGCGGTGCCCTCCACGAAGGGGCTCCTGTGACCCGCCGGCGGTGGCCTCCCCGGAGGGGCTCCCCTGACGCGCTGGCGGTGCCCCGCACCAAGGGGCTTTTGTAACGCGATGGGGAAGGCCGAGCCGAGCGGGTGGCCGCCGGGGGCGGCCCGAGGCGGGTGGTGTATCGTGCCGTGCGTATATAGGTCCGAGAATCGGAATCCGGAATCCGGAGCAAAGACTGTGTTGAGCGCCTACCACCCGGAGGCCGGACCAAGGGAGCGGGGCAGCGCCCGCCGACCGGCGGCCGTTCCGGCGCAACCGGCCCCCCTCGACCGCCGGGGCGGGTGTCGGCTGGGCGTGGCCGTTATCGACTTCGGCATGGGCAACCTGCGCAGCGTAGAGAAGGCCCTGGCCTTTCTCGGCGCCTCGCCCCGCCGCGCCGCGGCGCCGGAGGAGCTGGCGGGGGCCGAGGCCCTCGTCCTGCCGGGGGTGGGCAACTTCGGGGAAGCCGCGCGGCGCCTGGCTTCCTCCGGGCTGGACGCGGCGGTGCGGGCGGCGGTGGCGGCCGGCGTGCCCCTGCTCGGCATCTGCCTCGGCCTGCAGCTCCTCTTCGAGGAGAGCGAGGAGGACGGCGGGCTGGCGGCGGGCCTCGGCCTCCTGCCGGGGCGGGTGGCGCGCCTGGCGGGGGGGCCGGGCCTCAAGGTCCCCCACATGGGGTGGAACGCCGTCTCCTGGTCGGGCGAGTTCCCCCTCTTGGCGGGGCTGACGCCGCCGGCCTGGTTCTACTTCGTCCACAGCTACGCGGTGCCCGCCGGGGCGCCGGCCTGGTCGGAGGAGGTCGGCCCGGGGAGCGCGGGACCGGTCAGGGGCGGTCCGGCGACGGGGGCCGGTGCGGCGGTGGCGACGGCGCGGCACGGCGGCGAGTTCGTGGCCGCGGTGCAGCGGGGCCGCGTCATGGGGACCCAGTTCCACCCGGAGAAGAGCGGGGCGGGGGGGCTGCGCGTGTTGGCCAACTTCCTGG
>CAYXQP010000032.1:0-15060 GCA_964467515.1 uncultured Eubacteriales bacterium | reverse complement strand
TTCTTTCGCCAGGTGACCATCGTCGGCGTGGGGCTCATCGGCGGCTCGCTCGGTCTCGCGTGGCGGGGACGCCCCGGCGTGGGGTCCGTGGTGGGGGTGGACGTGGACGAGGGTTCCATCCGGCGGGCGCGGGAGATCGGGGCCGTGGACCGCGGCACCACGGACCTGGCCCTGGGGGTCGCGGGCGCCGACCTGGTGGTGATGGCCACGCCGGTGCGGGCGACGCTGGAGCTGGCCGGGCGCCTGGGCAGCCTGGTGGCGGAGGGCGCCGTCGTCACCGACGTGGGCAGCACCAAGGCTGAGGTGTGTCGCACCATGCGCGACCGCCTCCCTTCGGGGGTGACCTTCGTGGGCGGGCACCCCATGGCCGGCAGCGAGGGGCAGGGCATCGAGGCCGCCGATCCCTATCTCTTTCAGAACGCCGTGTACGTGCTGACGCCCGAGGAGGGCGCCGACCCCGCCTCCCTGGCGGCCCTGCGGGGGCTCGTCGAGTCCACCGGTGCCCAGGTGCTCCTCATGGAACCCGAGCGCCACGACCGTTGGGTGGCGGCCGTCAGCCACCTGCCGCAGTTGGTGGCCGTGGCCCTGGTCAACGCAGTGGCCGACGCCGACCGGGAGGACCCGGGCCTCCTGGCCCTGGCGGCCGGCGGCTTCCGGGACACGACCCGCATCACGTCGAGTCCCGCCGGCATCTGGCTGGACATCCTGGCCACCAACCGCGACCGGATCCTGCCCGCCGTGGCTCGTTTCCGGGCGGCGCTGGCGAGGCTCGAGGAAACCCTGGCGACGGGCGACCTGGATGCGGCCCTGGCCGAGTTCGAACGGGCGCGGGTGGTGCGGCAGTCGCTGCCGCGGCGCCCCAAGGGTCTGCTGCCGGCCTACTTCGAGCTGGTGGTGACGGTGCCCGACCGGCCGGGAGTCATCGGCGGGCTCGCCACGTTGCTGGGGGAGCGGGGCATCAACATCGAGGACATCGAGATCCTGCGCCTGCGGGAGGGGGAGGGCGGCACCATCCGTCTCGGCTTCGCCACCGAGGCCGAGGGCAACGCCGCCTTCGCGGCGTTGCAGGCGGGAGGGTACAAGGTCCAGCGGCGCTGAGCCGCGACCGGAGCGGCGCCCGGTGCGCCGCGGAGGGATGGCCCGCCGGCGGGGCCGGGTGGGCGGCGCGCGGTGGGGAGGTGGGCGGCGTGGCTGAGGTGACCGGTTCCTCCGGGACGGTGGGCGTGGGGGAGCGGCCCGATGCCCTGGTGGTGCGGCCGTCGCGCGGCTTCACCGGCGAGGTGTCCGTGCCCGGCGACAAGTCCATATCGCACCGGGCCGTCATGCTGGGGGCCCTGGCGGAGGGGACCACGCGCATCGCCAACTTCCTGGCCGGGCACGACTGCCTGAGCACGGTGGCCTGCTTCCGCGCTCTGGGCGTGCCCGTGGCCCTGGAGGAGGGCGCGGCGGTGGTGGAGGGGGGCGCCGGCGTCCTCGCCGAGCCGGCCGACGTCCTGGACTGCGGCAACTCGGGCACCACCATGCGCCTGCTCCTGGGGGTGCTGAGCGGCCGGCCCCTCTTCGCCGTGCTGACGGGCGACGCATCGCTCCGGAGGCGCCCCATGGGCCGGGTGGTGGCCCCCCTGCGGGCCATGGGGGCCTTCCTGGACGGCCGGGCCGGCGGCGAGCTGGCTCCTCTGGCGGTGCGGGGCGGCTCCCTGCGCGGCGGGCGCTTCCGCCTGCCGGTGGCCTCGGCCCAGGTCAAGTCGGCCCTGCTCCTGGCCGGGCTGGCGGCCGAGGGCGTCACCGAGGTGGAGGAACCCGCGCCCAGCCGCGACCACACCGAGCGGATGCTGCGGCACTTCGGGGTGGTGGTGGAGGCGGCGCCCGGCCGGGCGGCCGTGGCGGGGCCGGCCAGGCTCGTGGCGCGGGACGTGGAGGTGCCGGGCGACATCTCGGCGGCCGTGTTCTTTCTCGTGGCCGGCGCCGTGGTGCCGGGCAGCCGCGTCGTGGTCCGCGGGGTGGGGGTGAACCCGACGCGGGCGGGCGCCCTGGAGGTCCTGGCGGCCATGGGGGCCCGGGTGCGCCTCCTCGGCGAGCGCCAGGTGAGCGGGGAACCCGTGGCCGACCTGGAGGTGGAGAGCTCCGCCCTCAAGGGCGTGGCCGTGGGCGGCGCCCTCGTCCCGCGCCTCATCGACGAGGTGCCGGCCCTGGCCGTGGCGGCCGCCTGCGCCGAGGGCGTCACCGAGATCAGGGACGCGGCCGAACTGCGGGTCAAGGAGAGCGACCGCATCGCCGCCCTGGCCTCCCAGTTCGGCCGCCTGGGCGTGCGGGTGGAGGAACTGCCCGACGGCCTGCGGATCCACGGCGGGGGCGGGCGGCGCCTCCGCGGCGCCGAGGTGGAGTCCGGGGGCGACCATCGCCTGGCCATGGCCCTGGCCGTGGCGGGACTGGTGGCCGAGGGCGAGACGGTGGTGCGGGGCGCCTCCTGCGCCGACGTCTCCTTCCCCGGCTTCGAGGGCGCCCTGGCCCTCTTCCAGGATGGTGCGAGGACGGCGCCGCGAAGGGAAGGTATTTCGTAGGCAATATGGGCGCAGTATTCCCTTTGTGTCATTCCAATTGGCCATATGTTCAGATAGTGGCAGCATAGGCGGAGGAGGCAACCCCATAATAAGCCGTACGAAGGAGGTGACAGGCTCATGGCTCAGGGACAGAAGCGCAATCGCGCGCTGGTGCGGGGCGCTGAGCAGGCTCTGGACCAGTTCAAGTACCAGGTGGCCGGTGAAGTGGGAATCACGCCTCCTCCGGACGGCTACTGGGGCGATCTGCCGGCGCGGCAGTGCGGAGCGGTGGGCGGCCACATGGTCCGCCGGATGATCCAGCTGGCCGAGCAGCAGATGGCGGGCGGTGCTCCCGCGGCCGTGCCTCCCCAGGCCCGGCCCACACCGCGCTGAGGCCCGAGGGGTGCAGGAGAGGGAGAAAGCCGACGGTCGCATCACCCATGAGCGGCGCGTGCGCCGCTCATTTTTTGGGACCGGGGATCGTTTGCCGGGTCACCCGGAAGCCGTTATAATCCAGGGGCAAATCCCGACTCCCACAGTCGGAATTGGACCCGGAGGTGCGGAGATGGTTCCTTCCGTCACGCGCGAGGAAGTGATGGCGGCGCTGCGGGACGTGGTCGATCCCGAGCTGAGGCGGAGCATCGTGGACCTCAACATGGTGCGGACCGTCAAGGTCGAGGGCGGAGTGGTCTACGTGGAGCTGGCCCTGACGGCGGCCGGCTGTCCCCTGAAGGATCGCATAGCCCGGGACGTGCGGGAGAGGGTGGAACGGCTGGCCGGCGTGGAGCGCGTGCTGGTGCGGCTGGACGTCATGACGGAGGAGGAGCGCGCCGCCCTGGCCGGCAGGTTCCAGCGGGAAGCGCGCTCCCGCCTCCTCGATCCGGATTCGCCCACCCGCGTCGTGGCCGTGGCCAGCGGCAAGGGAGGGGTGGGCAAGTCCACCGTCACCGTCAACCTGGCTCTGGCCCTCGCCCGGCAGGGGCACGCCGTGGGCGTGCTGGACGCCGACATCCAGGGTTTCAGCGTGCCGCGGCTGCTGGGCGTGACCGGGCAGCCCCAGGTCCTGGACCGGGCCCTGGTGCCGCTGGAGGCCCACGGTCTCCAGGTGATGTCACTGGGCTTCTTCGTGGAGGAGCACACGCCCGTCATCTGGAGGGGGCCCATGCTGGCGGGGGCGCTGGACCAGTTCCTCCGGGACGTCCTGTGGGCCGACCTGGATTACCTCTTGGTGGACCTGCCGCCGGGCACGGGCGACGTGGTCCTGAGCCTGGTCCAGAGACTGCCCCGCGCCAGGATGCTCCTGGTCACCACGCCCCAGGCCGCGGCCTACCACGTGGCGGCGCGCGCCGCCTACCTGGCCCGCAAGACGGGCCAGGAGATCCTGGGCGTGGTGGAGAACATGTCCCCCCTTCATTGTCCCCACTGCGGGCACGAGATCGAGCTCTTCACGGGGGGCGGTGCCGACCGGTTGGCGGAGGAGCTGGGTGTCCCCGTCCTGGCCCGCATACCCCTGGAACCGGCCGTGCGGGCGGGCGGTGACGTCGGCACGCCCGTAGTGGTGGCCGACCCGACGGGTGCGGCCGCCCAGGCCTTCCACGCCCTGGCGCGGGAGGTGGCGCGGCTGTTGCCGGCGTCCGCCTCCGTCGCCGAGCCCGAGCCCGGGGCGGGGGCGCCTACCGGGGCCGGGGAGCCGGACCCCTCACCCGTGGCCAGGCACAACGCCGCGCGCCGGGGATAGGATAGGGGCGGCCGGGAGTCGGGCCGCCGGAGGCGTGGGCGGAGGAAGCCACCCGTTGACGCCGGAGCCCCTCGCTGGTATCATAATTCCTGTTAATCCAATCAAATTACTCGGATTAAGGGAGGGGTAAGCATGGCGGGCGAGCGGCGGGAGCAGGTGGACGTCCTGCCGGCGGCGGACGACTGGGAGGGATGGGCCGCCTTCTTCGAGGAGCGGTCTCCCGCGGAGGTGCTGCGGTGGGCCGTGGAGCGGTTCGCGCCCGACCTGGCCCTGGCGTGCAGCTTCGGGGCCGAGGACGTGGCCCTGGTGGACATGCTGGCCGGGGTGTGGCCGGGGGCCCGGGTCTTCTACCTGGACACCGACCTCTTCTTCCCCGAGACGTACCGGGTGCGGGACCGGGTCGCCGAGCGGTACGACGTCAACCTCATCGGGGTGCGCCCCCTGCTGACCGTGGCGGCCCAGGAGGCCGTCCACGGCCCCGAGCTGTGGCGGCGGGACCCCGACCTCTGCTGCCGCCTGCGCAAGGTGGAGCCCCTGGAGCGGGTCTTTGGCGCCCTCGGCCTCCGCGCGTGGATCACCGGGATAAGGCGCGACCAGGCCCCCACGCGCCGCCATGCCCGGGTCGTCGAGTGGGACGGCCGCTTCGGCCTCGTCAAGGTAAACCCCCTGGTCCGCTGGAGCTGGGACGAGGTGTGGTCCTACATCCGGGAGCACGACGTGCCATACAACGAGCTGCACGACCGGGGCTACCCGAGCATCGGTTGCGCCCCCTGCACCCGCGCCGTCCGGCCGGGCGAGGATCCGCGCGCCGGCCGCTGGGCCGGCCTGGCCAAGACCGAGTGCGGGCTCCACGGGAGCTGACGCCGGCGGCAGGGCGCCTTCAATCCGCGATCCCAGGGGGGCGACGGCCTTGGAGTTCCCGCTGGCCGGCGTGACGGCCAACCCGTGGCTGCTGGTTCTCGTCGGGTACGTGGTGGGCGTGCTGGGAGGCTTCTTCGGGGTGGGCGGCGCCTTCATCGCCACGCCCGCCCTCAACATGCTGGGCTTCCCCATGGCCTACGCCATCGGCACGGACCTGGCCCACATCATGGGCAAGAGCCTCTTCGCCACGGCGCTGCACCGCCGCCTCGGCCACGTGGACGTGCGGGCCGGGGTGGTGCTGGCCGCGGGCACCGTGCCCGGCATAGAGCTGGGCGCGCGCCTGGTCCTGTGGCTGGAGGGACGGGGGCTGGTGGAGGACGCCGTCCGGTGGACGTACATCGCCGTGCTGGTCCTCCTGTCCCTGCTCATGCTGAGGGAGATCGCCGACTACCTGCGCTGGCGCGCCGGCGCCTCCCGGCCCGGCCCCGGGGATGCCCCCCTCGCCCGGGCCTCCTTCCCGGAGAGGCTCCAGGCCCTGCGCTGGCGCCCCCTTGTTTCCCTGCCCGTTTCCGGGATTCCGGTTCTCTCGGCGTGGGTGCTGGTGGGCGTGGGCGCGGCCACCGGTTTCCTGGCGGGCTTTCTCGGCGTGGGCGGCGGGTTCATCCGGGTGCCGGCCCTCATCCACCTGGTGGGGATGCCGGCCCGGGTGGCGGTGGGCACCGACCTCCTGGAAGTGATATTCTCGGGCACGTACGGGGCCGCGACCTACGCTCTCAAGGGGCGGGTGGAGGTCCTGGCGGCCCTGGTGATGCTGGGCGGTGCCGTGGTCGGCAGCCTGGTGGGGGTGTACGCCACCAGGTACGCCCCCCACCGGATCCGGGGTCTCTTCGCCGTGACCATGCTGGCCACGGCGGTTTCCCTGGTCCTGCGGCAGTTGGGGCGTGAGACGGCCGGCCGGGCGCTCCTCTTCGGGGCGGCGGGCGCCCTCTGCCTCCTGGTGATGCAGGGGCTGGCGTCCGGGTTGGCCCAGCAGCGGCGGCGGATCGGCGCGCCGCTGGGACGACGGTGAGAGGGAGGTGCGGTCGTGACCGAGGAGGGGGCGACCGGGACGGGGGCGGCTGAGGCCGGGGCGCGGCACGGGGGCGCGGCTCTGGCGGTGAACGGCGAAAGGGGGCAGGGTTCCGCGGGACCCTCCGTCCCCCACGGGGGCGCGCTGGTGGACAGGGTGCTGCGCGGCGAGGCCCTCGCCGAGGCCCGGCGGCGGGTGCGGGAGCTGCCGGTGGTGGTTCTCGGGGAAAAGGAGGCGGCGGACCTGGAGCTCATCGCCACCGGCGCGTACAGCCCCCTCACGGGGTTCATGGGGGAGGGGGACTATGCCGCCGTGGTGGAGGAGATGCGCCTGGCCGACGGCCTCGTCTGGAGCCTCCCGGTGACCCTGGCCGTGCCCGCCGAGCGGGCCCTGACCCTGCGCGACGGGGACGAGGCGGCCCTGGCCGACGCCGAGGGACGGGTCCTGGGCCTGATGCGGGTGGAGGAGCGCTTCGAGTACGACCGCCGGCGGGAGGCCAGGCTGGTCTTCCGCACCGAGGACGAGGCGCACCCGGGCGTGGCGCGCCTGTATCGGCAGGGGGAGGTGTACCTGGGCGGACCCGTGTGGCTCCTGGAGGAGCGGCCGCCCGCCTTCCCGGCCCACCACCTGCCGCCGGCGCGACTGAGGGAGGTCTTCGCCGCGCGGGGCTGGCGCACGGTGGTGGGCTTCCAGACGCGGAACCCCATCCACCGGGCTCACGAGTATCTGCAAAAGTGCGCCCTGGAGACGGTGGACGGCCTGCTGGTCCACCCGCTGGTGGGCGCCACCAAGGACGACGACGTGCCGGCCGAGGTGCGCATGGCCAGCTACCGGGCCGTGCTGGAGAGGTACTATCCGGCCGAGCGGGTGGTGCTGGCCGTCTTCCCGGCCGCCATGCGCTACGCCGGCCCGCGGGAGGCCGTCTTCCACGCCATCGTCCGCAAGAACTACGGCTGCACCCACTTCATCGTGGGGCGCGACCACGCCGGCGTGGGCAGCTACTATGGGACCTACGACGCCCAGCGCATCTTCGCCGAGTTCCGGCCCGAGGACCTGGGCATCACGCCCCTCTTCTTCGAGAACGCCTTCTACTGCCGGGCCTGCGGCGGCATGGCCACCACCAAGACGTGCCCCCACGGGGAGGGGGAGAGGGTGACCCTGAGCGGCACCAGGGTGCGGGCCATGCTGCGGGCCGGCGAGCTGCCGCCGCCCGAGTTCAGCCGCCCCGAGGTGGCGCGGATCCTGGCGGCCGGGTACGGGGCGGAGCGGACGGGACGTTGCGAGGCGGAGAAGGCGGGAGCCTGATCGGCCCGTGAGCCTCGGTCTCCTCGTCTTCCTCACCATGGTGGCCTGGGGTGTCTGGGGACTGCTGGACAAGCTGGCCGTGTCCCGGGCCCACCCTCTCGTGGTTCAGCTCTACGGGGCCTTGTTCAGCCTCTTGTCCATCCCCGTCTACCTCGTCATCATGAAGAGGGCGGGGGTGAGACCCGACTTCCCCGCCGCGGCCTGGCACTGGATCTTCCTGGGGACGGCGGTGGGCGTGGCGGGGCTCGTGTCCTTCACCTACGCCCTGCGGCAGGCTCCCGCCGGGTACGTCATCGCCGTCACGGCCACCTATCCGGCCGTCAGCATGATCCTGGCGGCCATCTTCCTCGGGGAGAGGGTCGGTCTCCTGCAGGTGCTGGGGATCGCCCTGATCTCGGCCGGGCTCTATGCGCTCAACCTGGCGCACCGGTGAGGTCGGTCGGCCGCGCTCGGCGTGGGGGAAACCGGGTGGCGGCCGCGCCGCCCTTGGCGGGGCGCCGGGGCGGAGACGGACCTCCGGCGGGCGGAGGGGGGTGGCAGGGGATGCCGGTGTGGCGGCGGGGGGCCCAGGACATCCGCTACGAGGTGCGCGGCCGGGGTTCGCCGCTCTTCCTCGTCCACAGCCTGGGGACGGCGGGCTCCCTCTGGGACGAGCTGGCGGATAGGCTGGCGGGCCGTCACCGCGTGGTGACACCCGATCTGCGGGGGCACGGTGGCTCCCCGCGCGGAGGGCCCGTCACCATGGCCGAAATGGCGGCGGACCTGGCGGATCTGGCCCGGGGGACGGGGTTGGAGCCCGCCTTCTGGCTCGGCATCTCCCTGGGCGGGGTGGTGGTCCAGGAGGTTTACCGGCGCAGGCCGGAGGCGGTGCGCGGGCTGATCCTGGCCTGCACCTTCGCCCACGTGGACCCCGAGGTAGCGCGCCGGCGGGTGGAGGAGAGGCGCGCCTTCCTGGCCGACCATTCCCTGGAGGAGTTCGCCCGCCGCTACGTGGACCAGACCCTGCTCCCCGGGACGCCCGCCCCGCGGCGGGAGCTGGTCCGGCGCGCCATGAGCGCCATGGACAGGGAGGCCTACCTGGAGGCAGCGGCGGCCGTCTTTGCCGCCGACACACGGGACGTGCTGCCCGCCATCGCCGTACCGACGCTGGTCCTGGGAGCGGAGCGCGACGCCGGCTATCCTCCCGAGCAGATCCGGGCCCTGGCGGCGCGGATCCCCGGGGCCTCCGTGGAGATCATCCCGGACGCCGGGCACCTGGCCCACCTGGACAACCCCGAGGCCTTCGCGGCCGCCGTCCTCGCCTTCCTGGCGCGGGTCGAGGGGGCGGCGACGGCGGAGGGGGTCGGGGGGTCCGCGGCGTGGGCGGGGCGGGCCCAGGGGGCCACGGCGGCCCAGGACGCGGAGCAGGGGGTGTGAGGTGCAGTGGCTGAGCCGGCGACGGACCCGGCGCGGGTGCGGGAGGCGGCCGCCGCCCTGAGGCCGCGCCTCGTGGCCTGGAGGAGGCGCTTCCACGCCCACCCCGAGCTGAGCTTCGAGGAGAGGGAGACGGCGGCGGCCGTGGCGGAGGAGCTGGCCGGCCTCGGTCTGCCCGTGGCGAGGCCCGTTCCCACCGGCGTGGTGGCCGAGGTCCGGGGGGCGGCGGGGCCCGTGGTGGTCCTGCGGGCCGACCTGGACGCCCTCCCCCTCCAGGAGGAGAACCGGGTCGAGTACGCCTCCCGCCGGCCGGGCGTGATGCACGCCTGCGGCCACGACGGGCACGCCGCCATCCTCCTGGGCGCCGCCACGGTGCTGGCGGGGCTGCAGGGCGCCCTGCCGGGCACGGTGCGCCTGGTGTTCCAGCCCGCGGAGGAGAAGCCGCCGGGCGGCGCGCGGGCCATGGTGGAGGCCGGCGTGCTGGCCGGCGTCCGGGCCGCTGTGGGCTTCCACCTGTGGAGCGACCTGCCGGTGGGGACGGTGGGCGTGCGGGAGGGGCCCGCCATGGCGGCGGCCGACGAGTTCCGGGTCGAGGTGGCCGGCCGGGGCGGGCACGGAGCCCAGCCTCATCAGGCCGTGGACGCCTGCCTCGTGGCGGCCCAGATCATCCTCAACCTCCAGACCATCGTGAGCCGGCGGGTCAATCCCCTCCGCCCGGCCGTCGTCTCCGTGGGGCGCGTCACCGCCGGCCACGCCTTCAACGTCATCGCCCCCCGGGCCTCCCTGGAGGGGACGGTGCGCTCCTTGGACGAGGACACGCGGGCTCTCCTCCACCGGGAGCTGGCCCGGGTGGTGGAGCACACCTGCGCGCTGGCGGGCGCCGAGGGACGGGTCGAGGTCTTCGGCGGCTACCCGCCCGTGGTCAATGACGGCGCCGTGACGGAGGCGGTGCGGCGGGCGGCGGTGCAGGCCGTGGGGCGGGAGTCGGTCCTCGAGCCGGAGCCCCTCATGGGCGGCGAGGACTTCGCTTATTTCGCCCGGGAGGTGCCGTCCTGCTATTTTCTCCTGGGCGCCCGCAACGAGGCCAGGGGCATCGTCCACCCCCACCATCACCCGCGCTTCGACCTGGACGAGGACGCCCTGCCGGTGGGAGTGGAGGTGCTGGTGCGGGCGGCGCTGGCCCTTCTGGGGTGACGGCGGTGCCGGCCCTCCGCCGTTGACCCTGGACAAGCCCTTTTGATATGGTAGCGGGGAATTTCGGAGGCGGTGCCCATGGAGGGAGCGACGGTCACGGTGCCGCCGGCGGGCGGCGTCTCGGCCGGGGCGCAGCCGTGGCCCCCAGTGGAGGTCAATGCCGCCGGGCACCTGGTCCTCGGCGGCTGCGACGCCGTGGAGTTGGCCCGGCGGTTCGGCACGCCCCTCTACGTGCTGGACGAGGAGGCGGTGCGCGGGCGCTGCCGCGCCTTCCGGGCCGCCCTCGGCCCCCACGGCTTCGCCGCGTACGCCGGCAAGGCCTTTCTCTGCACCGCCCTGGCCCGCCTGGTGGACCAGGAGGGGCTCCACCTGGACGCCGTTTCGGGAGGGGAGGTCTACACCGCCCTGGCGGCGGGTTTTCCCGCCGGGCGCATCATCCTCCACGGTAACAACAAGAGCCGCGAGGAGCTGACCTACGCCCTGCGGGCCGGCGTCGGCCGCATCGTGGTGGACAATTTCCACGAGCTGGACATGCTGGAGGAGCTGGCCCGGGCGGCGGGCGTGCGGCCGCGGGTGCTGGTGCGGGTGGCGCCGGGCATCGAGGCCCACACCCACGAGTATGTGAGCACGGGGCGGCGCGACTCCAAGTTCGGCTTCGACCTGGAGAGCGGACAGGCCCTGGCGGCGGCGGAGAGGGCGGCCCGCTCCGAGGTGCTGGACTGGACCGGTCTCCACTGCCACATCGGCTCCCAGGTTTTCCTGGTGGAGCCCTACCGTCTGGCGGTGAGCGCCCTGGTGGGGCTCGCGGCCCAGGTCCTGGCCCGGACGGGGGTGGCGGCGCGGGAGCTGGACGTGGGGGGCGGTTTCGGCGTCCGGTATACGGCGGAGGACGCGCCGCCGCGGCTGGAGGAGTTCGTGGCGGCCTCCTTGGGGGCGCTGCGATCGGAGTGCGCGGCTCGCGGCCTGGCCGTCCCGGCCCTGATCGTGGAGCCGGGGCGGTCCATCGTGGGGGAGGCCGGCTTCACCCTCTACACCGTCGGCGCCGTCAAGGAGGTGCCGGGCCTGCGCACCTACGTGGCCGTGGACGGGGGCATGGCCGACAACCCGCGCCCGGCCCTCTACGGCGCGCGGTACACGGCGCTGCCGG
Organism: uncultured Eubacteriales bacterium; assembly: GCA_964467515.1. Lineage (GTDB taxonomy): Bacteria > Bacillota > Sulfobacillia > DYIH01 > JBBIPI01 > CAYXQP01. The sequence continues at coordinate 3,793 of CAYXQP010000032.1, read as the reverse complement.
CGGCCCGTCCCCTGGCGGAGCCGGCGGGGGAGGTGTGCCTGGTGGGGCGCTACTGCGAGTCCGGCGACGTGCTCGTGCCGCGCCTTCTCCTGCCGGCCGTGGAGCCCGGCGACGTGGTGGCGGTCTTCACCACCGGCGCCTATCATTACAGCATGGCCAGCAACTACAACCGCTTCCCGCGCCCGGCCACGGTCCTGGTGGCGCGGGGCTCGGCCGAGGTCATCGTGGAGCGGGAGACCTTCGCCGACCTGGTGGCGCGGGACCGGCTCCCGGAGCGGCTCGGGCCCGGGGGCGCGGCGGGCGCATAGTGGGCGAGCCGGAGGGAGGACCAAGGTGGACCTGGTCTACTCGGTGCCCGGCCTCCTGGCCGCCATCGTGCTCCACGAGCTGGGCCACGGCCTGGCGGCCACGGCCCTGGGGGACCCGACCCCGCGTCTCACGGGGAGGCTGACCCTCAACCCGGTGCGCCACCTGGACCCCATCGGCCTCCTCATGCTCTGGGCCTTCCACTTCGGCTGGGCCAAGCCGGTGCAGGTCAACCCGTCCTACTTCGCCGACCCGCGCCGCGGCATGATGGCCGTATCCCTGGCCGGTCCCGGCGCCAACATGGCGGTGGCGCTCCTGGCGGTGACCGCACTGCTGGCCCTGCAGCCGTCCCCCCGGTCGGCGGGCGAGCAGGTCCTAGCCTGGACGGCCCAGTACAACGTGTGGCTGGGCATCTTCAACCTGGTGCCGGTGCCGCCCCTGGACGGGGCCAAGGTGCTGGCCGGCCTGCTGCCCAGGGAGCGGGAGGCGGCGTTGCTGCGCCTGGAGCCCTACGGCTGGCTCATCCTCATCCTCCTGCTCTCCACGGGGCTGGTGGGCCGCTTCCTGGCCCCGGCGGCGGACGCGGTGCTGCGGGGGCTCATGTCCCTGGCGCGGGGGCTGGTGGGCGGCTGGGCGGGCGGGTAAGGAGCCGCGGGGAAGCCGGGCGGCGCCCAGGTGGTCGGCCCCGCGGACGGTGGCGCCCGGGTGAGAGGGGTGGTGGCTGGCGTGGCCGAGGCGACGGGCAGGAGAAAGCGCGTCCTCAGCGGGATGAGGCCCACGGCGGGGCGGCTTCATCTCGGCAACTACCACGGCGCCCTGGAGAACTGGGTGCGCCTCCAGGACGAGTACGATTGCTTCTTCATGATCGCCGACTGGCACGCCCTCAGCACCATGTACTTGGACCCGCGGGAGCTGGCGGGCAACGTGCGGGAGCTGGCCCTGGACTACCTGAGCGCCGGCCTGGACCCCCGGCGGTGTGTCATCTTCGTCCAGTCCGACGTCAAGGAGCACGCGGAGCTGCACCTGCTCTACTCCATGCTGACCCCCCTCGGCTGGCTCTTCCGCGTGCCCACCTACAAGGAGCAGATGCGGGAGCTGGCCGGACGCGAGGTGGCCACCTACGGCTTCCTCGGCTACCCCGTCCTCCAGGCGGCCGACATCACCATCTACCGGGCCGACCTGGTGCCCGTGGGCAAGGACCAGGAGTCCCACATCGAGCTGACGCGGGAGATCGTGCGCCGCTTCAACGCTCTCTACGGTGCCGTCCTCCCCGAGCCGCAGGCCCTCTTCACCGAGGTCAGGGTCCTGCCGGGCCTGGACGGGCGCAAGATGAGCAAGAGCTACGACAACTACATAACCATGGCGGAGGAGCCCGAGGACATCCGGCGCAAGGTGCGCACCATGGTCACCGACCCCGCCCGCGTGCGGCGCAACGATCCCGGCCACCCCGAGGTCTGCACCGTCTTCGCCTTCCACCGCGTCTACTCGCCCGCTGACGTGGCCGAGGTGGAGGCCGACTGCCGCGCGGCGCGCATCGGCTGCGTCGAGTGCAAGGAGCGCCTGGCGGCCCGTCTGGTGGAGGTCCTGGCGCCCATCCGGGAGCGGCGCCGGGAGCTGGCGGCGCGCCCGGACCTGGTGGACGAGATCCTGGCCGACGGCGCCGTGCGCGCGCGGCGGGAGGCGGCGGCCACCATGGAGGCGGTGCGCGCGGCGGTGGGCCTGGGCCGGTGAGCCGTCCTGCGGGCGGCCCGGACGGCGGTCTCTCCCCCGGCGCGCCCGGACCGGCGGACGGGGTTCCCCGCGTCGCGGTGCCCGGCTTCTCCGGCCCGTTGGCGGAGCTGGCGGCGGCCATGGCGGCGGGGCGGGTGGATCCGGCCTCGGTCCCCGTGGCCGAGGTGGGCCGCCAGGTGGCGGAGGGCTTGCCGGCGGTGGATGCGGCGGCGCCCGAGGAGCGGCTGGAGGCCATAAGCCGCGCTCTGGTGCTCCTGGCCAGGGTGGTGGCGGCCAAGGCCCGGGTCGTGGCGCCCGGCGGGGCGGGTCTCCTCGCTGCCGAGGAGGACGCGGAGGAAGCCGGGGAAGACGCCGGCGAGGTGCTCCCGGGTGGGACGGGACCTCCCGGCGGGGACGCCGACCTGGACCTGGAGGAACTGGCGGAGCGGGTGGCCGGCTACCGTCTCTTCCGCCAGGCCGCCGAGGAGCTGCGGCGCCTCGAGTTCCTCCAGGGCGAGCGCTTTCCCGGCCGGGCCGAGGTGCCCGGCGGGGTGAGGCCCCTCCTTCACCCTCTTCGGCCCGAGGATCTGGTGGCCGCCCTCGCCGCCGTGTGGGAGCGGGCGCCGGTGGTGGCGACGGTGGAGCGGGAGGCGCTCACCGTGGCCGGCCGGATGGAGGAGATGGCGGCGCTCCTGGCTGGGACGGCGGGGTCCCTCTCCTTCTGGGAGCTCTTTCCGCCCGGTGCCAGCCGGCGGGAGGTGGTGGTGACCTTCCTGGCCCTGCTGGAGCTGGTGCGGAGGCGGCGGGCACGGGTCTGGCAGGAGGCGGCCGGGGGCGACATCCGCGTGGAGGCATGCAGGCCTGGAGACGCGGGGGGTGGGAGGGGGGGTGTGGTCGGTGGCGGTCGGTGACGGTGCAGCGTCGGACGCATTCGCGCCGGCGCGCGCCGGACCTGCGGCCGCGCCGGCCCAGGCGGCGCCCCTCGTGTCGCTGGTGGAGGCTCTTCTTTTCGCAGCCGCCGAGCCGGTGAGCCCCGGCCGCCTGGCCGCCGCCTGCGGCGTGGGCGAGGCGGAGGTCAGGCGCGCCCTGGCGTCCCTGGCGGAGACCCTGGCCGACCCGCGGCGCGGTGTCGAGGTGCGCCAGGTGGCCGGGGGTTACCGCCTCTTCACCAAGGCCGTGCACGCCGGGGCGGTGGAGCGTTTTCTCGCCGGCGAGCGGAGCCGCCTCTCGGTCTCCGCCCTGGAGACCCTGGCCGTGGTGGCCTACCGCCAGCCGGTGACGCGGGCCGAGATCGAGGAGGTGCGCGGCGTGCAGTGCGACCACGCCCTGCGGACCCTCCTCGACCGGCAGCTCATCCGCGTCGTGGGCCGGCGCGACTCCCCCGGCCGGCCGCTCCTCTACGGGACCACGGACGCGTTCCTTGAGTACCTGGGCCTGCGCAACCTGAGCGAGCTCCCGCCCGTCCCCGGACTGCCGAACCCCGCCTGACCGGGCCCCGGAGATGCAGCCAAGGGGATGCCATGGTCCCGTGGGGCCGTTTCGGGGAATTTTTGCACCCTGCGCCGACTCATCCCAGGTGGAATTTTTCCCTGAACTGGTCCCGGCGGCGCCTCCTCGGCCCCGATTCGGCCTCCCTCCAAGCTGAATAGGCCAACTACCACAGCCTTGAGGCCGGGTCCCCCAGACTTCGGGGAAAAAATTCCCCATCCCTGCCCCAAAGGGAGGGTGGAAATTTTCCCTCAACAGCTGCGGAGAGGGTCAGATCGGCTTTCTAGCC
>CAYXQP010000031.1:1173-15128 GCA_964467515.1 uncultured Eubacteriales bacterium | reverse complement strand
GCGGGGGCCGGAGGGGGCGCGTTCCGCGCCGGCCGGCGGCGCCCGGGCCGCCAGGATGCCTGGGCCGTCAAAGGTCCAGGCCGTCGGGGTGGGCCGGCACCGGCCATCAACCCTCCGGGTCGGCGATCACGCGGAACCAGTAGGGCGAGCGGAAGGAGTCGAACCACCCCTCCTCCTCGGAGCCGGGCTCGGGGCGGTAGGCGACGGGGACCACCTCGGTGCGCAGGGGGGCGAGGGCTGCGTACTCCTCGGCTTCCCCGCGGGTGGTGAAGACGGGCTGCCGGTCCCACCAGGTGACGGCCCGTCGGCGGGCGAACTCCTCGGCCTCGCGCCAGAGACCGTCGTCGGGGACGAGGACGCGCTCCGGGTCCAAGGGATCGCGGACGGGATCCAGGTGCAGGACGCAAAAACCCGTACCCTCGCCCGGCAAGGCCGTCAACCCCGTCCCGCGGCCGGGCCCTCGCCGGGGGCGGGCAGGCCCGCGAAGACGGCGCCCGCGTCGGCGTCCAGGCGGGACAGCACCTGCGACCGCAGGGGGTCGCCCGGCCCGAAGGTGCCGAGGCGCAGGTAACGATCCGGCGCCTGAACGAGGACGTCCACCGTGCGAAGGCGCGGCTCCACGATCCAGTACTCCCGGATGCCGTAACGCGCGTGGAGGGACGACCGCAGCCGCCGCTCCTTGCCGCGGGAGGAAGGGGAGACCACCTCGACCACCAGGTCCGGCGAACCCGCCAGGCACCGTTGGCCGATGATGTCGAGGCGGGCCTGGGAGACGCAGACCAGATCGGGTTGCCCCACCCAAGCCTCCTCGCGCGACAGCACCGTGTCGAAGGGGCCCAGGATAACGCGGCCCCCAGCCTGCGCGGCGGCGGCGCGAAGGAGGAGGTGGAGGTTGCCCACGATCCACTGGTGGTCGTAGGCGGGGCTCGGCTCCCAGACGAGGCTTCCCCCGCGGAGCTCGCAGCGCCGGTTGGTCTCTGGAAGGCGCAGGTAGTCCTCGTAGGTGAGGCGCCTCCTGGACCCTTGGGCTTGGACCACCGGCCATCACCGCTGGCAGTATGTGCCATGCAGCCGGGCAAGTCAAGGAGTGAGGCGAGCGGTTTGGTACAAAAAATAAGGCCAAAGGTGCGGCGGCGGTACGGCGGTGCTACAATTGACCGGCGCAGCGCCGACCGCCGGGCGCCGCTGCGCGAGAAACGGGCCGAACCTCCGGTTCGCCCGCGAAAGGCAGGTTCGACCCGAGAGCCGCCATGACGGATCCCGAGATCCACGCCAACCGCGCGCAGGCCGAGCCCCTTCTCGGGGGCGAGGCGACGGGGCGGCCGCAGCCGGCGCCCCAGCCGGTCAACGCGCTTTTGGCTGCCCTCCTGGCCTCTCTCCTCACAGGGCTGATCTTGCTGAGCGCGGGGCCGTCACTGGTGGCCCCGCGGGCGGGGCGCAACCTGGAGACGCGGCTCGAGCAGCTCGACCGGCGCCTGGCGGTGGTGGAAAAGGCCGTGCCCGGCGCCGCCGACCGGGAGGGCGTGCCCCTGGCGGCCGGGGGCGGCGCGGCGGCGAGCGGGTCCGTCACGGCTGTGGCCGAGCGGGTGGGGCCCGCGGTGGTCGGCATTCTGGCCGGCAACGTGGCCCATCCCCAGACGCCGCGCGGCAACTTCCGGGTTCCCCAGTCGAGCGGGTCGGGGGTCATCGTAGACAAGCGGGGCTACGTGGTGACCAACAACCACGTGGTGGACGGGGCCGGCACCATCAAGGTGGTCCTCTTCGACGGGCGGCGCGTCAACGCCACCATCGTCGGCACCGATCCCCGCACCGACCTGGCGGTGCTCAAGGTGGACGCCGCCAACCTGCCGGTGGCCAAGCTCGGCGACTCCGATTCCATCAGGATCGGCGAGCCCGTGGTGGCCATCGGCAACCCCGTGTCCATGACCTTTCAGCGCACGGTCACGGCGGGGGTGGTGAGCGGCCTGGCCAGGAGCCTGCGGCTGGACAGCGGCACCGTGGTGGAGGTGCTGCAGACGGACGCGGCCATCAGCCCCGGCAACAGCGGGGGACCCCTGGCCAATCTGCGCGGCGAGGTCATCGGCATCACCACGGCCAAGGTGAGCCTGCCCGATGTGGAGGGCATCGGTTTCGCCGTGCCGGCCAATACGGTGCGGTGGATCGTGGCCCGCCTCATCGACCAAGGCAGGGTGGTGCGACCCTGGCTGGGGGTGGGGATCATGGATCGGGAGGAGGCCCTGGACCAGGGCATCAACCTGGAGCGGGGGCTCTACGTGGCCGAGGTGGTCAAGGACGGCCCCGCCGCCTTGGCGGGCGTGCAGGTGGGCGACGTGATCCTGGCCGTGGACGGGCGGCAGGTGGACAGCTACTTCGCGCTGCGCCGGTACCTGGAGCTCCAGCGGTCGGTGGGGGACAGGGTGGCCCTCCTGGTGGAGCGCGGGCAGCAGCGCCTCACCCTTCAGGTCATCCTCCAGCGGATGCCGGAGCAGGCCTGACCGCAGGGACGGCGCGCAGGCGAGGCCTCCCGTGGCCACGGCGCACCGCCGGCGCGGTTTCCCTCGACGTCAGCGGAGCTCGATGGTGGGCCGGTTGATGACCTTGCTGCCCGGCGGCACGCTCTCGATGAGCCAGACGTTGCCACCGATGACGGAACCCTTGCCGATGACGGTGTTGCCGCCCAGGATGGTGGCCCCCGCGTAGATGACGACGTCGTCCTCGATGGTGGGGTGGCGCTTGCCGCCCCGGAGGGCGCGACCCCGCTCGTCTCGGGGGATGCTGAGGGCTCCCAGGGTCACCCCCTGATAGATCTTGACGTTGTTGCCGATCCGGCAGGTTTCCCCTATGACGACGCCCGTGCCGTGGTCGATGAAGAAGCGCTCGCCGATGGTGGCGCCCGGGTGGATGTCGATGCCGGTCACGCTGTGGGCGTGCTCCGTCATGATGCGCGGGATGAGGCGAATCCCCTGGAGGTGCAGCTCGTGGGCCAGGCGGTACACCATGATGGCGTAAAGCCCGGGGTAGGCCAGGATGATCTCGGCGAAATCCTTGGCGGCCGGGTCGCCGTCGTAGGCGGCCTCGATGTCCAGGGCCAGGAGGCGGCGGAGGCGCGGGATCTTGGTTAGGAACTCGGTGGCCTGGCGCGCGCTCACGTAGAACTCGCCGCAGCCGTGCTCGCAGGGGAAGGGGCACTTGTGGCTGACGGTGTCGTGGATGAGGCGGGTCAGGGTCCAGTAGATGACGCCCAGCCTTTCGACCAGGCACGTCACGTCCACGTCCTGACCGCGGGGGCCGAAGTAGCCGGGGAAGAGGACCTCCTGCAGGTCGCCGATGAGGGCGATGGCCCGCTGCCGGTCGGGAAGGGGCTCTCCCTCCGGCGCCGGCCCCCCGTACTCCCTCAGGGAGTCGTGCAGCTCGGTGGCGATGCGGGTCAGGTGCTCGGTCAGCCTATCCTCCAGGAGCACGCGGCCACCCCCGGCGGGGAATCGGTGTTCAAACTTCATTTTAGCATGGCATGGACCGGAAAGGCCGGGACATACAATGCAGAGCGGATGGGGGTGGGGGGAATGCGGGAGCTGGCCGCCGAGCTGCGGGAGAGGGAGAGGGACCCCCAGGGCGCCTACGAGGGGCTGGCCCGGGAGGCCGCTGGCGAGGCGGAGCGCAGGCTGGCGGAGCAACTGGCCTCCTTCCAGCGCCTGCAGGTGGTCGGCCTGGACATGCTGGCTGCCGGGATCAGCGGGCCATACCTGGGTTTTGCCCAGGTCGTCGCCGACGACGTCAACCTGCGGGAGGGAGCCGGCGGGCGGCACGCCTTGGTCCGGCGGCTCGAGCACGGCGAGGTGGTGGTGATCCAGGGCTTCTCGGGCAACTGGGTGAAGGTGGCCTGCCCGGGCGGCGGCGAGGGGTACGTGTTCAAGGACTACGTCCAGGTGGCGGTGAGCGCCTGAGGGGCCGAAGGCGGTCCGGCCGGTCGGGGACGGCCGGCTGCGGTCGGCTGAGGGGCGGCGCCCCCCGGGCACGGCCCGCCGCGGCGGCCTCGTCCCGGCGGCAGGGTTGGGGGCGCCACGGGGCGAAGTCCTGGGCATGGTCGTCCGCGATCCCATCCACGGCGACGTGGAGCTCAGCGACCTGGAGAGGCGCCTCGTGGACACGCCGGAGGTGCAGCGCCTCCGCGCCATCCGGCAGACGGGCACGGCTCACCTGGTCTACCCCGGCTGCGTTCACACCCGCTTCGATCACTCCCTGGGCACCCTGGCGGTGGCCAAGCGCATCCTGGCGTCCCTGCGGCGGCGGGGGCTGTCCGTGACGCCGGCGGACGAGGCGGTGGTGGCCGCCGCCGCCCTGCTCCACGACGTGACCCACGTCCCCTTCGGGCACACCCTGGAGGACGAGCGGGCCCTCTTCCCCCGCCACGACCGCGGCCCGCGGCTGGAACGGCTCCTGGCGGGGGAGGCGGGGCGGGTGCTGGCCGGCGCCGGGATCCTGGAGGAGGTGCGCTGGATTCTCCGCGGCCGGCGCGGCGAGGAGGACCGGCCCCTGGGCCCCCCCTGGTGGCGCCAGGTGGTCTCCAGCACCGTGGACGCCGACCTGCTGGACTACCTGCGCCGCGACTCCCACTTCGCCGGGCTCGCCCACTCCTACGACGAGAGGGTCTTCTCCTACTTCGACCTGGAGGGGGGATGCCTGCTCCTGGACCTCTCCCGCCACGAGATGGAACGGCCCGACGCCGCCTCGGAGGTGCTCCAGCTCCTGCGGACCCGCTACTTCCTGACGGAGCGCGTCTACTTCCACCACACCAAGGTCTGCTCGGGGGCCATGGTGGCCAAGGCGGTGGAGCTGGCCCTCGAGCACGGCTTCCGCGAGGAGGACCTGCTGGAGCTGGGGGACGAGACCCTCTTGGCCCTCCTGGAGGCCTTTCCCGCGGGGAAGCCGGACCCGCGCGTGGCGCGCCTCGCGGGGCGCGTCCGCCGCCGCCGGCTCCTCAAGCGGGGCTACGTTGTCTCGGCGGCCCGCGTGCCGGCCCGGGAACGGCGCCGCCTCATCGCCCGCTACCACGCCGACCGCCGGGCGCGCCGGGAGGCGGAGGAGGCCCTGGCCGGTGAACTGGGGCTGCCCTTCGAGGACGTGGTGGTCTACTGTCCGCCCTACTCCACCATGAAGGAAGCCACGGTGCCGGTGCGGCTCGGCCGCGGGGTGGTGCCCCTCAACGCCCGCGCCGGCGGTGCGGGCGGTGCGGGCGGTTTTGACACCGCGGCGGCGGGCGGTGCGGGCGGCGCCGGCCGAGCGGCCTCCGGCGACGGTGACGGGTCGCGCGGCGGCGGTCCGGCCCGCCTGCTGGAGGTGCGCACGTTGGAGGCCCAGTACGCGGCCCTCTGGCGCTTCTATGTTTTCGTCCCGTCCGGTTGCGAGGCCGCGTGCGCCGGCGCGGCCGCGGAGCTCTTCGGCTTCCCCAGCGAGCACGCGCCCCCGCGATAGGCAGGTCGGCTACTCTGGCGTGGCCCGGTATGTCTCGAGGTCGTCAGCGTTGATCGCTTCCGGCGGCACCAGGCGATAGTGCTTTTCCGAAACGATGGACATCTGTATTCCGGCAACCTCCAATTCAAAAAGCGCGATAAGGTTTTTGTCCATGAACTGGGCCGCGATGGGGCGCACAATCAGCAAAGGGAATTTGCTCCGACAAAGATTAAAATCCTGCCAAACCTGGACGATGCCCAAGGTGTCGTTGCCTCGTTTGGCTTGTACGGGCACAACGTAATGGATACCCCGTCTATCGACTCCAACGTAGTCTCATCCGTTTCTACCTGGCCGATGCCGGGAACCTGCGTCCGCAGATGACTCTGAAGAGAGTAGCATGTGAGTCCGGTGAAGAGGTCGATGAGGCGGTTATACCGGAGTCGGGCCAGTAGGGCTTGCTCGTCGCTGAGGGCGTACTTGGCGATGACGCCCGGCGAGGGCGTACTTGGCGATGACGCCCGGCGTGGAGTCGGGAATTTTCGTTTCGGCTACGTTGACTCCGGGGAGGATCGAGGCCAGTTTTGTCGCCACGAAGCAATAGCGCGAAATTCCTGCGGGCAGGATCACCCATTCTTCGCCCACGGGTGCTTTTTGCCTAATAGGATCGGGCAATCGCCTGCGATAACGGTACGTATATATTAGGTCTCCCAGGTTTTTCGGTAGCTCCACGTTAAGTTCAGAGGCAGCACGGGATAGATCATCTCGCTCGAAGGGAATCTCTCTGGCCCCGGCCACGTAATGACGTAGAAACACATTCGTTATTATCTTGTCATAAATGGTCCAGATCACTCCAACGGGTTCAGACTTTGTGATAATGCCACCCCCGGTCTTACGTTAATAGTCCAGCCCAAGGTGTCACCCTGGCCAACGGAAAACGACAACCTCCTCCCGCAGATGCTCTCGGGTAGCGGTGGCGAGCCGCGTGCGGAATAAGTCGATACCAGTCACCTCGTAGCCCAGGGAACGACCTATGTCGGCTAGGATTTCCCCCGTGCGTATCATAATCCGGAGGTAGGAGGCTTGATCGCCTACCACATAAGCAAGCCTGGCCCCCGGCCGCAGAACCCGGCGTAGCCCTGCCAAATGGCGGGCCATTCCCCCGAAATAAAGCGTTACAACCTTCGGATATAACCGTTCGAAGCCCGAAGTCTTGCCCAGTTCGACCCGCCGCTTTTCGATGGCTTGGGAGAGGTGTTGAATCACGGGGTGCGAGGCGACCCATCGATCGTCGTCGTCCTCCTTGAATACGCCGCGGGTATTGGAACGCACCAACGTGCGCTTCGCTTGGCGCAGACCGTCTTTGTCACGGATGAAGCCCAACACGACCGATTCCAAGCGCGTTGTCCGCGTGTAATCCTTCTCGTTTGGGTATGGGGGGGAAGTGATCACGGCATCAACCGAGTTCGGTTCCAGCACCTTGTCGATTTCACGGGCGTCGGCCTGGTAAAGGCATACCGGTGTCTTGCAGGCAATCCGTCGCAAGGCGCTCAGGTCCGCAGCCATACCGCGGATCGCCGCCAGCCACGGAGAAACCACCGGGCTGTCGGCCTTGACGATTCCCACACCGACCTCGGGCCCGAAACGAAGGTTGCCGACGCATGTGACCAGTGTCTTTGCCAGGGCGAGCAGTTCGTGCCGATGTAGCCCCTCGTCCTTTAGGCTCGTCAGGGCATCGAGGAGCACAAGAGCCTTGTGGAGGGGCAGTTTGCTGATGGAGTTTTTCAGGAGGAGAGCCTGCTGCTCGGGAGGTAGGGTTCGAAGGGAAAGGGGACGCTCCGCACGGATTCCCCCTAAATGGGCATCTTCTACGCCCTCGCTCCTGAGCTGGCTCAGGGCCAGATTGGCGACGCGGTTGGCGTGCTCCAGCAGTTTGTTGGGGTCGGGACTCCAATCCACCTTCACCTGGCTGGCGAACCATGCCATTGGATGAGCCTCTATACCCACGCTAGGGATGCCCTGCTTGCGGCACTCGACGAGGGTCGTGCCGGTGCCGCAAAAGGGGTCCAGGACGCGATCTCGGCCCGTCATGCCGAATCGGGCCAGGTATCGGCGTACCAGGTAAGGGGGGAACGAGAGAACGAAGCGGTACCAATCGTGTGCCGCCCGGTCTTGGGGTAGGGGACCGGCGCTCAGGTGGGCACAGGTGAGCTGATCTTCGGGCAGGTCTATGGGAAGTTGATCAGTGAGAGGCAATGCATTAGAGCGCACGGCACAACCCCTTTCGCTTCCTGCCGGCCGACTGCCATATAGATTCTACCAACAGACGGGACATTCCTGCGGGGCCGGCGAAGGCTGCCTGGTATAATGGTGCGCCGGGGGGTGGCGCGGTGTCCCTGGGCAAGGAGGATGTCGTGCACGTGGCCGAGCTGGCCCGGCTGGCCGTGGCCGAGCACGAGCTGCAGGGCCTGGCGGGGCAGCTGGGCCGGATCCTCGACTACATGGACAAGCTGGGCGAGCTGGACACGGCGGGGGTGCCCCCCACGGCCCACGTCCTGCCGCTGCGCAACGTGTGGCGGGAGGACGCCGTGAGGCCGGGCCTGGAGCGCGACGACGCCCTGGCGGGGGCCCCCGATCGGGAAGGGCCGTACTTTCGCGTGCCGCGGGTGGTGGACCTGGGTTGACTGGGGCCGGGGTTCCTCCCCGCGCCGGCGGCGCGGAGGATACGGGAGGAGGCGGCGGTGCCGGCGGAGGTGCCGCAGGCGGGGCGGGAGGTGGCGGCCAGGCTCGCGGAGATGCCGCGGCCGTCACGGGCGGCGGGCGGGACGCCCTCTGCGACCGCCCGGCCCACGAGCTGCTGGCCCTCCTGGCGGCGCGCTCGGTGTCGGCCGAGGAGGTGGCCCGCTCCTGCCTGGACCGGGTGGAGGCCCTGGAGGGCGAGGTGCGCGCCTTCGTCACCCTGACCCGGGAGGAACTCCTGGCGGCGGCGCGGCGGGCCGACGCGGCGCGGGCGCGGGGGGAGGATCCTGGTCCCCTCGGCGGCATCCCCGTGGCCGTCAAGGACAACATCGCCACGCGGGGCGTCCTCACCACGTGCGCCTCGCGGATCCTGGCCGGCTGGGTTCCCCCCTACGACGCCACCGCCTGGCAACGCCTGGCAGCCGCCGGCGCCTGCCCCGTGGGCAAGACCAACATGGACGAGTTCGCCATGGGCTCCTCGACGGAGAACTCGGCCTTCTTCCCCACGCGCAACCCGTGGGACCTGGAGCGGGTGCCGGGGGGGTCCAGCGGCGGGTCGGCGGCGGCGGTGGCGGCGGGGGAGGCGGTGCTGGCCCTGGGCTCCGACACGGGCGGCTCAATCCGGCAGCCGGCGGCCTTCTGCGGCGTGGTGGGGATGAAGCCCACCTACGGCCGCGTGTCGCGCTACGGCCTCGTGGCCTTCGCCTCCTCCTTGGACCAGATCGGCCCGCTCACGCGGGACGTGACGGACTGTGCCCTGGCCCTCAACGTCCTCTGCGGCCACGACCCGCGGGACGCCACCTCGGCGCCGGAGCCGGTGCCCGACTTCACCGAGCACCTGGTGCCGGAGGTGGACGGCCTGCGGGTGGGGCTTCCCCGCGAGTACCTGGCCGCCGGCGTGGAGGAGGGCGTGCGGAGCGCCGTGCTGGCGGCGGCCGAGCTCTTCGCCGAGATGGGGGCCGCCGTGGAGGAGACGAGCCTGCCCCACACCGAGTACGGGGTGGCGGCCTACTACATCGTGGCCCCAGCCGAGGCTTCCTCCAACCTGGCCCGTTACGACGGCGTCCGCTACGGCCTGCGGGTGCCCTCGGCCGACTTCGTGGAGATGTACCGGCGCACGCGCGGGGAGGGCTTCGGAGCCGAGGTGCGGCGGCGCATCCTCCTGGGCACCTACGCCCTGAGCGCCGGCTACTACGAGGCCTACTACCACAAGGCCATGCAGGTGCGCACCCTCATCCGGCGGGACTTCGACGCGGCCTTCGAGCGCTTCGACCTCCTCCTGACGCCCACGGCGCCCACCGTGGCCTTCAGCCTGGGGGAGAAGGTGGACGACCCCCTCACCATGTACCTCTCCGACGTCTGCACCATCCCCGTCAACCTGGCGGGGCTGCCCGCCCTGTCGCTGCCCTGCGGCTACCACGAGGGACTGCCCGTGGGGCTCCAGCTCATCGGCCGGCCCTACGACGAGGGCACCCTGCTGCGGGCGGCCTACGCCTTCGAGCAGAACGGCGGCTGGCCGCGCCGCCGCCCCGCCGCCGTGGCGGCCCTGAGCGTCTGAGTCACGGGCTTTGGGTTCAAAATATCTTGCGGGCCTTCAATCCTTGGTGGACGGCGGGGCGAGTGCCCGAGCGGCTGGTGCCCGGCGTGAGGCGAAATCCCCAAATACCAGCCGCAGGCGCGGCCGGGAGCGGGGCTCTTTCTCTACCGGCGCGGGGAGCCCGCCGTGCGGCGCTGGCTCGTGATGCGCCGGGCCGAGGAGGCGGGTTACGACCCGGAGACGGGGGTGGCCAGGCTGCCGACCTTTGCTTGTCTATACCTGCTCGGTTGGCTGGCGCGGGCGGCGGCGTGAAGGCTATCATGGGTTCGGTGCGGTGACTTGCGAGGCCGGCGGCGCGCCCGGGGCGGATAGCGTTGCGGCCCGGACGACGGCCGGGGGCGGGGTGGACACGATGGCGGTGACGGCGGTGCGGTACGAGACGGTGATCGGGCTCGAGGTGCACGTGGAGCTTGCCACGGAGTCCAAGATGTTCTGCGGCTGCCCCGCCCGGTTCGGCGGGGAGCCCAACACCCACGTCTGCCCCGTGTGCCTGGGGCTGCCGGGGGTGCTGCCCGTGCCCAACCGGCGGGCCGTGGAGTACGCCGTCCGCGCCGCCCTGGCCCTCAACTGCCGCATCGCCGAGGTGAGCAAGTTCGACCGCAAGAACTACCACTACCCCGACCTGCCCAAGAACTATCAGATCTCGCAGTACGACCAGCCCCTGGCGCGGGACGGCTTCCTCACCATCCGCACCCCGGCGGGGGAGAAGCGCGTCCGCATCCGCCGGCTGCACCTGGAGGAGGACGCGGGCAAGTCCCTGCACGAGGGCGGGACGGGTTCCCTCCTCGACTTCAACCGGGCGGGCGTGCCCCTCATGGAGATCGTCTCGGAGCCGGACCTCGGGTCCCCCGAGGAGGCGCGCCTGTACCTGGAGAAGCTGCGCCTCCTCCTGCTGTACGTGGGCGTCTCGGACGTGAGGATGGAGGAGGGAAGCCTCCGCTGCGACGCCAACGTCTCCCTCCGCCCCGAGGGGAGCGCCGCGCACGGGGCGCTGGTGGAGATCAAGAACCTCAACTCCTTCCGCTCCCTGCAGCGGGCCCTGGAGTACGAGGTGGAGCGGCAGACGGCCCTGCTCCTGGCCGGGGAGCGGGTGGTGCGGGAGACGCGCCACTGGGACGAGGGGCGGGGCGTGACGGTGGCGTCGCGGAGCAAGGAGGAGGCCCACGACTACCGCTACTTCCCGGACCCGGACCTGGTGCCCATGGTGCTGGACCGGGCCTGGGTGGAGGAGATCCGCGCGGCCCTGCCGGAGCTGCCCGACGCGCGCTTCCGCCGTTACGCCGAGGAATGGGGGCTTCCCCCCTACGACGCGGGCGTGCTGGTGGAGAACCCGGACCTGGCCGGCTTCCTCGACGCGGCGGTGGCGGCGGGCGCGCAGCCGCGGGCCGCGGCGAGCTGGGTCACGGTGGAGCTGCAGGGGCGGCTCAAGGCGGCGGGGATCGCGGTGGGGGAGGCGACGGTGCGGCCGGAGCACCTGGCGTCCCTCCTGGGCCTCGTGGACGAGGGCGCCATCAGCGGGCGGATGGCCAAGGACGTCTTCGAGGAGATGTTCCGCACGGGGAAGCCGCCCGCGGACATCGTGGCCGAGCGCGGACTGCGCCAGATCGCCGACGAGGGCGCCCTGCGGAGCGTGGTGGCCGACGTGGTGGCGGCGAACCCCCAGGCGGTGGCCGACTACCGGGGCGGCAAGAAGGCGGCCATCGGCTTCCTGGTGGGCCAGGTCATGCGGGCCACGCGGGGCCAGGCCAGCCCCGAGCTGGCCAACCGCCTCCTCCGCCAGGTGCTGGGGGACTGAGTCGGCGGTCCGGCGCAGGGTTTTGCCACGTCGAAAGGACGCTCTCTTCCTGAACTTGGCGCCTCCCGGCCTGACGGCGTGGCGGGTGCTCAGCGGGCCCAGCGCCCGGTGAACCATGGCTCGCGACCCCCGTCCCAGGAGCCGCGTCGGCCGTCGGAGGGCGCCTCCGGCAGGCCCGCCGGCCGCCACCAGGGGCGGGGGCCCCGGGCCGCGGCCGGCCCGTTGCCGGAGCGGGCGGCGCCGGAAGGGTCGGCCATGGTCCTCCCGGCGCCGCCGTTGCCGGCGTACGGTGTGCCCGGCCGCGCCGGGCCGGCCGTTGTCGGCAGGATCACCACGGTCACGGGATCGGGAGGGGGGGCGGAACCGCCTGTGGGACCCGCGGGCAGGGCTGGCAGCGGCCTGGGTTCCGAGATGACGAGCACGGAGGCGGCGTCCAGGCGCAGGGCGTGGGTCTCCGCCGCCGGGCTCGGGGCGCGGGTCTCGGCCGCCGGCACGAGGGCCCGGGGGACGGGCGGGTCCTCCGCCCGCTCCGCCCGGTGGAGTGGAGGGGAGGTCCGACTCCCGCCGCGCCCCAGCAGGGTGAGGAGGAGCCTGAGAGCCTCCGCGAGGAACGACCGGACGTCCACGGTTTCACCTCCCCCGGCGGTGGGCGGCGCCGGGCGTCGCGGCCCAGTATACGACGGGGTGGCGCCGCGGCGAGCCTGGCCGGCGCCGGCCGCGGCGGCGGATTCGTAGGATGGAGCCCGTGACGAGGGGTGCGAGGGGCACGGCGAGAACGGATGGGTGGGGCTGCCCGCCCGCCGGGTTGCGGCCGGGCGCCGAGCTGGTGGTGGAGGTGGAGGCGCTGGCCGCCGGCGGCGCCGGGGTCTGCCGATGGCAGGGGTTCGTCCTCTTCGTGCCCTGGACGGCGCCGGGCGACCGGGTGCGGGTGCGGGTGGGGGAGGTCCGGCGCCGGTACGGGCGGGCCGAGCCGCTGGAGGTGCTGCGGCCGGGGCCGGGCCGCCGGCCGGCGCCGTGCCCCGTCTTCGGCGCCTGCGGCGGCTGCCAGTGGCAGCACCTGACGGAGGAAGCCCAGCTGGCGGCCAAGGAGCGGCTCGTCCGGGACGCCCTGGAGCGGGTGGGCGGGCTGGGCGAAGCCGTGGCCCCGTTGGAGGCGGCCCGCGCCGGCGCGGATGCCTCGGCGCGGCCGGCCGGCGCTGCCGTGGCGCCCGCTTTGCCCGCCGTCTCGCCCTGGCGGTACCGGTGCAAGGCCGCCTTTCCCTGCCGGGAGGGACCGGCGGGGCCGACGCTGGGGTTCTTCGCCGCGGGTAGCCACCTCCTGGTCCCGCTGCCCCTCGGGGGGGCCGGCGCCGGCGCGGTGCCCGCGCCAATACCCGAGATCGGCCGCAGCCCCGCGGGAGCGGGCTGCGCCATCCAGCACGAGAGGCTGGACGTGGTGGCCGAGGCGGTGCTGACGGCCGTGCGCGAGCTGGGCCTCGCACCGTATGACGAGGCCGGGCACCGGGGCCTCGTCCGGCACGTGGTGGCGCGCGTCGGCGCGGCCACGGGCGAGGTGGCGGTGGCGGTGGCGGCCAACGCGTCCAGCTTCCCCGAGGAGGGCGCTCTGGCGCGGCGCCTGGCCGAGCTGGTGCCCGGCCTGGTGGGCGTGGTCCTCAACGAGAACACGGCCCGCACCAATGTCATCCTCGGCCCCGCCAACCGGGTGCTGCTGGGTCGCCCGTGGGTGGAGGAGCGGCTGGGGGGCCTGCGCCTCCGAGTGTCGGTGACTTCCTTCTTTCAAGTGAATCCGAGGCAGGCCGAGCGGCTCTTCGCGCGGGCGGTGGAGCTGGCGGGGCTCACGGGGCGCGAGGCGGTGGTGGACGCCTACTGCGGCACCGGGGTACTGGCCCTCCTGGCCGCCCGCGCTGCCCGGGAGGTGGTGGGCATCGAGGAGGTGGCGGCCGCCGTGGCCGACGCGCGGGAGAACGCGCGGTTGAACGGCAGCGACAACGCCCGCTTCGTGGCGGGCCGCGTGGAGGAGGAGCTGCCGCGCCTGGCGGTGAAGCCGGACGTGGTCTTCGTGGACCCGCCGCGCAAGGGCCTGGCCCCCGAGGTGGTGCGCACCCTGCGGGAGCTCGGGCCGCGCCGCCTCGTCTACGTCTCCTGCGACCCGGCCACCCTCGCCAGGGACCTGGTTCGGCTCGTGGCGCCTCCGGGCGGCTTCGCCCTGCGGTCCGTGGTGCCGGTGGACCTCTTCCCCCAGACGGCCCACGTGGAGTGCCTGGCCCTGCTGGAAGGGTGACGCCGTCTGGAGCCGGTACGACGCGTGCGCGGGGCGTGCCGCGCCCGGCCCGCCGCCGTCCGGAAGGGCGCCCGGAAAGGGCGGGGGCCGGGATG
>CAYXQP010000031.1:0-1073 GCA_964467515.1 uncultured Eubacteriales bacterium | reverse complement strand
GCCGGCCGCCGGGGTAGGCGAAGGAGACACCTTCGAGGGCGAGCCGGGGAGAGTTGTCCATTGCTCCATTCTCCCGACAATACTCCCTGGGTGGCAACGGGGGCCGCGCGGCCGAGCCGCCCCTACCTGGGTGGCCAAGGGGGCTGCATGGCCGAGCCGCCCCCCGCCGACGATGGGGAGCGCCTTCCGGAGCGTGGTGACCGCGTGTCCGGGCCTGTTCGGGATGAACTCGAGAGGCTGGCTGACGCCCTCGGGCTCGCGGTGGGCGTGACGGACGCGCGCCCGTTCGGCGACGAGGAGGCGATGCTGGCGGCCCGCCGCGCCGCCGGCCTCGAGGGGCCCTTCGAGACCGGCGACCCCGGGGGGCGGGCCCGCCCCGAGGCCCTGTTGCCGGGGGCGCGGTCGGTCATCGCGGTGGCCATGCCCTACCTCCGCCCCTTCCCGGGGAAACCGGACCCGCCCTGGCTCCGCGGGGAGGTGGCCGCCTACGCGTGGGGGGCCGACTACCACCGTGAGCTGGGCGCCCGCCTCGCCGCGCTCGGGGAAGCCCTGAGCAGGGCCGTGCCGGGCGCGCGGCACCGGGCGGGCGTGGACGCCTGGCCGCTCCTCGAGCGGGCGGCGGCGGCCAGGGCCGGCCTCGGCTGGATCGGACGCCACGCCTGCCTCATCACGCCCCGCTGGGGGAGCTGGGTCGTCCTGGGTGCCATCGTCACGACGGCTTCCCTGGAACCCGACCCGCCCGGCCCGCCGCCCGGGAGCGGCTGCGGGGAATGCCGCCGCTGCCTGGCGGCCTGTCCCACGGGCGCCATCGTCGCTCCCGGCGTGGTCGACTACCGCCTCTGCCTGGCCCACGCCACCCAGGCCTCCGGTTACCTGCCCCGCGCCCTGCGGACCGCCCTGGGCCGGCGCGTCTGGGGGTGCGACACCTGCCAGCGCGCCTGCCCTTACAACCGCGCGCCCACGCCGCCAGCCTGGGGCGCCGTGCCCGCATCGTCTGCAGGCTCCGGTGCGGGTGCGGGCGCCGGCGGGGGCTCCGGTGCGGGTGCGGGCGCCGGCGGGTGCTCCGGTGCGGG
>CAYXQP010000030.1:0-15343 GCA_964467515.1 uncultured Eubacteriales bacterium | reverse complement strand
CCGCTCAGCCCACGGGAGCCGGCGCGGCGCAGGCCCGCCCCACCGCCCGCGCCACGGCCCCCACCTCCTCCACCAGTTGCCGGAACCGCTCCGGCGTCAGCGACTGAGGCCCGTCCGAGAGAGCCTCCTCCGGCCGCGGGTGGACCTCCACCGCCACGCCGTCGGCGCCGGCCGCCACGGCCGCCCGGGCCATGGGCGTGACCAGGTTCCAGCGGCCCGTGCCGTGGCTCGGGTCCACCACCACGGGCAGGTGGGTGAGCTGCTTCACCACCGGCACCGCGTTCAGGTCCAGGGTATTGCGCGTCTCCGTCTCGAAGGTGCGGATGCCCCGCTCGCACAGCACCACCTGGTAATTGCCCTCGGAGAGGATGTATTCGGCCGCCATGAGCCACTCCTTGACGGTGGCCGAGAGACCCCGTTTCAGCAGCACCGGCTTGCCCGTGCGCCCCACGGCCCGCAGCAGGTAGAAGTTCTGCATGTTGCGGGCGCCCACCTGCAGCATGTCGGCGTACTCCGCCACGAGGGGCACCTGCTCGGGCGCCATGACCTCGGTCACCACGGGCAGGCCGAACCGCTCCCTGGCCTCGGCCAGGAGGCGCAGGCCATCCTCCTCCAGGCCCTGGAAGGCGTAGGGGGAGGTGCGCGGCTTGAAGGCACCGCCGCGGAGGAGCCTGGCGCCCGCCCGCGCCACGGCCTCGGCCGTCTCCAGGAGCTGCTCCCGGCTCTCCACGGCGCAGGGGCCGGCGATGATGACGACCTCGTCCCCGCCCAGGGGGACGTCGCCCACCATCACCACCGTCCGGTCGGCGCGGAACTCCCTGCTCACCAGCTTGAAGGGCTGGAGGATGGGGACCAGCTTCTCCACGAAGGGGAGCGCCTCCAGGCCGGACTCGGCCAGCACGCTCTCGTCGGCGCCGATGGCGCCCACCACCGTCCGCTGGGCGCCCCGGGAGACGTGGGCGCCGAAGCCCAGCGCCTCCAGGCGCCGCACCACCTCCTCCACCTCGGCCTGGCCGGAGCCGGGCCTCAGAACGATGATCATGGGTCGCGCCTCCTCGCGAATCCCAACGCACCCACCTCCAACAAAAAACTCCGCCCCCTCAGGGACGGAGGTGAACCGCGGTACCACCCTGCTTGGGCCGGCCGCCGCCGGCCCCGTCTCGCCGGGAACCCTCGCCCCCCGCCCGCCGCGCAGCGCACGGCGACGGCGGCTGGGCTCCCATCCCCGTTAACGGTGGGGAATCCGTCCCGGCTACTCGGCTCCCGCGCCCCGCCCGAAGGGCCCCGGCCCTCCAGCCACCATGGACTGGCATCGGCCGGGGTCCCCCCGCCCTCCCCGGCCCTGGCCGGCAGGGGACCCTTTCGCCGCGGCGCTCCCGGGTGTATTCGGCGCGGGCGCGGCGCCGGACTCGCACCGGCCGCCGGCTCTCTGGGGCCGCGGCACCGCCCTACTCCTCCCGGTCATCGCTTTGCCGCTGTAAGCCTTGTGGCGCTATCCTAGCAGCGCCCCCAACCCTAGTCAATGCAGCCTTTGCGTGAAGGACACGAGCCCTCGCCGGCCGGCGGGGTTCCGCGCAGCGCAGGCCCTCATCCCGGCCGGCGCGCCCCCCTCAAAAGAGGCCCAGTTCCCGTTGCACGTCCAGCAGACGAGGAAGGGGTCTCTGAAAGAGCCAATCCACCCGGAGCCAGAAGCCGGGCACCGCCACGGACCGGTACGTGCCGCCGGCGTCAGGCTGCCGCCGATCGAAACGTCCGTCGGGGCCGAGAACCCAGAAGTCGGCTCGACGCGCATCGGGGTCCAGGAGCCAGTACTCTCTGACCCCGCCCAGCTCATACTCGGCAAACTTTTCTCCCCGGTCCCGCAGGCGGCTCTCCGGCGACGCCACCTCCACCACCAGGTCCGCGGGGCCGTCGAGATGGGTCTCCTTGAGCAGGCCGAGCCGCTCCGTGGCCACGAAGAGCAGATCCGGCTCCCTCCCCGCCAGGTCCGGCCCGGTCTTCATCTGGAAGGGGGCCACCTGGACCACCCCCAGCGCGCGGGCCTCGACGAACCCCCGCAGGAGGGCTCCCAGAAAGCCGACCAGGTCCTGATGGCGATAGGAAGCAGGCCCCAGCTCCACCACCTCCCCGTCCACCCATTCGGCCCGGATGCCTGCGTACCGCTCCAGGAACTCCTCGTAACCGACCCGGCCCACCGTGGACTTCGGCCGCCTCACCGCACCCCACCTCCTCGCGGCGCTTCCTCACCGCCCGTCCACCACACGAGACCTCAGCCTCATCCTAGCACGCCTTGCGCCGGAGGCGCCGGAGGCACCGGTGGTCAAGGGGAGGAGCCGGAAGGGCGGAGGCGGGGGACGAGGCGGCCCCTCAGGGCAGGGGGGCGGCCGTGCGCCGCCGGCCCGCGAAGACGCTCACCTCGGCGTACCCGGCTTCCCGCGCGTGGGCCAGGAGCCGGTCGTAGGCGTGGCCCACGTGCCGGGGCACGTGGGCGTCGGAGGCCAGGGTGACGGGGATGCCGCGGGCCCGCGCCCGCCGGAGGAGGGGCAGGGCGGGGTAGATCTCCCCCACCCGCTTGCGCAGCCCCGCGCTGGACACCTCGAGGCACACCCCCGCCCGCGCGGCCGCGTCGAGGAAGGCTTCCTCCGCGTCGGCCACGTCCTCCTCCGGGAAAAAGCCGAAGATCTTGACCAGGTCGGGGTGCGAGAGCACGTCGAAGAGCCCGGAGGAGGCGGCCCGGGACAGGGTGGCGTAGTATTCCCGGTACACGGCCGCCACGTCCCTGCCCTCCCACGTGCGCGGGTCGAGGTCTATCCCCCAGTCCCCGAGCCAGTGGACCGACCCGAGGACGATGTCCCACGGGTAAGGCTCCAGGAAGCGGGCGATCTCCTCCTCCTTCCCGGGGACGTAGTCCATCTCGATGCCGACCTTGACGGGGAGGCCGTCGCGCCGGGCGTCCAGGAGCAGAGCCACGTACTCGTCCAGGTCGGCGTCCTCCCGCTCGCGGGCCCACTCGTTGTCCAGGAGGCCGTGGGCCTGGCGGAAGCGGTAGGAGTGCTCCGTGACGGCGATCTCGTCTATGCCCGCCTCGCGCGCCCGCTCCAGGAAGCGCAGGAGGTAGTCGCGGGCGAAGTCCCCCTCCTCCAGGTGCATGTGGTAGTCCACCAGCAAGCGACTCACCTCCGGGGTGACGGCGCCCGTCGCGGCTGCCTCAGCCGCAGTCGGCGGCGGCGGCGGCCGCCTGTTCGCCCGCCACCCCGAGGGGCCGGGAACCGCCGGGGGAAGCCGACCCGACGGTGCGCAGCAGGTGCGGCGGCAGGGAGACGACGCGGAACTCGCGCACGTGGGGCACGCGCCGCAACTCCGCCAGGACGGCCTCGGGCACCGGGTCGTCCACGGCCAGCACCATGACCGCCTGGGCGCCCGTCTCGTGGCGGCCCACGTACATGGCGGCGATGTTGATGCCGTGCTGTCCCAGGATGGTCCCCACGCGCCCGATGATGCCGGGCCGGTCCTCGTGGAAGTCGAGGAGCATGTAGCGGGAGGGGGCCATGTCCAGGGGCAGGCCGTCTATCTCCGCTATGCGGGGCTGCCCCAGGGCGCCGAGGTGTCCGGAGAGAGTGTGGCGGGAACCTCCCTCGCCCGCCCGGAGGCTCAGGCCGCGCGGCAGCCCCTCGCCGTCGGCAGGGCGGACCACGGAGAAGCGGATGCCCTTGCGCCGCGCCAGCACCAGGGCGTTGACCTGGTTGACGGGCTCGTCCACCGTCTCGCTGAGGAGGCCCGCCATGGCCGTCTGGGCCACGGCCTCGGCCGCCCGCGCGTCCCCCAGCCCGCGCACCTCCACCTCCACGTGGGCCAGCCTTCCCGGCAGGGCCTGGCCGAAGAGGCGCCCGATGATCTCCGCCAGGGGCAGCATGGGCGCCACCTCCTTCCAGACCTCCTCGGGGAGGCTGGGGAGGTTGACGGCGTTGCGGACCGGCAGGCCTTGAAGGGTGCGGACCACCTCCTCGGCCACCTGGACCGCGCAGACCACCTGGGCTTCCACCGTCGAGGCACCCAGGTGGGGAGTGGCCACCACGTTGGGCGCCGCCAGGAGGGGATGATCGGGGGCCACCGGCTCGCGGCTGAACACATCCAGCGCCGCCCCCGCCAGGTGGCCTCTCCGCAGCGATTCCAGGAGGGCCTCCTCGTTGACGATGCCGCCCCGGGCGCAGTTGACGAGCCGCGCCCCGGGTTTCATCAAGGCCAGCTCGCGCGCCCCGATGAGGTCCCTGGTTTCGGCGGTGAGGGGCGCGTGGACCGTGAGGAAGTCGGCCTCCCGCAGGACCTCCTCCAGCGCACCCAAGCGAACACCCAGCTTGGCCGCGTGCTCCGGCACGGCGAAGGGATCGTAGGCCACCACCTTCATCCCGAAGGCCAGGGCCCGCCGCGCCACCTCGGACCCGATGCGGCCGAACCCTATCACGCCCAGAGTCTTGCCGTAGAGCTCCACGCCGGTGAAGCGGGTGCGCTCCCACCGCCCCTGGCGGAGTTCCGCCGCCGCCTGGGGTATGTTCCGGGCCAGGGCCAACATCATGCCCAGGGTGTGCTCGCAGGCGGCGATGGTGTTGCCGTCGGGAACGTTGAGGACCACGATGCCGCGGGCCGTGGCCGCCTCCAAGTCTATGTTGTTGACGCCCACGCCGGCCCGGCCGATGACCCGCAGGCGCGGCGCCGCGGCCATGACGGCGGCCGTCACCTGGGTCGCGCTCCGCACCACCAGCCCGTCGCAGTCCCGCAACGCCTCCGGCAGCTCGGCCGCCGTCAGGCGGGGCCGGTAGTCCACCTCCACGTGCCGTCCCAGGATGTCGAGCCCCTCCCGGGCGAGGGACTCGCTCACCAGCACCCTCACGCCGTGAGCGCCTCCTCGGCCGCCCGCCGGCCCTCCGCCGGCCGCCCGCCCCAGCCCAGGGCGGCCAGAGCCTCGCCCAGGGCGGCCAGGGCGCGCAGCACGTGCTCCTCGCGGGTGGCACCCATGTGCGCCACCCGGAAGATGCGCCCCGCCAGGGCCCCCTGGCCGCCGGCCACCACCACGCCGTGGCGGTCGCGCAGCGTGCGGATGAGGGCGGCCGCCTCGATGCCCTCCGGCACCTCCACCGCCGTCACGAGGGGCGACGCCACGGCGTCCTCGGCCAGGAGCCGCAGGCCCAGGGCCCGCGCGCCGGCGCGGAAGGCCCCCGCCAGGCGCCGGTGCCGCGCGTGCACGGCGGGCAGCCCCTCCCCCTCCAGGAGCCGCAGCGCCTCCCGCAACCCGAACCAGAGGGCGACGGCGGGCGTGTAGGGAGTCTGCCCCTTTTCTCCCGCGCGCCGCGCCTGCCGGTAATCCCAGTAGTAGCGGGGCAGGCGAGCCGCCTCCACCGCCTCCCAGGCCCGGCGGGAGACGGCCGCAAAGCCGAGGCCCGGCGGCGTCATGAGGGCCTTTTGGGAAGCCGTGACCAGCAAGTCCACCCCCCACCCGTCGCAGTCCACCTCCACGCCGCCCACGGAGCTGACGCCGTCCACCACCACCAGGGCGCCGGCCTCCCGGACCACGCGGGCCACCGCCGCCAGGTCCAGTAGCACGCCGGTGGAGGTCTCGTTGTGGGTCAGGAGAACGCCCCGGAACCGGCCCGGCGGCTCGGCGCCGAGCCTCTCCGCCAGCAGCTCGGCCGCAACGGCGTGGCCCGGCGGCACCACGAGCCTCTCCACCCGCAGGCCGAAGGCCTCGGCTATCCTGGCGAAACGCTCCCCGAACTCGCCCATGACGCAGGCCAGGACCGTGTCGCCGGGGGAGAAGAGGTTGACGACGGCCGACTCCATGACGCCCGTGCCGGCCGAGGGAAAGACGAGCACGTCCTCGGCGGTGCCGAAGAGAAGGCGCAGCCCGGCCTGGATCTCCCGGTACAACTCGGCGAAGGAGGGGCCCCGGTGGTTGATCATCTGGCGGCCCACGGCGGCCCGGACGGCGGCCGGCACCATGGTGGGACCGGGGATGAGGAGCAGCTCTTCTTCCATCTCAACACCCCGCGCGGTGCGGCTTTGTCCTGCCCGGGGAGGGGCGGGCCGGCCCGCAGGCCGTCCCGCCCGCCGGGACGAACGCTTCTATCCTAGCCAGGCGCGGGTCAGGTGGCAACGACCCCTCTACCCCGCCGCCTGCCGGCGCTCGGCCAGCACCCCCCTCACCCGCTCGTCCTCGCGGTTCAGGCGGATCACGCGCCGCTGCCCGGCCGCGGTGTCCACGAGGGCCTTGACCAGGGCGCCGCTGGCCAGCAGCCCCTTGATGGCGACGCTCACCGCCTGCCGGGACACCTCGGGGCGCCGCGTCAGGACCACGTCCACCAGATACTTCTCCGCCACGAAGGGCCGGCTCTCCTCCAGCTCCGCCGCCATGCGGATGATCTCCTGCTCCGACACCGGCACCACCTCGTCACCGCTCGCGGTGGCCTCCCCCTCCCCGGCGCCCAGCTCCTCCGTGACGGTGGCGCTCTCCCGCAGCCGCTGGCTGATGGTGCCGGGCACGCCCAGGATGATTACCCGCTTGCCGTGCCTGTTGCGCAGCTTGGCGCTGATGCGGGTGAAATGATCGTCTCCCGTCGCCAGGACAAAGGTCTGCACGTCCGGCCGCTCCACCAGGGTGTCATAAATGTCCATCAACATGTAGAAGTCCACATAATCCTTGGTGCGCCCGTTCACAACCCTGCTAGGCACGTCCACGTCGTCGATCCCCGCCACCACCAGCTTGTCGCGCAGGGACCGGACGTCGGCGTGGCCGAAGTCGGCGTAGGCCCGCGCCACCACCACCGCCTCCCCGTAGGACCGGGCCCGGTCCATCAACTCCTGCGGCCGCAGCTCGGCGCCGAACTGATCCCGCAGGCCGAGGCGCACGTTGTCCAGGTCCACGAAGAGAGCCACCTGTCCCCCCTCCGCCATGCCCATCACCCCCTCCATAAATGTACCCCTCGCCGGGCTGGCCCGCGACGGCGGCCGCCGCCGTCAAAGGGCCAGCTCGAGGCTCATGTCGGCGGCGGGCGCCGAGTGGGTGATGGCCCCCACGGAAATCACGTCCACCCCCGCCGCGGCCAGGTCCCCGGCCCTGGCCGGCGTCACGCCGCCCGAGGCCTCCACGACGGCACGGCCGCGCACCAGCGCTACGGCCCGCCGCACCTCTGCCGGTTCCATGTTGTCCAGGAGGACGGCCTCGGCCCCCGCCGCCACCGCCTCCGCCGCCTCCTCGGGCGTCTCCACCTCCACCTCCACGCGCAGGCCGTGGGGCGCCGCCGCCCTCACCCGCTCCACCACCTGTGCCAGCGAAAGACCCCGGGCGCGGGCCCAGGCCAGGTGATTGTCCTTGACGAGGATGCCGCTCCTCAGGTCCGGCCGGTGCACCCTGCCCCCGCCCACCTCCACCGCGTACAGCTCCAGCCGGCGCAGGCCGGGCGTGGTCTTGCGGGTCGCCGTCACCACCGGCACGCCTCCGCGGCCCCCGGCCCCGTGCGCCACGGCCGCCACGACGGCGGCCGTAGCGCTGGCGATGCCTGAGAGCCGCTGCAGGAAGTTGAGGGCCACCCGTTCGGCCCCCAGAAGGGCGCGCACCTCGCCCCGCACCCGCGCCAGCTCCACCGGCTCCGGCAGCCTGGCTCCCACCGGGCAGTTCGGGAAGCCGCCCACGTCCTCCCCTTCCTGCACGCGGGGGCGCCAGTCCGCAGCGGGGTCCAGCAAACGAAAGGCGGCGGCCGCCAGGGGAAGCCCCGCCACGCGGCACGCGACGCGCGCCAGGATGACGGCCTCGGCCGCGCACCCCGGGGGCACCAGGCAGCGGGTGGTCACGTCCTCCCAGGCGCCGTCCTCGCAGAGGGCCCGCCCCACCGCCCGCAGGAAGGCCGGCGGCAGGGATCCCCCCGCCGCGCCCCGCCTCACGCCGTCGCCCGCGGAGCCGCGCCCTGCACGGCTTCCCTCCCCCTGCACGGGCGTCACTCCAGGTAGTCCTTGAGCTTCTTGCTGCGGCTGGGATGCCGCAGCTTGCGGAGGGCCTTGGCCTCGATCTGCCGGATGCGCTCCCGGGTGACGCCGAAGAGCTGGCCCACCTCCTCCAGGGTACGGGGCCGGCCGTCGTCCAAGCCGAAGCGGAGGCGCAGCACCTCCTGCTCGCGTTCCGTCAGGGTGTTGAGGACGTCCTCCAGTTGCTCCTTTAGCTGGCTGAAGGAGGCGGCGTCGGCCGGGGCGACGGCTTCCTCGTCCTCGATGAAGTCCCCCAGGTGGCTGTCCTCCTCCTCGCCGATGGGCGTCTCGAGGGAGACGGGCTCCTGGGCGATCTTGAGGATCTCGCGCACCCTCTCCTCGTCGATGCCCATCTCGCGGGCGATCTCCTCGGGGCTCGGCTCGCGGCCGAGGCGCTGGAGGAGCTGGCGCTGGTGGCGGATGAGCTTGTTGATGGTCTCCACCATGTGGACGGGGATGCGGATGGTCCGGGCCTGGTCGGCGATGGCGCGGGTGATGGCCTGGCGGATCCACCAGGTGGCGTAGGTGCTGAACTTGTACCCCTTACGGTAGTCGAACTTCTCCACGGCCTTGAGGAGGCCCATGTTGCCCTCCTGGATCAGGTCCAGGAAGAGCATGCCGCGGCCCACGTACCGCTTGGCGATGCTCACCACCAACCGCAGGTTGGCCTCCGCCAGCCGCTTCTTGGCCTCCTCGTCGCCCCGCTCGATGCGCCGGGCCAGCTCCACCTCGTCCTCGGCCGTCAGGAGGGGCACCCGCCCGATCTCCTTGAGGTACATCCGCACCGGGTCGTCGATGCTGATGCCCTCCAGGATATCCTCCTCCTCGACGGGCACGGCGGCGGCCGATGCCCCCGTCTCTCCCTCGGCGGGCGCCGCTCCCCCCTCCGCCGGCGCGGGCTCCCGCTCCTCCTCGACGATGACGTCGATGCCTAGCTCGCCCAGCATATGGCAGATGGTGTCGAGCTGGTCGGGCGTCAGGTCGGAGTCCTCCAGGGCCGTGGTGATCTCCTCGTAGGAGAGGTGACCCTTCTCGCGGCCCTTCTCGAGGAGCATCTGGACCTCCTCCGTCAGCTCCCGCTCCTGTTCGCCGTCGCCCAAATCGCTTACCTCCATGGCCGACCTTCCCTGCCCCGCAGTCGTCGCTGCAGGTCCTGCCATGCCGCCACCTCCTGCGCCGGCAGCTCCGCCCCTTCCCTCGCCGCCCGGCGCAATCTCTCCTCCAGCGCCGCCAGCCTCTCCGCCAGGCTCCGCCTCTCCAGGGAGGCGAGGAACCCGTCCGCCGCGCCCGCCTCGGGCGGCTCCGCGCTCAGGAGGGCGGCGGCCAGTTCCCTGGCCTCCACGTCCTCGCCCAGGAGGTCGAGGATCCCGCTCCCCTCCGTCTCGGGGTGGGCCAGGGCGGCGGCCACCAGCCGCCCGCAGGCGGCGTCCAGGAAGGAAAGGGAGGTCAGCCGCCCGGCGCGGGCCAGCCGCCAGCCCGCATCCGCCAGGGCGCGGGCCGCCACGCGCTGCTCCGCCAACAGGAGTGCGGAACGGGCGAACTCGCCCTCCCCAGCCGGCGCGGTTTTAGTGTCCCAGGTCTTCCTTTTGCTATGCCCCGAGCCGCTTTCTGCCACCGATGCCAGCGCGGCCGCCGTCTCCCGCCGGGCGGCTCCCCGGCCGTCACCCCTGGCTCGCCGGAGTAGCAGCTGGCGCACCGCCTCCTCGGCCACTCCCAGCCGTCCCGCCAGCTCCCGTATCTGCGCCGCCTGGGCCACGGGATCCTCCTCGCCCAGCAGGAAGGGGGCCACGGCGGACGCCACCGTCGCCTTGCTCTCCGGCCGGCTCAGGTCGCGGCCCTCCGCCGCCGCGGCGAAGGCGTAGTCCAGGAGCGGCAGCGCCTCCGCCAGCACGCGGGTGAAGGCCTGGGAACCCCGGACCCGGAGGAAGTCGTCGGGGTCCTTGCCCTCCGGAATCCGGGCCACCCTTACCCGCAGGCCCGCCCGCTGGAGGATGGAGAGACTGCGCCAGGCGGCCCTGGCGCCGGCCGCGTCGGCGTCGTAGGCCACCACGGCCTCCTCGGCGTAGCGCCGCAGCAGCTGGGCCTGCTCTGGCCCCAGGGCGGTGCCCAGGGACGCCACCGCCGTGGTGAACCCCGCCTGGTGGGCGCTCACCACGTCCATGTACCCCTCCATGACGATGGCCGCTCCACCCTCCCGGAGAGCGGGCCTGGCCAGGTCCAACCCGAACCACACCCTCCGCTTGCTGAAGACCGGCGTCTCGGGCGAGTTGAGGTACTTTGGCTCGCCCTCGCCGAGAACCCGTCCGCCGAACCCCACCACGCGCCCGCCCTCGTCCCTGATCGGGAACATCAACCGGCCGGTGAACCTGTCCCGCACGCCCTCCCGGTGGCGGAGGACGAGCCCGGCCCTCTCCAGCACCTCGACGTCGAGGCCGGTCTGCCCGAGGCGCCGCCAGAGCCACGAGCCGCCCGGCGGCGCGAAGCCGAGACCGAACAGCTCCGCCGCCTCCCTCCCCACACCCCGGCCCGCCAGGTACGCCCTGGCGGCCGCCCCCGACTCCCCGTCCTCCAGGGCGGCCCGGTACGCGGCGGCGGCCGCCGCCAGCGCCTCCAGGCAACGCTCCCTCTCGGCCCGCCGCCGGCGCTCGGCGGGTGAATCCGGCCGCAGCTCCACCCCGGTGCGCTCCGCCAGGACCGTCGCGGCCTCCCCGAAGGAAAGCCGGTCCCTCCGCATCAGGAAGGTGAAGGCGTCGCCGGCCGCCCCGCAACCAAAGCAATGAAACACTTGCTTCTCGGGCGACACGTAGAAGGAGGGACTACGCTCCGGATGGAAGGGGCAAAGCCCGACCAGCTCTCTCCCGCGCGGGCGCAGCTCGACCGTCTGGGAAACCAGGGCCACCAGGTCGCACCGCCTGCGTATCTCCTCAAGAAGGGCCGGAGCCCATCCCATCACCTCTCCCCTCTCCACCCCGTCCGGTGCGCCAAGCGCCAACACGTTTCGCCAAGAGAGAGGCAATTTCCTGCCTGGGTCGGCCGGAACGGCGCCAACGGCGCCTCTCGTCCCCTTGACAATACTGTTATCATTTGGAGATATTAATGATAGCAACGTTCTCGGAGGAGGGGGCGCGATGGTCATCCTATTCAGCGCCTACGCGCTGCTGCGCATGCAGCAGCGCGGCATCCACCCTCAGGAGGTGGTGGAGGCCTTCACGGGCGCGTGGGAGGGTGAGGGTCTCCGCGCACCCTCCGGCCACGGCGTCGCCGTGCGGGAACTGGCGACGGCTTCCCTGCGGATCCGGTACCGCTGGGACGCCGGACGCGTGGTGGTGGTCAACGCCATGCGAACGTCATTATCACCGCACTGAGAATCCGTGCTAGGATAGAGACAGGGTACGCACCCGGAGGCGGAAGCCGCCCCTCGGAGGCAACGGCCGGGCCGAGACGGGGCGGTTCCCTCTCCGGGACGGGTCCGGGCGGTCGGCCAGCAAAGGGGGTCCGTTCTTGAAGCTAAAGATCCTGGTTGAGGCTGACGCCGACGGCCAGCTGTACATCCACTTCACGCGGGAGCGACCCTTCGAGCGCGCCGTCGCCTACACCACGACCCCGCTGCCGGGACTCAGCCTCGACTTCGACGCCGACCACCACCTGGTCGGCATCGACGTGACCGATGTGCGGCGCCTGTTCGGCGTGGAGCGGGCCGACCCGGTCCTCTTCGACCGTCTGGTGGGCGTCAAGGAGGCGGCCGAGATCCTGGGGGTGGCCAAGCCCAACTTCCTCCGCGATTACGCGGCCAGGCCGGGTTTCCCGGCCCCCGTGGCCGATCTGGCCAGCGGCCGCGTGTGGCTCCTCTCCGAGGTGGTGCAGTTCCTCAGGCGCCACGGGCAGAGACCACCCGCCGGCTCCCTGGGCGACCTCCTGCTGGAGTACCTCAAGCTGCGGTCTCCCGGAGAACTGGCCCGGGAGCTGGGCACCCAGGAGAGTACCCTGGACTACATGGCCTGCGACCACAGGGCGCCGGCCACCCTGCGCGAGGAGGACCTGACCAAGATGTACGGTCTCTCACCCGAGTCGGCGGGCCGGCTCCTCCACCGGCTCAGCCTGGTCCGGGAGCTCAGATCGCCCGAGGGGAGGTCCGACGGTGACGCTGGAGAGAGCCCTTCAGCGGCGGAGACGGCTCCGCGCCGTCCTCGCCGCCGTCGACGCCAGCAGCCCCCATCCTGAGGAGGGCGCCGGCCCGGCAAGGCCGTGCACCTCCCCGGTCCCCGACGCCGGGGGGTGGCCCCACGCCGCCGCGACAGCCGAGCCGGCCCTGGCCTTCCTCGACCGGATCCTGGCCGAGCTGACGGCCCTCGAGGTCTGGATCGCCAAGACGGCGGCCGCCACCCTGGCGGCCGACGGCCGTCCCCTCACGGAGATCCTGGCCGAGCAGCGCCGCCTGCGCCTCCGCCTGGTCCTGCTCCGCCGGCTCCGCCGCCGGCTTCCCGACGGCGGCAGAGGGGCCGTCTCCCAGACCCTGGCCGAAAGCGCCCGGCTCCGCCGCCTCCTCCGCCACGCCGCCCGCCAGGCGGAGCTGGCCGACTACAGCTTCATTCCCACCTGCCTGCAGGCCGTGGTCCCCTGACGCCCTCGGCCGCCTCGCCGTCGGGCCGCCGCTCCGCCCCCGGCCCGTGTCCGCGGTCGGGGACGCGGCGGGCCACCCCCGACCGGACGGCGGCCGCCGCCACGGCGGACGCCACCTCGGCGGCCACCCGGCGGTTGAAGACGCCGGGTATTATGTAATCCTCGCTCAACTCTTCCTCCCGCACCACGGCGGCCAGGGCGCGGGCGGCCGCCAGCTTCATCTCCTCGTTGATCTCGCGCGCCCGCACGTCGAGGGCCCCCCGAAAGAGGCCGGGGAAACAGAGGCAGTTGTTGATCTGGTTGGGGTAGTCGGAGCGGCCCGTGGCCACGACGCGGGCCGCCTGCGCGGCTTCCTCGGGGGCGATCTCCGGATCCGGGTTGGCCAGGGCGAAGACGACGGGGTCCCGCGCCATGCGCCGCACGTCGTCCACCGTCAGGATCCCCGGCGCCGAGACGCCCAGGAAGACGTCGGCCCCGGCGATGACCCGGCTCAGGGGGCCGCTGCGCCGCTCGGGGTTGGTGTGCTCGGCGTACCAGCGCTTCACCGGCGTGTCCAGGTGCTCGCGGCCGGGGTACAGGGCGCCATGGCGGTCGCAGCCGATGACGTTCCCGACGCCGGCCGCCATCAGCATCCGCGTGCAGGCCACCCCCGCCGCGCCCACGCCGGCCACCACCACCGTCACCTCCGCCAGCTCCTTGCCCACGATCCTGAGGGCGTTGAGGAGACCGGCCAGCACCACCACCGCCGTCCCGTGCTGGTCGTCGTGGAAGACCGGCACGTCCAGGGTCGCCCGCAGCTCCTCCTCCACCCGGAAACAATGGGGCGCCGCCACGTCCTCCAGGTTGACGCCGCCGAAGGACGGCGCCACGGCCCGCACCGCGGCCACCAGCTCGTCCGGCCCGGGCACGTCCAGGCAGAGGGGGAAGGCGTCCACCCCGGCCAGCTGCTTGAAGAGGAGGCACTTGCCCTCCATGACGGGGAGGGCCCCCAGGGGGCCGAGCCTGCCGAGACCGAGGACGGCCGTGCCGTCCGTCACCACCGCCACGCAGTTGCCCTTCAGGGTGAGCCGGAAGGCGTTCTCCGGGTCGGCCGCCACGGCCCTGGCCACCCGCGCCACGCCGGGGGTGTAGACCATGGAGAGGTCGTCCCGGTTCTTGACGGGCACCCGCGGCCGCACCTCGATCTTGCCGCCCAGGTGCAGGAGGAAGGTGCGGTCGGACACGTTGACCACCGCGATGCCGGGCACCTCCCCCAGGGCCGCCAGCACCTCCTCCGCCGACCGCCCGGGCAGCATGTGCACGGTGATGTCGCGCACCATCTGCTGCCGGTCCGCCCGCACGATGTCCACGGCGCCGATGTTGCCCCCCGCGGCCCCGATGGCCGACGCCACCCGCCCGAAGGTGCCCGGCACGTTGGGCAGCCGCACCCGCACGATGATGGTCTGCGCCCCGTCCAGGAAGCCCCGCATGATCCCACCCCCTGACGCAGTCGTCCCTTTGCCCCATTTTCGCCTACCGGCGTACAATTCATCGCATCCGGGGGGATTCCCTTGCCGCGCGACGTGGTCATCGTGGGTGGCGGCCCGGCCGGGCTGGCCGCCGCCGTCTGGTGCCGGCGCCTGGGGCTGGACACGCTCCTCCTCGAGGCGGCGCCGGAGTTCGGCGGCCAGGTGAGGGACTGGACCCACCAGGCCCTCGACTACCCCGGCCTGGCCGGCCTGGCGCCCGCGGAGCTGGTCGCCCGTTTCGTGGAGCACGCCCTGGCGGCGGGTGCCGACCTGCGCACCGGCGCGCGGGTGGCGGTCTTCGAGGAGGCCCGCCCTGTCCTGCGCCTGGCCCTGGGAGACCGGGCGGAGACGGTGGACGCCAGGGCGGTCATCCTGGCCGCGGGCGCCGAGCCCCGGCCCCTCGGCGTCCCCGGGGAAGCCGAGATGCTGGCACGGGGCGAGGCATGGCGCGGCTCCCGCGACGCGGCTCGCTTCGCCGGCCGGCCCGTGGTGGTGGTGGGGAGCGGCGACCGCGCCGTCCAGAACGCCCTGCTCCTCGCCGAGGCCGGCGCCCTGGTCACGCTGGTGCACCGCCCCGGCCCCTGGCGGGCGAGGGGCTCCCTCCTCGCCGCCGCCCGCCGGCACCCCGCCGTCTCCTTCCTGTGCGGCCGGGTGACGGCCATCGCCGGCCGCTCAAGTGTGGAGGGTGTGCGCGTGCAGCCTCACCCCCCGCCATCCCCCGGCGCCGCGCCCGCCGGCTCCGCGGAGCCGTCACCGCTGCACCCGCGGGCGCACGGCGACGGCGAACCGCCAACCCAGCGGCCGGCGGCGGGCGGCGAGCGCGAGGTGCTCCTCCCCGCGGCAGGTGTCTTCGTCTACATCGGCTACGCGCCCCGCACGGACCCGCTGGCAGGCCGCGTCGCCCTCCGGCCGGACGGCACCGTGCCCGTCGGCGAAGACGGGGCCACGCCTCTCCCGGGGCTCTACGCCGCCGGCGACGTCTGCACCCCTTCGCCCTTCCGCAGCGTCACCACGGCCGTGGGCCAGGCCATGCGCGCCGCCAAGGCCGTGGCCCTGGCCCTGGACCGCCCCTGATGGGCCGGTCGCCGCCGGGGCCGGGCCGCCCGCCTCGCCGGCGGGGGCCGGCTGAAGGACAGCCAGGCGGTCGCAGCCTGCGTGCTGTGGGCGAGCGGCATGTTCGACACCGCCGAGATCGCCGAGAC
>CAYXQP010000029.1:0-15601 GCA_964467515.1 uncultured Eubacteriales bacterium | reverse complement strand
CCTCCTCGAAGAGGCGCCGCTTCTCCTCCTCGGGCACCTCGGCGTAAGAAGGCTTTGGCGTCATGCTCCACGCGGCGGCCATCAGAACGTCATCACCACGTCGGCCTCCTGGGCCATGTCGTTGAGGGCCGTGCCCCCGATGATGCCGTCCACGACCTCCACCAGGTCCTCCTGGGTCATGTCGTTGAGGTCCAGGCTCGGCGCGCAGACGAGGAGCCGCACCCCCGCCTCCTTGGCCTGGTCGAGGAAGGTGCGGAGGCTCGTCCCGCCCTCCTTGACGAAGACCGTCTCCGGCACGCCCTTCCGAAGGAGGGCCGTGCCCCGGATGGTGAAGGCCATGGTCACGTCGGCGTCCATCAGGGCCGCCGCCGTCGCCAGATAGAACGGCGTGGCGCAGCGGTGCGGCTCGTCGGGCCCGCTCGTGTGGATGTACAGGAACCTTTTTCCCACCCTCATCCCTCCCTCGCGCCGCCGTCCTCGCCGCCGGCGGAACCGGGGCCGCGCCGCCGCCGTCCGGGCTCTCGCGCCTCCCGCCGGGGGGATGGCCGGCGCGCCGGTGTACCGGGCATATACCTTACCCCGTATAGTAACCGCACCTCAGAGAGCGGGCCGCCTCGCGTCACCGGCAGCGCTGGTTGCCTCGCTCAGCAGGGCCGCTCCCGGTTCAGATGAACCACGTGATGGCGGACTCGGCCGCCTCGGCGATGGCCGTCGCCGCGCCGGCCGGCTCCCCGACACCCTCGATGAGGTCCTCCCGCTTGAGGCCCATGGCGTCCATGGTCATCTGGCAGGGCATGAACTTGACGCCCAGGTCTCTGGCCAGGGAGAGGAGCTCGTCCAGGGAGGGGATCTTGTTCTTCCTGAAGATGCTGTGCATCATGCCCGTGCCCATGCCGCCCATGTGCAGCTTGGAGAGCTTGAGATAACGGGTCCCCCCGCGGTTCATCACCGAGAGCATCCTGGTCATCCAGTCCCGGCCCGTGATCCACCTGTCGTTGCGTTTGAGGATGAAGAGGCCCCAGAAGGTGAAGAAGATGGTGACCTCCATACCGGACGCCGCCGCCGTGGTTGCCAGGATGAGGATGGGATAGACCCGGTCCAGGTCTCCGCTCCAGGCGATGATGGTGACCTTCTTGGGTTTGGCGCCCTGCCCGCCCTGCTCGCTCACGGCGCACCCCCTCCTCGGCCGGCGCGGCGCCTCACCTGCCCCGCCGGATGTGATACCTGTACACGCCGTCCCGTTCCTCGGCCAGGAGCAGCTCATGGCCCGTGTTCTTGGTCCAGGCCTGAAAGTCGGCCATGGAACCGGGATCGGTGGCCACCACCTCCAGGACCTGCCCCACGGCCAACTCCTCGATGGCCTTGCGCGCCCGGATCACGGGCAGCGGGCACTTGAGGCCCTGCACGTCCAGCGTCCCGTCGGGCATCGCCCGTCCCTCCTCCGCCGCCGGTCTCCCCGCCGCGGAACCATCTGTCGCCACGGTCCCGCGACCCGCCGCGGTCGCGCCCCGAACCGACCCTCTCTCCGGCACACCCGCACTATATACTATACGGGGTATCATCCCCTTTGCCTAGTACCCTCCCGCCGGCCGGAGCGCCTTTTTCGTTGCCGACCGGCGGTGCTATTCACCGCGGACACGCCGGATTCCTGCCGCCGTCGGGCGAGGGGTTGCATCTGGTATAATGGTGATCGATACCGGGTATGGTACGGCGCGGCCAACGGGAGGAGGACAGCCGTTGAAACTGGAGGATCGAAAAGTGATGGAGGATCTCCTGGTGCGCATGCGCCGGATCGAGGGCCAGGCGCGCGGTGTGCAAAAGATGCTGGAGGAAAACCGCGATTGCGAGGAGATCATCATGCAGCTGACGGCCATGCGGGGTGCCCTCACCAAGGTGGCCGTCACCATCCTGGCCCACAACCTGGAGAAGTGCCTCAAGCCGGTGGCCGGTGCGGAGCCCCCCGCCGACGCCGTGGAGCGCGCCAAGCGCGCCTTCATGCAGTTCAGCTGACGGCGCCCGGGCGGCCGCCGTTGAAGGGTCGGGACCGTCCATGTTACAATCCGCGGCAAATGTGACCTTCGGGGCAGGGTGAGGGAGGAGGCCGCCGGCGGCGGGCGACTCCCGATTCCCGACCGGCGGTGATGCCGCCCCGGCGGCGCCGGCAAGGCCGGTCTCAACCGGCCGGGCGCGCGGGGGCGGACGAGCCCGCGAAGCCGCCCCCGCCCTCCGGCCATGCCGGCGGCGGCCGGGCGCGGCCCGATCCGGTGCGATCCCGGAGCCGACGGTAAAGTCCGGATGGGAGAAGGTCTCTCCCCGGCCGCGCCTGGGGCGCGCGGCCGGCCCTTCCCTGCCCCGGGGAGCCGGGGGGCTTTCCCTTGAAGGTCTTGAAGGCAAGCCAAGCCGGAGGGGACCGGCGGAAAGCGGGTCACGAGGAGGCGCGTCCCCGCGACCCGGGACGACGCGGGGACGCGCGGTACATGGCGCGCGCCATGGCATTGGCCCGCCGCGCCGAGGGGCGGACCAGCCCCAACCCCCTGGTGGGCGCCGTCCTCGTCCAGGGGGACCGCGTCGTGGGGGAGGGCTTCCACGAGCGGGCGGGGCTGCCCCACGCCGAGGCGGTGGCCCTGGCCGCCGCCGGCGAGGCCGCCCGCGGCGCCACCCTCTACGTCAACCTGGAGCCCTGCGCCCACTTCGGCCGGACGCCGCCCTGCGCCGACGCCATCGTGGCGGCGGGGGTCCGCCGGGTGGTGGCCGCCTGCGGCGATCCCAACCCTCTCGTGGCCGGCCGTGGCTTCGCCCGCCTGCGGGCGGCGGGGGTCGAGGTGACCGAGGGAGTCCTGGCCGAGGAGGCCCGCGCCCTCAACGAAACCTTCTTCCACTACGTCACGACGGGGCGCCCCTTCTTCCTCCTCAAGGCGGCCATGACCCTGGACGGCAAGATCGCCACGGCGGCCGGCCGGTCCCGCTGGATCACGGGCCCGGAGGCCCGCGCCGAGGTGCACCGGCTGCGCGCCTCCCTGGACGCCGTCCTGGTGGGGGTCGGCACGGTGCTGGCCGACGACCCCCTTCTCACGGCGCGGACCCCCGGGGGGCGGGATCCGGTGCGCGTGGTGGCGGATTCCCTGCTGCGCCTTCCGGCCGAGTCCCGCGTGCTGAACCCGGATTCCCCCGCACCCCTGTGGGTGGCCACCACCGAGGCAGGGTGGCGGGCACGCGGGCCAGCCCTCCTGGCGGCCGCCCGCCGGCGCGGCGCCGCCTGCGAGGTCCTGGTCCTCCCCGCGCGGGAGGGGCGCGTGGACCTGGCGGCCCTGGCGGCGGAGCTGGCGCGGCGGCGGGTGACGAGCGTCCTGGCGGAGGCGGGCGCCACCCTCAACGCGGCCCTGCTGGCGGCGGGGCTGGTGGACAAGGTGGCCTTCTTCCTGGCGCCAGCCATCGTGGGCGGCGAGGCGGCCCCCGGCCCCGTGGGCGGCGCCGGCGTGGCGGAGCTGGCTTCCTCATG
This sequence comes from uncultured Eubacteriales bacterium, assembly GCA_964467515.1. Taxonomy (GTDB): domain Bacteria; phylum Bacillota; class Sulfobacillia; order DYIH01; family JBBIPI01; genus CAYXQP01. The sequence continues at coordinate 12,102 of CAYXQP010000029.1, read as the reverse complement.
GCGCCTGGAGGGGATCAGGGTCCGGCCCGTGGGGGCCGACCTCCTGGTGACGGGGTACGTGCGCGGCGGCGAGGAGGGGCGGGCGTGTTCACGGGCATAGTGACGGCCACGGGCACCGTGCGCCGCCTGACGCGGCGGGGCGGGGGGCTGGAGCTGGCCCTGGACGCCGGCGCCCTGGCCGGCGACCTCCGGGTGGGGGACAGCCTGGCGGTGAACGGCGTCTGCCTGACGGTGCGGGACCTGCGCGGAGAGACGGTGGTGGCCGACCTGATGCCGGAGACGGCCCGCCTCACCACCCTGGGGGGGTTGCGCGCCGGCGACCGGGTCAACCTGGAGCCGGCCCTGCGCCTGGGCGACCGCCTGGGCGGCCACCTGGTGACGGGACACGTGGACGGCGTCGGCACCGTCCGCGCCGTGCGGCGGGAGGGAAACGCCGTCGTCCTGGAGGTGGCGGCGCCGCCCGCCGTGAGCCGTTACCTGGTGCCCAAGGGGTCGGTGGCGGTGGACGGGGCGAGCCTGACGGTGGCCGGGTGCGCCGCCGACGGCTTCACCGTGTCCCTGATCCCCCACACGCTGGCGGTCACCACCCTTGGTCGCCTGCGCCCGGGAGACCGCGTCAACCTGGAGGCGGACCTGGTGGGCAAGTACGTGGCGCAGCACCTGGAGGCCGCCGGCGCGGGGGGCGGACGGTCTTGAACGCGGACGCGCGGGGGAACGGGCCGTCACCCTTCGACCCCGTGGAGGAAGCCATCGCCGCCCTCGCCCGCGGGGAGATGGTGGTGGTGGCGGACGACGAGGACCGGGAGAACGAGGGCGACCTGATCCTGGCCGCCGAGAAGGTGACGCCGGAGGCCATCAACTTCATGGCCCGGCACGGCCGCGGCCTCGTCTGCCTGGCCCTTACGGCCGAGCGCCTGCGGGCGCTGGACATACCGCCCCTGGTGGACCACCGGGCGCCGCCCGCCAGCGAACCCGGTTTTCCCGGGGCGGCGGGAACAGGCGAGGCGGCGACGGCGGGAGGGCGGCGGGGGTCCGTCCGCGCCCACCAGGGCACGGCCTTCATGATGTCCATCGACGCGCGGGAAGGGGTGACGACGGGCATCTCGGCCGCCGACCGGGCGCGCACCATCCGCCTGGCCGTGGACCCGACCGCCCGCCCCGAGGACTTCGTGCGGCCGGGCCACATCTTCCCCCTCCAGGCCAAGGAGGGCGGCGTGCTGCGCCGGCCCGGCCACACCGAGGCCGCCGTGGACCTAGCCCGCCTGGCCGGCCTCCAGCCGGCCGGCGTCATCTGCGAGATCATGAACGAGGACGGCACCATGGCCCGCCTGCCTCAGCTCCGCCGCTTCGCCGACACCCATGGGCTCAAGCTCATCAGCATCGCCGACCTCATCGCCTTCCGCCAGCGCACCGAGCGGCTGGTGCGCCGCATGGCCACGGCCCGCTTCCCCACGCGGCACGGCGAGTTCACCCTGCACGCCTTCGCCGACGTGGTGGGGAGCGACCTGCACGTGGCCCTGGTCATGGGTGACGTGGCCGACGGCGAACCGGTCCTGGTGCGGGTCCACTCGGAGTGCCTGACGGGCGACGTGCTGGGTTCCCTGCGCTGCGACTGCGGGGACCAGCTCCGGACGGCCCTGAGCATGATCGCGGCCGAGGGCAGGGGCGTCCTCCTCTACATGCGCCAGGAGGGGCGGGGCATCGGCCTGGCCGACAAGCTGCGGGCCTACGAGCTGCAGGACCGGGGGCTCGACACGGTGGAGGCCAACCTGGCCCTGGGGCTGCCCGCCGACGCCCGCGACTACGGGCTGGGGGCGCAGATCCTGAGCGAGCTGGGCGTGCGGCGCATGCGGCTCCTCACCAACAATCCCCGCAAGTACGCGGGACTGGCCGGCTACGGCCTCGAGATCGTGGAACGGGTGCCCATCGCGGCGCCGCCGCACCCGGACAACGCCCGCTACCTGGAGACCAAGCGCACGCGGCTGGGCCACCTGCTCTGAGGGCGCCGGCCCCCGGCTGCCAGCAGGGCGCAGGCCGGGGGCGGGGCGGCGGGACGGGCGGCTGCCACGGCCGCCGGGCAACGGCGACGACGGGCCGACGACGAGCGGCCGGGGCCGCGGCAAGGAGGAGAGAGGATTGGAGGTTTACGAGGGAAGCCTGCTGGGCACCGGCCTGCGCGTGGCGCTGGCGGTGGCCCGCACCAACGACCTGGTGACGCGGCGGCTCCTGGAGGGGGCCCTGGACGCCCTGCGCCGCCACGGCGTGGCCGAGGAGGACGTGGCGGTGGCCTGGGCGCCGGGCGCCTTCGAGCTGCCCCTGGTGGTGCGGCGGCTGGCGGCCACCGGGCGCTTCGACGCCGTGGTGTGCCTGGGCGCCGTCATCCGCGGGGACACGCCCCACTGGGAGTACGTGGCCGGGCAGGCGGCCCGGGGCACGGCGACGGCCGCCGCGGAGGCGGACCTGCCCGTGACCTTCGGCGTGCTGACCTGCGACACCCTGGAGCAGGCCCTGGACCGGGCCGGCGGCAAGGGAGGCAACAAGGGCGCCGAGGCGGCCCTGGCGGCCGTGGAGCTGGCCAACCTCCTCCGCCGCCTGTGACCCGCCTCGGCCACCCCCTAACCGCCGCGCGGCCCGCCGACCAGCCTCGTCGGCCGCCACCGCTCCGCGAGCGACGGAGGCGCCACGGGGGTTCCCCAGAAATAGATGCTCCAGAAGTTGGCGACCGACGGAGAGAGGGTGCGGAGGCCGTCCAGGTCCTCCCGGACAACCTTTGCGACGCGCTCTCGCCCGTACACCCCGAAGAGCCAACGGTGATCGTCCCAGTCACCGTCCCGCAAGACGGTGAGGATGACCAGTTCGGCATGCCGCTCTAGATCCATGTTCTCGGCCCGGTAGTTGTGGAAGAGACGGGCTACCCGCCGGGGCAGCATCACAACCCCTCTCCCTCCCCTTCCAGCGTTCTCGCCGCCCAGGCGGTGGCATGCCGCCGTAGGACATCCTCCACTCGCTCGAAGCTCCAACCGGGCTCCAGGAGCATGGCGATGGCATCGTCCTTGTCCTTCAGGTCGGCCGTGAAAACCAACTGCTGGAGGAACAGGCGCTCCGAGAACTCCACAGCCTCGCCAACGCGCAGGACGGCCTTGGCACCCTCCACGATGGCGGCCATGTCCACCACCCCTTTATCAAGGAGGTAGGCGAGATCTATGTAATCCCGAGCGGTCGCGCACCTCCCCATGGCGTGGGCCTTCATGATGGCGATGTCGCGGGGATGGGCCACCGCCAGCCCCGACTCGCGAAGCGGCTCGCACAGGAACCGGAACGGATAGGCGAGGAAGGTGACGGGAACGCCGTCCACCTCGAGGATCACCTGATCCGCTTCAACGGTCTCAGCCCTGCCGACAAGACCGGCCCTCCTGATGGCACCCGTTATCTGCCGGACCTGCAGGTGGGTGGACGGCACCGCGGTGAAAAGGTCCAGGTCCCTGGAAACCCGGTGGCCCAACTGCAGCGTCAAGGCGGTGCCACCGACCAGGACGAAGCGACGGCCGAGATCCGTTTCTCCGAGGGTGCGCAAGACCCTGGCCGAATCTGGATCCAACACGTCCCAGCGCAGCCCGCCTCACCTCCCTCATCCTACCACGCCGCCCCTCGGCCAGGACATTCGTCATGGGCAGCGGGGGGCCGTATACGTTTGGTGTGGCGTAAAGCATCTCTGTCATGGCACCATGCGGAGGTCTCCGCAGGGGGTGATGGACCTGCCCTCCCGCCTCTCGCCCGGCCGGAGGGCGCCGGCCGCCCCGGTCACCCCAGGCGCCGTGGGCGCCCTGGGAGCCGCGGCCTTCGCGGCCGGCATGCTGGCGCGCCCCGACCTGACCCTGGAGGCAGCCCGCCAGGGGGCGATCCTCTGGTGGAACAACGTTCTTCCCGCGCTCCTGCCCTTCTTCGTCGGGGGGCAGCTGCTCCTGGGCCTCGGGGTGGGATCCTTTCTCGGCGTGTTCCTGGAGCCAGCGCTGCGCCGTTTCCTGGCCCTGCCGGGTTCCGCCGGCCTCGTGGTGGCCATGGCGGCCGGGTCGGGCTACCCCTTCGGCGCCGTCCTCACCGCCAGCCTGTACCGCGACCGCCGGCTCACCCGCCCCGAGGCGGAGCGCCTCCTGGCCGTGGCCGGCACCGCCAACCCCCTCTTCACGGGTGGCACCGTGGCCAGTGCCATGCTGGGAAACCCGGGCCTGGCCGGCCTCCTCCTCTCCGCCCACTACCTGGCGGCCCTGGCGACGGGGCTCCTGCTGCGCCTCCTCCCGGACCGCGGCGCCGGCACCGACCGCACCGCCGGCGAAGCCGTCCCCGGCGCCGCCGCGGGCGCGGATGGCCGGGGTCGAGGCGCGCGGGAAGCCCCCGCCGCCCCCGGCCCGCTCCTGGGCGCCGCCTGGCGGGCCCTGGCAGCGCACCGGGGGCGCGACGGCCGCGGCGGCCCCGAGATCCTGGCGGAGGCCGTGGAGAACTCCGTCCGCACCCTCCTCCTCGTGGGCGGGTTCATCATCCTCGGGGCGGTGCTGCTACGCCTCCTGGACGCCGTGGGGCTCATGGCGGCCGCCACAGCCCTCCTGTCGCCCGTCCTGGCGGCGGTCGGGCTTCCTCCTGCCGTGAGCGCAGGTCTCCTGGCCGGCTTCCTGGAGATCACCAACGGCGCCCAGCTGCTGGCCGCGGCCCCCGCCCCGCCCCTCCCCCGGCTGGTCGCCGTCTCCGCCGTCCTCGGCTGGGGCGGGCTGTCGGTGCTGGCCCAGGTAGCGGCCGTCACCCGCGGCACGGGCCTGGGCCTCGGCCCCTTCGTGACGGCCCGCGCCATCCACGCCGCCCTGGCCGCTCTCCTCACGCTGGTCCTCTACGACCCGGCGCGGCACGCCCTCCCCGCCTGGCTCGGCCCGACCGGGGTCCGGTTCGGCCCGGCCGGGACCTGGCTCGCCCCGGCCGGGGAAGCCGCCCTCGCCGCCGGCGGCGCAGGCCCATGGCTCGCGGTCCTGGCCGCGTCGGCGCACCTCTTCGCCCTCACCGTGGCGGGGCTGGCCGCCGCCGCACTGTTGGCACCGGCGGTGCCCCGTCGGCCGCCTACCGCCGCTCGGTGCGACCGCCGCCCTCGGCCCGGCCCCCGCCCTCGGCCGCCTGGCCCTCCTCGCGGGGCAGGGGCGGGCCCAGCTCCTCCAGCCCCTCCTGGACCACGCCGAGGCACCGGTTGAGGTTGGCCTGCACCTTCTCCAGCAGTTCGCCGGCGTACCGGCGGGCGGCCAGGCGCAGCTCGCGGCCCTGCCGGCGGGCCTCCTCCACGATCTTGGCCGCCTCCTCCTGCGCCCGCTGCACGATGGCCGAGTCCTGGGTCAGTTTGGCCGCGTATCCCTGGGCTTCCTTGACGATGGCGTCCGCCTCCGAACGCGCCTCGGCCAGCATCCGCTCCCGGTCGCGCATCACCCGCTGCGCCTGCTGCATCCCCTCGGGGATGGCCGTCCGCAGCCGGTCCAGGAGCTGGTACACCTTGTCCGCCTCCACGATGACCCGGCCCGTCAGGGGTATGTGGGTCGCGTCGCCGATGAGGTCCTCCAGCTCGTCCACCAAGGCCAACAGGTCGTGCTCCGCCGGCAAGCCGCGCTCACCTCTCCCTCTCGGCGCGCCGCAGACGGGCGCGGAGGCGCTCCTCCACGCCGGGCGGGACGAGCCCCGCCACGCTCCCGCCATAGCGCGCCACCGTCTTGATGATGCTGGAGCTGAGGAAGGCGTGCTCGGGCCTGGTCATCATGAAGAAGGTCTCCAGGTCCGGGTGCAGCCGCATGTTCATCTGGGCCATCTGGAACTCATACTCGAAGTCGGTCACGGCCCGCAGGCCCCGCACCACGGCGCGGGCGCCGCGCAGCCGGGCGTACTCCGTCACCAGGCCGTCGTAGGCCTCCACCACCACGTTGGGTAAGCCCGCCAGCGCCTCGCGGGTCATCTCGACCCTCTCCTCCACGGTGAAGAGGGCGCGCTTGTCGGGGTTCGGGAAAACGGTGGCGTAGACCAGGGAGAAGAGACGCGCCGCCCGCCCGATGATGTCCACGTGGCCGTTGGTGACAGGGTCGAAGGTGCCCGGACAGACCGCCACCCGCTCCTCCACGCGCCGAACCCCCTCCCGTCTACATTCGCCGGCGCGGCGGCGATACCTCCGCCGGGCGGGCATCGGCCTCGGCGAGCGGCGAATCCGGCCCGCCGGGCGGCGCATGGGCCTCGGCGAGCGGCCGCTGCGGCCCGTCGGCCTCCGCCCGCGGCCGCCGGCCACCCTCATCCACGCACGCCAGGAAGGTGAGGACGGTGTCACCGTACCGCCGCCGGTCCAGGACCGCCAGGCCGGGTACCTCCGGCACGGCCTCCCCGGCCGCGTGTTCGGCCACCGCCACCCCGCCAGGGCGCAAGAGCCCGCCCGCCAGGAGGCCCAGGATCTCGTCCCAGGGCGCGGCCCGGTAGGGAGGGTCCAGCAGCACCACGTCGAAGCTCCGCCCCTCCGCGCGCAGGGCGCGGGCCGTGGCCAGGGCGTCACCCCGCCGCGCCTCGGCCCGGCCGGAGAAGCCGAGGTCGGCCGCGTTGTCACGCACCGCCGCCACGCAGGCCGCGTCCCGGTCCACGAAGAGGCAGGACCGCGCCCCCCGGCTCAGGGCCTCGAGCCCCAGCCCGCCGCTGCCGGCGAAAAGATCCAGGACCTCCGCCCCCCGCACCCGCTCGCCCAGGATGGCGAAGAGGGCGCCCCGCACCCGGCCCGCCGTGGGACGCACGGTCGCGCCGCGCGGCACCCTGATGCGGCGCCCGCCGGCTTCCCCCCCCACGATGCGCAGGCCGCCCACCTCCCCGCGCCCGATGGGCGCCGCCGCGCGCCGGCGTGCCATCCGCCGCCAACAGCCACCGTCCCCGCGGCGCCCCCTGGACGGCACGAACCGGGCACACCGTCCGTCGCCGACGCGAAAGGCGGCCGCGCGCATAGCCCGACGCGCCCCGTCCAGACAATAGACTACCAGCAAAGGCGGTGAGGCGGCTTGGACGAAAGAGCCGGCGGCTGGCACCAGGCGGAGGACCCGGTTTCGGCCGCCGCGCGCACCGACCTGGCCCTCGAGGCGCACCGGATGCTGTCGGCGGCCCTGGGCCGCCTGCCGGGGGTCCAGGTCCACGAGGACGAGACGGACGGCGTCTACCGCTCGCGGGTCCAGATAGACGACCCCAGCTCCGCCGCGCTCCTGGGCAAGCCGCTGGGACGGTACGTGACCCTGGAAGCCAGGTCCCTGCGCCAGCGGGACGAGGACCTATACGAGCGGCTGGCCCGCCTCCTGGCCGACGAGCTGCGCCGCCTGCTCCCCGAGGGGAACCCGGCCGTCTTCGTGGTGGGGCTGGGCAACTGGCAGGCCACCCCCGACGCCCTGGGCCCCAAGGTGATCCGGCACCTCCTGGTCACCCGCCACCTGGCCGACTACGTGCCCGAGAACCTGCGGGGCGGCCTCGGGAACCTGGCGGCCCTGGCGCCGGGGGTGCTGGGCCTCACGGGCCTGGAGACGGGCGAGGTGGTGGAGGGGGTGGTTGGCCGCATCCGCCCCGACGTGGTCATCGCCGTGGACGCCCTGGCCGCCCGCAGCGTCTCCCGCATCCTGACCACCATCCAGCTGGCCGACAGCGGTCTCAACCCCGGCGCCGGCGTGGGCCACAGCCGCCGGGCCCTGAACCGGGACAGCATCGGCATCCCCGTCATCGCCGTGGGCGTGCCCACGGTGGTCCACGCCTTCACCATCGCCCAGGACACCGTGGACCTGATCCTCCAGCGCCTGGGCTCCCCCACGCTCCCCGGCCACCTCTCCAACATGTCGGGCACCGAGCGGCAGCGCCTCATCGAGGAGGTGCTCTCCCCCTACGTGGGCGATCTCATGGTGACGCCCAAGGAGGTGGACCTGGCCGTGGACGACCTGGCCCACATCATCGCCGCCGCCATCAACGCCGCCGTCCACCCCCGCGTCTACGAGCGCCAGACCCTCCTGTGAGACCGGCGGGCGGCGGCGCGGCTCGGGGATCAACGGTGGTTCCCCGAACCCGACCGCACGGCGGGTGCGCCCGGCTCGGGCGCCCGGACCGACGGGTCCGCTCCGCCCGAGCGCGGCTCAGACGGGCAGGCGCAGGTCGGCCCGCCAGAAGTGAAAGGCCAGGAGGCTCTTGCTGTCGCTGATCTCGCCGCGGCGGATCATCTCCTCCACCTCGGCCGGGTTCCGGAGGAGGACGTCTATCTCCTCGCCCTCGTCCGGGTCGGCCATGCCGCCGGTGAGGCCGGTGGCCAGGAAGACGGTGATCCGCTCTGACGAATAGCCGATGGCCGGATGAAAAGACAGGATGGGTTCCAGCCGCGCCGCCCGGTAGCCCGTCTCCTCGGCCAGCTCGCGCCGCGCCGCCTCCTCCGGGGATTCCCCCGGATGACAGGCGCCGGCCGGCACCTCCACGGTGAGGCGTCCCACCGGCGCCCGGTACTGGCGCACCAGCACGATCTCGCCCTGCTCGGTGAAGGCCAGCACGGCCACCACGGGGGGGAAGTCCACCCATTCCAGGCTGTGACGCCGCCCCCGCACCTCCACCTCGGTGGCGCGGAACCTCAGAAAGGACGGCGCCGCCGCGCCACCGGTGGCGATGGCCGGAGCGGCAGGGGAGGAGTCCCCTGCCGCTCCCCCGTCACTGGGCAACTTCGACCGGTCCCTTTACGTGGGCCTGGCAGGAGAGCCGGTACCCCTCCGCCAGCCCCTCCTCGCCCAGCACCTGCCGCTCCCCCTCGCTGGGCTCGGTGAGGTTCTCCGCCCCCTTGAGGACGCGGACCTTGCAGGTGTCGCACTTCCCCTGCTTGCAGCTGTAGTCCAGCTCCACCCCGCGCTCCAGGGCGCCGTCCAGTAGATTCTCCAGCTCGTAGAGTTGGAGGTCGCGGGTGGCGCCGCCCTTGGTGACGCGCACGGCCACCTGCTTGTCGCGGTTGACCTGGTAGCGCGGCACGGTGGTCTCCTGGGCCTTGGGCGCGGGCCGGTAGGTGACGGCCATCTTGTAGGCGAAGGCGTCCACCTGCTGGGCCAGGCTCCGCACGCGCGCCGGCCCCCGCTGGAAGAGGGGGCGGATGGCGGCCACCTGGTACAGCTCGCCGCCGCGGATGAGGCCGACGGCCGGCATGGCCCCGTAGAAATCGGTCTCGGGCATGCCCGTGCGCTGCAAGAAGTCGCGCACCATGCGGGGGAAGAGGCTCACGTCCAGGCGGCCCGCCCAGAGGGCCTCCGGGTACCTGTCGGCCACCTCGGCCACCGCCTCGGCCAGGTCCGGCAGCACCCGGTCCCGCCAGTAGAGCTCCACCACCCCCGCCCGCTCCTCGTCTTTGCTCAGCCGCTGCACGTCGGCCGGACCGAGGTCCGGAGCCACTCTCCTGCGCTTAGCCGCCGGCATCGCCACCAGCGTCCCCCCTCGCCGCGCCGCCGTCGCCGGCGGCGCCCTTTTGCTCGCCCTCGCACCCGCGCCGCACGGCCAGCGCCCTCTCGCCCCCGGGGCGTCCGCCGCACGGCCGGGCCGCGTTTGCGCTCAGGGTGGAAAATACCGCAATGGCAACCAAGCTGGCAAGGCCGGCGCTCACATGGAAATGCCAGAGCCATCCACCGTTGGCGGCTCCGGGGCGGCCAGAAAGCCACGTTGACCCCCTCCGCATTTGTTGAGGGAAATTCTCCACCATGCCTTTGGGCAAGGGAGGTGGAATTCTTGGGCCTGTCTCATAAATGGGAACAACCCCTGAAGCAAGATGGGGGCACAAATCCCTTACCCGAGGAGGTGCCCCCATGGCGAACCAGCGGACCCTCAGTATCCAGTGGTCACGCCCACCCGGTAGCGTTGGCTCCGGTTCGGCCCACGGCTGCATCACCGCATCGGCAGAGCGGGGGGACACAACGTGGGCTTCATGTTTTATCATTACAGCACTTCCTACAGCTATACCGTATATAGCCCTTTTGCTGTATTGGCACAAAATGAGATGTGGCGAAGGGGAGCCCTTCGCTCCGACCCGATGCTGGATGGCAGGGAGCACGGCGCACCGAAAGCTGAAACGCACGGAACACCCCGCAGCGCGCACCTGCGGTACCACCGATTTAGGCTGCATGCGCATCCGGCCGCGTCGGCTGCGCGCGCTTGCGGCGCGTCGTCGCCGAGGCTAGCCTTTCTCATTGGAGGCGATCCAGCGTGGCGAGATCGAAGGCGGGTCTCGTGCTCCTTTTGGCGGCGGCCCTGTGGCTGGGGAGCGTCACGGACGACCTCATCGGCTTGGTGCGCCGCGAAACCGGCTTGGGGGCCGCGCCCGGCGCCGCCGTCGGCGGTCCGGCCACGGGCGGCGGAAAGGGCGCGAGGGAGGCGAACGGGTCCACGGACACCGCGGCGCCGGCCGGACGGACCGGCACCGCGCCGACCGTCTCCGCGGCGGCGCTTCCCTCCATCGCCGACGTGGTGGAGCGGGTGGGACCGGCGGTGGTGCGGATAGACGTGGAGGAGGCCACGGCCGGCAGCGGCCAGCTCTTCGACTTCTTCGGCAACCCGCTCCTCCCCCTCCCGGAGGTGAGGCGGGGCACCGGGTCCGGGTTCTTCATCAGCAAAGACGGCCTCATCCTCACCAACAACCACGTGGTGAGCGGCGCCGACCGCATCTACGTGACGATTCAGGGGCGGGAGCAGCCTCTTGCCGCCACGGTGGTGGGCACCGACCCCGCCCTTGACCTGGCCGTCCTCCGCGTGCGGGGCAGCGGCTTCCCCGTGGTGGCCCTGGGCGACTCCGACCGCATCCGGCCGGGCGACTGGGTCATCGCCGTGGGGAACCCCTACGGTCTCGATCACACGGTGACGGTGGGCGTGGTCAGCGCCACGGGGCGGCCCCTCCAGATCGGCGACAAGAGCTTCGAGTCCCTCATCCAGACGGACGCCGCCATCAACCCCGGCAACTCGGGCGGCCCCCTTCTCAACCTGGCCGGCCAGGTCATAGGCATCAACACGGCCGTCAACGCCGAGGCCCAGGGCATCGGCTTCGCCATCCCCGTCAACACGGCCCGCTCCGTGCTGGACGACCTCATCAAGAAGGGGCGGGTGGTGCGGCCGTGGCTCGGCGTCTTCCTGCAGGAGGTGGACGAGACCATGGCGGCTCAGCTCGGCCTCCCCGACAGCCGCGGGGCCATCGTGGCGGGCGTGGTGCCGGGCGGGCCGGCCGACCGGGCCGGGGTGGCTCCCGGCGACGTGATCAGGCAGTTCGACGGCCGGGCCGTGGCCCGTCCCGACGACGTGACGCGGGCCCTCAACGCGTCCCGGGTGGGCCAGGCGGTGCGGCTCAAGGTCTGGCGGCGCGGGCGCCTGCTGGACGCCACCGTGACCCTGGGCGAGCGGCCGCGGGAACGCTGACGGCCGTGCGCATCTACGTCTCGGCCGACATGGAGGGCGTGGCGGGCATCGTCCACTGGGAGCAGGTGGACGCCTCCTCCCAGGAGTACGCCTGGGCCCGCCGCCTCATGGCGGCCGAGGTCAACGCCCTGGTGGCCGGGGCCTTCGCCGGGGGCGCCACGGAGGTAGTCGTCAACGACAGCCACTGGCACATGCGCAACCTCCTCCCCCTGGAGCTGGACGAGCGGGTCCGCCTCATCACCGGCACGTGGAAGCCCCTCTCCATGCTGGAGGGGCTCCAGGACGGCCCCTTCGCCGCGGCCTTCTTCGCCGGCTACCACGGCGCCGCGGGGGAGGAGGGAGTCCTGGCCCACACCTACTCCAGCAAGACCATCCACCGCGTCACCCTCAACGGCCTGCCGGCCGGGGAGACCACCATCAACGCCGCCTTGGCCGGGGCCCTGGGGGTGCCGGTGGCGCTGGTGACGGGCGACGACGCCGCCGCCGCGGAAGCCCGGCGCCTGCCGGGCGTGGAGGCGGTCTGCGTCAAGGAGGCGCGCAGCCGCCAGAGCGCCCTCCACCTCCACCCCGCCGCCGCCCGCCGGCTCCTGGAGGAAGCCGCCGCCCGCGCCGCCCGCCGCGCCGCCGCGGGGGAGCTGCACCTCTGGCTGCCGCCGC
>CAYXQP010000028.1:0-15895 GCA_964467515.1 uncultured Eubacteriales bacterium | reverse complement strand
CCGCCGCCCAACCCCACCCCGCGGCCACCGGCGGCAGGCGCAGGAAAGATGTCCATCCCCGGACCGACATGGGCAATGGCAACTGGTTGAATTATACAGTCGCAGGAGCTATCTGGCAAGAGCACCCAACGAGGCGGCCGGGAAGGCTCAGTCCACCCGCATCCCGCCCGGCCTCGCGTTTCCTGGTCGGGATGGGCGGATTTGAACCGCCGGCCTCCAGGTCCCGAACCTGGCGCCCTAACCGAGCTGGGCCACATCCCGACGCATGGGAACCGCATCGCCACGGTGCGCGGCGCCGCTCGCATGGCGCCCATCGGCGCGCGCCCCCGCCGCGAAACTCATTTTATTTTCACCCGCGCCGCGACGCAAGGCAGACGCTGAGCCGTGGGCCCTATCCCGTAAACGGGGAAAACCGTGAGGAGACCCTCCTGCCGTGTCTCCGCCCGGCGGACTGCTCCACGTGCCGCAGGGGACCCGCCCCCTCCCGGCTGCCGCGGCGGCGCCGGGGAGGAGCGCAACCCCCGGAGCGTTGACCCCGCCGTCGCCCCCCGGCTATACTGGCCCCGGCTCCGCGGCGGCGCATCCGGAGCAGGAGGAAGGCAGGGACACCGTGGCTCGCGTCCTCTCCCTGGGTCGCTATCTCGTCCTCCTGGCGGTGCTGGGCTCCTTCCTCGGCTCGGCCACCGTCTTCGTCTGGGGGTTCGCCATCATGCTGCGGAGCGTCTACGAGCTGGCCGCGGGCGGAGCCGAGGCCGGCGAGGCCCTGGGTGCCCGCATGATAGCCACGGTGGACTCCATGCTGCTGGCGGTGGTCCTCTACATCTTTGCGGTGGCGCTCTACGAGCTCTTCATCGGCCGGGTGGAGGTGCCGGGCTGGCTCGTCATCCACAACCTGGACGACCTCAAGGTCAAGCTCTCCAGCGTCATCATCCTCATGATGGCCGTGGCCTTCGTCGAGCACCTGGTGGAGTGGCGAAACCCGGCCGAAACCCTCATGTTCGCCGCCGCCGTGGCTCTCGTGGCCGGCGCCCTCGTCTTCTACTCCATGCACGTGGAGGGAAAGCGCCTCAAAAAGAAGGAGAGCGCCCCCAGCCAGGCGTCCCACCGCGTCTGAGGGGCCTCCCCGAAACGCAGGCGGCTGGGACGGTCTCCCGCCTTGGGCGGCACCGCCCCCGACCGTGTCGTGGCCGTCAGGCGCCGCCCGCCATGGCAGGGATGAGGGAGACCTCGTCTCCGTCCCGCACCGCCGTGGCCGTCCCGTCCAGGAAGCGGATGTCCTGACCGTTGACGAAGATGTTGACGTACTGCCGTGCGCTGCCCTCCCGCACCCGCCGGCCCAGGTCGGGGTAGTCCCGCTCCAGACTGGCCAGCACCTCTTCCACGGTGCCGCCCTCCACCTCCAGCTCCGACCTGCCGCCGGCCGCGCCCCGGAAGGGCGTGGGTATCCAGACCTTGACCGCCAACCGCGGACCTCCCTTCTCGACCATGGATCAGCGGGTGCGGCGCGCAGGCATTCCCCGCCCGCGCGCCCCGCCCCGTCGACGCCCCGCCGCCCGGGGGGCTCAGGCGGTGGCGCGCGCCACGGCGCCGGCCGCCCGCCCGGTCTGTACCAGCTCCTCGAAAGCGCGGAAGGAGGGGTCTATGACGGCCGGCTCCGCCACGCTCCCCTCCACGGCCTCGATGGTCTTGAGGCCGTTGCCGGTGATGTAGGCCACCACCGTTTCCCCGCGTGCGAAGACCCCGGCCTCCGCCAGGCGCTTGAGCACGCCGACGGTGACCCCGCCCGCCGTCTCGGTGAAGATGCCCTCCGTGCGCGCCAGGAGCCCCATGGCCGCCACGATCTCCTCGTCGGTGACGGCGACCGCTTTGCCCCCCGTGCGGCGGATGGTGTTCAGGGCCAGCGCGCCGTCGGCCGGGCTGCCGATGGCCAGCGACCGCGCGATGGTGTCGGGTTTCACCGGCCGGACGCGGCTGTCGCCCCGCTCCCACGCCTCCACCACGGGGGCGCAGCCCCGCGCCTGGGCCCCGTGCACCCGGCAGCCAAGATCGTCGAGAAACCCGACCCGGACCAGGTCCTCGAAGCCGCGCTGGATCTTGGACAGGAGGGAACCGCCGGCGATGGGCACCACCACGTGGTCGGGCGCCCGCCAGCCGAGCTGCTCCGCCGTCTCGTAGGCGAGCGTCTTGGAACCCTCCGCGTAGTAGGGGCGCAGGTTGATGTTGAGGAAGGCCCAGCCGTACCGGTCGGCTATCTCCACGCAGAGGCGGTTGACGTCGTCGTAGTTGCCGCGCACGGCCACCACGTTGGGGCCGTAGACGGCGGCGTTGACTATCTTGCCCTTCTCCAGGCCCTCGGGGATGAGGACGTAGCAGGGCAGCCCCGCCCGCGCCGCATGGGCGGCCACGGCGGCGGCCAGGTTGCCGGTGGAGGCGCACCCCACCACGGTGAAGCCGAACTCGCGCGCCTGGGAGATGGCCACGCTCACCACCCGGTCCTTGAAGGACCAGGTGGGATTGACCGAGTCGTTCTTGAGGTACAGGCGGTCTATGCCCAGGGCGCGGCCCAGGTTGTCGGCCCGGATGAGGGGGGTGAAGCCGGCGCCGATGTCCACGGGCTCCTCGCCGGTGAAGGGGAGGAAGGCCCGGTAGCGCCACATCCCCTTGGGCCCGCCGGCCAGGCCCTCGCGGCTGACGGCGGCGGCGATGGCATCGTAGTCGTACTCCACCTCCAGAGGTCCGAAGCAGTCCTCGCACAGGTAGTGGGGCCCCAGCGGATACTCCCTGCCGCAGCCCTGGCAGCGCAGGCCGGTGGCGTACATGCAGCATCCCTCCCCGCAGGCGCTCCGGCGCCCTTCGCGGACGCCGCTCCCCCTCTCCCCCGGGAGCCGGCCGCCGGGCGAGCCATGACTCGAGCTCCCGAGAAGGCCTACACCGTCAGGACCATGAAGGTAAAACGAAAAAAACCCCTCCCGGGATCGCGGAAGAGGTCTCACCACGAGGGGGCCTCTCTCATCTCCCAGGCTCTGGTCCTGCCGGACTTGGCACCGCTGCGACCCGCTCGCACGGGCCACCGGTTGCCGAGGGTGCATCGGGCCGGTCCCTTCCCCTCTCTGGATAAGAGCGCCTGCTTATGCGATTGTCGCGGCAATTCTAGCAACGTGCCCCCAGCCGTGTCAAGCCGGCGAGTTGACTCACACAAAAGCCCAGGCTTCCCTGCCCTCCTTCCCCTTCCCCATCCTCGGCCTGGAGTCCGATAACGACGCAGAGTTCATAATCCGGCTTTCAGGCGCCGTGCTCCCTGCCAACCAGGATCGGGTCGGAGCGAAGGGCTCCCCGCCTCCATATCCTATTTTGTGCCGATACAGCAAAACTGCTGTATACGGCATAGCTGTAGGAAGTGCTGTCATGATAAAACATGAAGCCACATTGTGTCCCCCCGCTCCGCTACCGCCGTGATGCAGCCCTGGGCCGAACCGGAGCCAACGCCGGCCAGACGGCCGGTTCGACCCCCCTCCGCAGGTTTTAGAAGTAATTTTTCCACCATGCCTTTGGGCAAGGGACGTGGAATTTTTACGCGAAGCGTGGGGGACCAGGCCTCAAGGCTGGGGTAGGAGGCCCATTCGGGCCGGATTGAGGCCGAGTCGGGGCCGAGGAGGCGCTGCCGGGACTGGTTCGCGTAAAAATTCCACCACGGGCGGGTCGGCCCAGGGTGTAAAAATTACCCGAAGCGGCCCTGGGACTGACCGTGGAACCCTCGCTCTGCCCGTGTGCCCGGCTAGGCCGAACGTAGCCCACCAGGAGCGCCGCCGCCGCGGCGGTGCGGGGGGGCCGGCCAATGAGGAAGCGCCGCACGGCGCGGAAGCGGAGCGGCAACGGGCTACCCCCCTCGCCCGGCCGCGGCGCGGGCGACGGCCTTCCTGGCTTCCTCGGCGAGGAGGAGGAAAACCGGGCCCGCGAGCAGGTAGAGCCAGTGGAGGGCGGGCAGCGGCACCGTGCGGAACACCCGCTCCAGCGGAGGCAGGTACACGACGGCGCCCACCACGGCGGCCTCGACGGCCAGACCGAGCCAGATGAGCGGATTGGTGAGGAAACCGAGGCGGAGGACGGACTCCCTCTCGGACCGGCAGGCGAAGACGTTGCCGGCCTGGCAGGCAACGATGGCCGCCAGGGTCAGGGTCGTGGCGTGCCGGTAGAGGCCCATGACGGCGAGCGGGGCCGTCCCGGCCAGAAGGGCCGGAGCCAGGCGCCGCAGCTCGGCCGGGCCGACCCCCTGCGCCAGCCAGAAGCCGAAGAAGGCGGCCAGCCCCGCCGCCCCCTCGATGAGGCCGAGGAAGCCGTAGGCGCGGGCCAGGAGCCGGCGGTCCAGGAGCGGGCGCGTTTCCTCGCGGGGCGGGCGGTGCATGAGACCCGGCTCCGGGGGCTCTGCCCCCAGCGCGAGGGCTGGCACCAGATCGCTGCCCAGGTCCACCGAGAGGATCTGCAGGATGTTGAGGGCGGGCGGGACGCGCAGGGCGGCCATGGCCAGGAAGGGCATGACCTCGGCCACGTTGGAGGCCAGGATGTAGCCCATGAACTTGCGGATATTGTGGTAGACGGCCCGTCCCTGCTCGACGGCGACCACGATGGTGGCGAAGTCGTCGTCGGCCAGCACCACGTCGGCCGCCTCCCGCGCCACGTCGGTGCCGCTCCGCCCCATGGCGATGCCCACGTGGGCCGCGTGCAGGGCGGGAGCGTCGTTGATGCCGTCCCCCGTCACCGCCACCACGTGGCCCAGCCGCCGGTAGGCCTGGACCAGGCGCAGCTTCTGCTCCGGCGTGGTTCGGGCGAAGACGAGGGAGGCCCCCTCCCGGCGCAGGAGGTCCAGCAGCCCGGCGTCGGGGAGGGCATCCAGCTCCCCTCCCGCCACCACGTGCAGCCCGCCGCCCTCGCCGAGGCCGATGCGGCGGGCCAGGGCCGCGGCCGTGACACCGTAGTCGCCGGTGACCATGGTCACCCGCACGCCGGCGGCGCGGCACACCCGGACGGCCTCCTCCACCCCCGGGCGCGGTGGATCCTCCATGGCGGCCAGGCCCACCAGGACCAGGTCCCCTTCCACCGCCTCCCGGTCGGCGGTCAGGAGATTCTCCCCGCCGGGGCGCAGGGCCACCGCCAGCACGCGCAGGCCCTTCTCCGCCAGGGCGTCGTTGGCCGCCAGCACCTCCGCCCGCCCCTCTCCGCCAGCGGCTCGAGGCGCCCGCCCCGCAGGACGCGGGTGCAACAGGCGACGAGCTCCACGGGGGCGCCCTTGGTCACGGCCACGTAAGGCGTCCCGCCGGGCAGGACCCGGCCTTCGTCCCGCAGGACCACCGTCATGCGCTTCCGCCACGGGTCGAAGGAGAACTCCCGCGCCCGCGGCGCCGCCCGCGCCAGCTCCTCCGGGGCGAGCCCGGCCTTGAGGGAGGCCACCAGGAGGGCCGCCTCGGTGGGGTCTCCCACGGCGCGCCACCCGGCAGCTCGGACCTCCCTCCCCGCCGCGGCAGAGGACTCAGCCTCCTCGGCCGGCGCCAGGCGGGCGTTGGAGCAGAGGGCCGCGCCCGCCAGGAGCAACCGCACCTGCCGACAGACCTCCTCGTCCTCCGGCAGGCAGACGACGCCCGCGGGGTCGTAACCCGAGCCGGTGACCTCCACCAGCCCGCCCAGCGACGCCGGGCGGTCTTCTTCCCCGGCACCGTCCCGGGGAGGGGGGACCCAGAGGAAGCGCACCGTCAGCTGGTTCTCGGTCAGGGTGCCCGTCTTGTCGGTGCAGATGACGCTCACGGCGCTCAGGGTCTCGACGGCGGAGAGGCGCCGGACCAAGGCACGCCGCCGCGCCATGCGCTGGACGCCCAGGGCGAGGGAGAGGGTTATCATGGGCAGGAGCCCCTCCGGCACCAGGGCCACCACGATGCCCAGGGCCATGAGGAAGCTCTCGCGGGCGCCCAGCCCCGTGCCCACCCCCACGGCCAGCACGACGAGGCCGGCGCCGCCCGCGACCAGGGTGATGACCCGCACCAGGCTCCGCACCCGCAGCTCCAGGGTGCTGGGTGCCCGCTCCACGGCCGCCGTCAGGTGCGCCACCCGCCCGAAGACGGTGGCGGCGCCGGTGGCGAAGACGACGGCCCGCCCCCGCCCCGCCACCACGGTGGTGCCCGCCAGCACCAGATTGGGCGCGTCGGCCGGGCGGCGCGCCGCCTCCGCCGCCGTCCCCGCCTCCCTGGCCACCGGCAGGGACTCCCCCGTCAGGAGGGAGACGTCCACCAGGAGGCCGTCGGACCAGACGAGACGCCCGTCGGCCGAGACGCGATCCCCCTCCTCCAGGAGCACCACGTCCCCCGGGACCACCTCCCGCGCCGGCACGAGCTTCGCCACCCCGCCGCGCACCACCCGCACCCGCTCCGGGAGCATCCTCTTGAGCTCGGCCAGGGCGCGCTCGGCCCGGTACTCCTGCCAGAAGCTGAAGCTGCCGTTGATGACCACCACGGCCCAGACGGCCCAGCCCAGCTCCGGGGTCCCGGCCAGAAAAGCCAGGCCGCCGGCCGCCCAGAGGAGCACGGCCAGGAAGTGGGTGAACTGGGACAGCAGGCGCCGCCCCAGGGGCAGCCGCCGCGGCTCCGGCAGTTCGTTGGGGCCGTGACGCGCGAGCCTGGCGGCCGCCTCGTCCTCGGCGAGACCGTCGGGGGACGTGCCGAGCCGCTCCATCACCTCCGCGGCCGGCGCCGCCCACGCGGGTTCCCCCGCCGCCTCACCCGTCTCAGCCATGTCCGCCACGGTATCTCGGGTCGACCGGAACCTCATCAGGCCGACTCGAACTCCATGCGCTCCACGCCCTCCAGGGCGAGGACGTTCTGCCCCACCTGCTCCGGCCCGACCCCCCGCGGCAGGAAGACGGTCATTTCCAGCTCCACCTTGGCGTCGTCGGCCAGGGGTTCCACGTGCAGGCTGCGGACGGTGGCGCCCAGCCGCCCCACCTCGGCCACCACGTCGGTGACGGCGCCGGGCCGGTTGGCCGCCACTACCTGGAGCCGCCCGTAGTGGCCGCGCTCGGGCAGGAGGTACTCCAGCCGGTTGAGGATGCCCAGGACGAAGAGGGCGATGAGGGTGGCGGTGAAGGCCGCCAGGTAGAAACCGCCCCCCACGGCCAGCCCCAGGGCGGCCACCACCCACAGGCTGGCCGCCGTGGTGAGGCCGCGGACGGTCAGGCCCTCGCGCATGATGGTGCCGGCGCCGAGGAAGCCGATGCCGCTCACCACCTGGGCGGCGATGCGGGCCGGGTCGGCGTTGACCCGGTCCATGTAGCGGACGGCCACGTCCTCCGACATGACCATCACCAGGGCCGATCCCAGGCAGACCAGGGTGTGGGTGCGCAGACCGGCCGGGTGGTTGCGCCGCTGGCGCTCCATGCCGATGGCGGCCCCCACCGCCGCCGCCACCACGAGGCGCAGGATGATGTCCAGGGGGTCGAGCCTCACGCCCGCCAGCCCCTCGCCGGCGCCACGCCCGCTTTTGCCCTCGGCGGCGCCGCCGCCCCAGGTCTCATCCCCGCCCTCCTCCGGCCAGGTCCTGCCCCGAGGTCCGCACGATGTCCCAGTACATGCGCATGCGGGCCACGAAGCCGCGGAGGAGGCCCATCTTCTCCTCCTTGGTGCGGTGGGTGAGCCGGGGGAGGAGGACGTACTCCACGGGCACGCCGCCCCGGCGCAGGTAGCGGGTGAGGGCCGCCTCCACGCCGAAGCGGGTGGCCTCCAGGTCCGGCACGGCCTGGAGCACCTCCCGCCGCACCGCCCGCTGCCCCGAGAGGAAGGGCGCGATGCGCTGGGCCAGGTCCGTTCGCCAGCGCCCGCCCGCGAAGACGCCCACGGTGGCGGCGGCCCGCCCGCTCACCACCGGGGCCAGGAGGGCCCGCACGTGCAGGGGCTTGAGCCCGATCAGGTCGGCGTCCAGGAAGAGGAAGACGTCGGCGTCGGCCTCGGCGAACTCCACGCCGGCCCGGAGAGCACCGCCCTTGCCCAGGTTGGCGCCCAGCTCCAGGCAGAGGGCGCCCCGCTCCCTGGCCACCCGCGCCGTCCCGTCGGTGGAGCCGTCGCTGATGACGACCACCTTGTCCACCAGGGGGCTCCTCCGGACGGCGTCGATCACGTCGCCCAGGGTGGCCTCCTCGTTGTAGGCTGGGATGACGGCCACCACCCGCGGCCGGCCGGCCCGCTCACCCTCCACCACCGCGCCCGGCCTCCTCCAAGAGCTCCCGCACGCGCCCCGCGGCTTCCTCCACGGGGACCGTCTCCGTGACCCGCTCGCGGCGCCTGTGCACCTCCACCCGTCCCTCCGCCAGGGCGCGCGGCCCCACCGTGACCCGCAGGGGGAAGCCCCACAGGTCGGCGTCCTTGAACTTGACGCCCGCCCGCTCGTCCCGGTCGTCCAGGCAGACCTCCACCCCCGCCGCCAGAAGCTCGCCGTAGATCCGCTCGGCGGCCTGGCGCTGGGGTGCCTCGGCCGCGTTGACTGGCACCACCAGGACGTGGTAGGGAGCCACCCCCGCGGGCCAGGCTATGCCGTCCCCGTCGTGGTGCTGCTCGATGACGGCGGCCACGGTGCGGGTGACCCCGATGCCGTAGCAGCCCATGATCAGGGGCCGTTCCCGCCCCTCCTCGTCCAGGTAGGCGGCGCCCATGGCCCGCGAGTACTTGGTGCCCAACTGGAAGATCTGGCCCACCTCGATCCCGCGCCGCGCCGCCAGGACCCCGGGCCCGCAGCGGGGGCACGGGTCCCCTGCCTCGGCCGAGCGCAGGTCCACCACCCGGTCGGGGCGGAAGTCGCGGCCCGGATTGACGTTGACCAGGTGGAAGCCCTCCTCGTTGGCGCCCGCCACCAGGTTGGGGGACGCCATCACCTCCGGGTCCGCCAGGAGCAGCACGCCGCGCAGCCCCACGGGGCCGGCGAAGCCCGTCGGCACGCCCGCCGCCCGCCGCACGTCCTCGGGCGGCGCCAGGTGCACCGCCGCCGCGCCCAGGGCGTTGCGCAGCTTGACCTCGTTGAGTTGGCGGTCGCCCCGCACCAGGGCCGCCACCAGCCGCCAGCCCGCCTCGGCGCCGCCGTCGCCGCCGGGCGCCGCGCCGCCGTTCCCGCCCTCGTCCCCCGCCGAGCTCCCGGTGCGGCCGGCGGGCGCCGCGCCGCCCGCGCCGTCGCGGGCCCAGTAGAAGAGGATCTTGGCCATGCGCTGCGGCGGCAGCCCGAGGAAGGCCGTCAGCTCCTCGATGGTCCGCACGCCCGGCGTGGCCACCCGCGCGAGGGGCGCCGGCTCGCCGGCCACCGGCGCCGGGGGAGGCGACTCGGCCCGCTCTACGTTGGCGGCGTACCCGCACGTGTCGCAGTGGACCAGGCCCGCCTCGCCCGTGTCCGCCAAGGCCATGAACTCGTGGCTGAAGTGGCCGCCGATGGCGCCCGTGTCCGCCTCCACGGCCCGGAAGTCGAGGCCGCAGCGGGAGAAGACGCGGCTGTAAGCGTCGTACATGTCCTCATAGGTGCGCCGCAGGCTCTCCTCGTCCCGGTGGAAGGAGTAGGCGTCCTTCATGACGAACTCGCGGGCCCGCATGACCCCGAAGCGGGGGCGGATCTCGTCCCGGTACTTGTTCTGGATCTGGTAGAGGAGGAGGGGCAGCTGCCGGTAGGAGGAGACCTCCCGCCGCACCAGGTCGGTGATGATCTCCTCGTGGGTGGGGCCGAGGCAGAAGAGGCGGCCGTGCCGGTCCTTGACCCGCCACATCTCGTCGCCGTAGGCGGCCCAGCGCCCCGTCTCCTCCCACAGCTCCGCTGGCTGGACGATGGGCAGCCGCAGCTCCTGGGCGCCCTTCCGGTCCATCTCCTCCCGGACGATGCGCTCCACCTTGGCCACCGCCCGGTGACCCAGGGGCAGGAAGGTGTAGATGCCGGCCGCCACCTTGCGCATGAGCCCGGCCCGCAGCATGAGCCGGTGGCTGGCGATCTCGGCCTCCGCCGGATCCTCCCGCAGGGTGGGCGCCAGCAGCGACGTGATCCTCACCGCCGCCCGCCCCCCGCCTCGGCGGCGCCGCCGGGCGCGCGGACGAAAGCCTCCACCTCCCCCACCAGGGCCGCCACCATCTCCTCCTCCCGCACCTTCCGCACCATCGTCCCCCGCCTGAAGATCATGCCGACCCCCCGCCCCGCCGCCAGGCCCACGTCGGCCTCCGCCGCCTCGCCGGGCCCGTTGACGGCGCAGCCCATGATGGCCACCTTGACGGGTTTCTCCAGACCGGCCAGCCGTTCCTGCACCTCCCGCACCACCCGCGGCAGATCCACCTCCAGCCGGCCGCAGGTGGGGCAGGAGACGATCTCCAGGGTCTTGCGCCTGAGCCCCAAGGCACAGAGGATCTCCAGGCCCACCCGCACCTCCTCGCGGGGGTCGCCCGTCAGCGAGACGCGGATGGTGTCGCCGATCCCCAGGGCCAGCAGGTGGCCGATGCCCACCGCCGACTTGACGGTACCGGCCAGCCCCGGCCCCGCCTCGGTCACCCCCAGGTGGAGGGGATAGTCCACCCTCTCGGCCAGGAGCCGGTAGGCGGCCACCGTGGTGGGCACGTCCGAGGCCTTCACGGAGACGACGATGGCGGAGAAGCCGGCTTCCTCCAGGAGGGACACGTGCCGGAGGGCGCTCTCCACCAGCGCCTCCGGCGTCCGGCCGTATCGGTACAGCAGGTCCTTCTCCAGGGAACCCGCATTTACGCCCACGCGGATGGGGACGCCCCGCTCCCGCGCCGCCGCCGCCACGGCGCGCACGCGGTCGGGGCCGCCCACGTTGCCGGGGTTGAGGCGCAGCTTGTCGACGCCCTGCTCCAGGGCCGCCAGGGCCAGGCGGTGATCGAAGTGGACGTCGGCGCAGAGGGGCACGTCCACGCCCTCCGCCCGCAGCCGCGCCCGGATCTCGCCCAGGGCGGCCGCCGCCCGCGCGTCGGGCACCGCCAGCCGCACCAGGTCGCAGCCGGCCCGCGCCAGGGCCGCCACTTGCGCCGCCGTGGCCGCGGCGTCCCGCGTGTCCGTCTTGGCCATGCTCTGCACGGAAACCGGCGCGCCGCCGCCGATGACGAGCCGCCCCGCCCGCACCGCCCGCGTCGGCCGGCGCCGTTCCGTCACTCGCCCAGGCTGTTCCATTCCTCTTCCTCAATCCCCGCCTTTTTCAATATCAACCGCAGCAAAGGAACTCCGACGTCACCCGTATGCTCGTGGGGGATCGTCAACCGCAGGGATCCTCTCCGCATGTGAGGATGAGATCCGCCCACATAAGGACCCTCGAAGCCCAGCAATCGCAGCCTCCGAATGAGATCCCGCCGGCATATCGGTTTCATCTCGCGGCAGCTTCAAGGCGGAGGTTCAAATCTATCCCGTCAATGACCGGTAGGCGATCGCCCAACCTGAGCCCCAGTATTATCCAATCCTCCAGAGCGGCTTGCAGTTCATCGCGGCATTGTTCGAGAGATGGGCCATTGGCCCAGAGCCCCTCGCACTCCGGTATCTCGCCAAAAAACGTGCCGTCCTCGATAATCTCGTATCTCGCACGCCGCATGGCCACCTGTATATAAGCGCTCAGCGGGGCGGGCACGGGGCCGTCACCTCTCTCTTATAGGATTAGCATAAGCTACACGCGGTCCCTTTTCCACGGACGCTCAACCCCGCCTCCCAATCCGGGGTCGGTGCCGAGCGGCTTGCGGGTGAGGGGCCCGTTCGCCTTGCGTCAGCCGCTGCCGCCCATGAGGCGCAAAAGGTCCCGGTAGGTCACCACGAGAAGGAGCAGGAGGAGGAGGGCGAAGCCGACGAAGTGGACGAAGCCCTCCTTCTCCGCGTCGATGGGCTTGCGCCGCACGGCTTCCACCGCGAGAAAGGCGATGCGGGAACCGTCCAGGGCCGGGATGGGCAGGAGGTTGAGGAAGGCCAGGTTGACGCTGATGACGGCGGTGATGGTGAGGAGATAGTCCAGCCCCAGCCGGGTCGCCTCGCCGATCTGCTGGCCGATGCCCACCGGGCCCAACACCTCGGCCATGCCCTCGCCCCGCACCGCCGCCAGGAGACCCTGCCACGTCAGGGCCAGGACGCCTCCCGTCCACGCCAGGCCCTCGGGGACGGCCCGCCAGAGGGGGCTGCGCCTCTTCTCCATGACGGGGGCGATGCCGGCGAAGCCGTGGCCGTCCAGCCGGCGCGGCACCAGGGTCACCTCCACCTCGCCCCCGTCCCGCGCCAGGGTGAGGCGCAGACGGCTCTCCGGACGGCCGGCGATGGCCCGTTGGAGCTCGAGCCAGCCGCCCACGGGGCGCCCGTCCACGGCGAGCACCCTGTCGCCGGGCAGGATTCCCGCCGCGGCGGCGGCCGAGTCCGGCTGCACGCGCCCGATGACGAGGGTGGGCCGGGAGACGCCGAAGACGGCCAGGACGGCCGTGAAGAGCAGGAAGGCCAGGATCAGGTTGGCTCCCGGCCCGGCGGCGATGACGCCGAGACGCTGGGCCACCGTCTTGTCCTGGAAGCTCTTGCCCGGCGGCGGCTCGTCCCCCGGCCGCGCGGGGTAGAGCCCGGCCAGCCGCACGAAGCCCCCCAGGGGCACGAGCCGCAGGTTGTAGGCCGTCTCGCCGCGGCGGAGGCCGAAGACACGGGGACCGAAGCCAAGGGAGAACTCGTCCACCCGCACGCCCGCGCCCCGGGCCACGAGGAAGTGCCCGAACTCGTGGAAAAAGATCAGGGCGCCGAAGACCACCACCACCACGGCCAGGGTCACAGGGTCACCTTCCCGCCCTTCATTCTCTCCACCCAGGCGCCCGCCTCTTCCCTCGCCCAGGCGTCGGCCTCCAGGATCTCGCTCAGGGTCGGTCGGGGACGGGGACGGTGGGCGCTCATAACCATATTAATGACTTCCGGCAGAGACAGGAAGCCGATGCGGCCCTGCAGGAAGGCGGCCACCGCCACCTCGTTGGCGGCGTTGAGGACGGCCGGCGCCGTGCCGCCCGTCCGCCCTGCGGCGCGGGCGAGCTCCAGGCAGGGAAAGTTGTCCAGGTCGGGGGCCTCGAAGTGGAGGCCGCCGCCGCGCGCCAGGTCCAGGAAGCCCACGGGCGACGGCACCCGCTCGGGGTGGGTGAGGGCGTACTGGATGGGCAGGCGCATGTCGGGGAGGCTCAGGTGGGCCAGGAGCGCCCCGTCCTCCATCTCCACCAAGGCGTGGACCAGGCTCTCGGGGTGCACCAGCACCTCGATGGCGTCGTAATCCAGGCCGAAGAGCCAGTGGGCCTCGATGACCTCCAGACCCTTGTTCATGAGGGTGGCCGAGTCCACGGTGATGCGGTCGCCCATGCGCCAGGTGGGGTGACGGAGGGCCTGGGCCGGCGTGGCCCGGGCCAGCCGCTCCCGGTCCCAGCCGCGGAAGGGGCCTCCGGAAGCCGTGAGGAGGAGCCGCCGCACGCCCGGCGGCCTCTCCCCCTCCCGGACGGGGCCGGCAGCCTGCAGGCACTGGAAGGCGGCGCTGTGCTCGCTGTCCACGGGCAGCAGCCGCACGCCCCCCCGCCGGACCAGGTCCATGACCAGGTGCCCCGCCGTGACGAGGGTTTCCTTGTTGGCGAGGGCCACGTCCTTGCCCGCCCGCAGGGCGGCGTGGGTCGGTAGCAGCCCGGCCGCCCCCACCAGGGCCGAGACGACCAAGGCTGCCTCGGGGTGGGTGGCCGCCTCCAGCAGCCCCTCGGCGCCGGCCGCCACCCGGATGCCGAGAGGCGCCAGCAGCTCCCGGGCCCGGCCCGCCGCCGCCTCGTCCAGCAGGGCCACCAGGTCCGGGCGCACCAGGCGGGCCTGTTCGGCCAGGAGATCGGCGTTGCGCCGGGCCGCCAGGGCCACCACCCGCCAGCGACCGGCCAGCCCGCCGACCACCTCCAGGGTCTGGCGGCCGACGGAACCCGTGGAGCCCAGGATGGCGAGGCCGCGCGGCCCCGCCCCTCCCCCCTCCCGCCCCCCGGCAGCGCCGGCGGCGGCAGAGCGCTCCCTTCGGGCTTCACCCGTCACGGTGCGCGCCCTCCTCGCCCCCGCCGGCGGGCGACGAGGGCAGGAGCCCGGCCGCCATGGCTGCCTTGAGCACGATGGCCATGAGGGGGCCGTACACGAAGCCGGCGGGCCCGAAGGCGCGAAAGCCGAGGTAGAGGGCCAGGAGGACGGTGAGAGGGTGAAGGCCGAGGCGCTCGCCGATGACGTAGGGCTGGGCGACCCCGCGCACCAGGGCCACCGCCCCGTAGAGGGCGAGGAGAAAGACGGCCAGCCCCGCCTCGCCGGTGATCACGGCCCAGGCGGCCCACGGCACGAACACCAGGGCCGGCCCCAGGACGGGGAGGACGTCCAGGAGAGCGCTCAGGACCGACAGGGTGAGGGCGTAGGGGGTCCCCAGCCAGCTCAGCCCGGCCAGGATCACCAGGAAGGTCAGGAGGACCAGGATGAACTGGGCCTTGATGAGCCCCACGGTGGAAGCCGTCAGGTCCGATTTGACGCTCAGGACCCCCCGGCGCCATCCGGGAGGCGTCCACGCCAGGAGGAAGCGGCTGATGACGGCCTTGTCGCGGCTCGCCAGGTAGGTGGCGATGCCGGTGATGAGAAAGATCATGAGCAGCCCCGGGAGGCCGCCGAGCACCGACTGGAGCCAGGCCAGCAGCGCCTGGACCAACCCCTGCGCCGAGTTGACGGCACCGGCCGTCTGCCGGTCAAGGGCGTCCCGCAGGACGGGCGGCAGACCGGCGGACACCCGGCCCATGAACTCGGCGGCCCGGCTGGCCGCCTCCGTCAACCGGCCGTAGACGGCCGGCAGGCTGGCGGAGAGGTTGACGAGCTCCGCCCCGAGGCGGGAGAGGCCCGCCACCGTCAGCACCGTGAGGGCTGTCAGGAGCACCAGGATCACCAAGGCCGCGCCCACGGAGCGGGGCAGGCGCCACCGGGCCTCCATGGCGGACACGGCGGGATCGATGAGGACGGCCAGGAAGGCGGCCAGCACGAAGGGGAAGAGGAAGGGCATGGCATACTTGAGGAACAGGAAGGCCACGAGGAAATAGGCGGCCAGCCCCGCGTAGACGCGCATCGCCTCCACCCCCTCCCACCCTCCGGCAAGGGCCGGCCCGAGAGCAGCCGGCCGGCGCGGCCGCCGCCGGCTGCTCCAAGGGCTCCAGGTGATGATGGGCCAACGGGCGGGCCGCGGTCAACGGCGGCCAGGCCACGCTCAACGGCGGCCAGGCCGCGGTCAACGGCGGCCAGGCCGCGCGCCACCGCGTCTCCGCGCATCCGGCGGCCGGCCCGCCCTCACCGCGGCCCCTGCGCCAACAGCTCCAGGAGGCGCAGGAGCCAGTAGAGGACGGGCGCGGCAAAGGCCAGGCTGTCGAACCGGTCCAGCACCCCCCCGTGGCCGGGGATGAGGCCGCCCGCGTCCTTGCGCCCCGCGGCCCGCTTGAGGACGGATTCGAAGAGGTCCCCCGTCAGGCCGGCCAGCCCCCCCAAAAGGCCGAGGGCGGCCCCGGCGGCCAGGAGGCCGGCTCCAGGCGCGCAGGCCAGGCAGAAAGGCCGCAGGGGGATCACGAGGGCGGCGCCGGCGCCGAGGCCGGCGACGAGCCCCGCCCACGTCCCCGCCACCGTCTTGCCCGGGCTCACGCTGACGAAGGGGCGGGCGGCGCCGAGGCCGGCGCGGGCCGCCAGGTGCCCGGTGAAGTAGGCGGCGGTATCGGAAGCCCAAACGACCAGGAGGACGAACCAGGTACCGCGCCAGCCGTGGGCGGAGTCCAGGAGCACCAGGTTGGCGAGGAGGAAGCCGGGATACAGCGCCGCCAGGACGCCCCAGGCGGCCCGGAGCGCGCCCGCCCCCGCG
>CAYXQP010000027.1:0-16154 GCA_964467515.1 uncultured Eubacteriales bacterium | reverse complement strand
CCTGGCGGTGGCGGCGTTGGAGCCCCGGGGTGCGCGGGCGGCCGCGGCCCAGGATGGCGGGGCCTCCGGCGGCGAGCGAGGCGCCACGGCCGGTGAGCGGGTCGTGAGCGTGGCCGGCGAAGGGGTGGTGCGGACCAGGCCCGACGCGGCGCGGCTCCAGGTGGGCGTGGAGACGCGGGCCGCCACGGCCCGGCAGGCCCAGGCTGAGAGCGCTCGTCTGGCCCAGGCGGTGGTGGAGGCCGTGCTACGCCTGGGGGTGGCCCGGGAGGACGTCCAGACGGCCTGGCTGGGTCTCGGTCCCGACTACGATTACAGCGGCAAGGGTCCCCGGCTCACGGGCTACCGGGCGGCCAACCAGGTGAGCGTTACCGTCCGCGACCTGGGGCGGGTGGGCCAGGTGGTGGACGCGGCCGTGGCGGCCGGGGCCAACAACGTGAGCGGCGTGGGCTTCGGCCTGTCTGACGAGGCGGCGGTGCGGAGGCAGGCCCTGGGACGGGCGGTGGAGGATGCCCGCGCACGGGCCGAGGCCCTGGCCCGGGCGGCGGGAGCGAGCCTGGGTGACATAGTGAGCCTGGCCGAGGCGGAGGCGCCTGTGCCGGTGCCGGTGTTGAGGGCGCGGGAGGCGGCGGCGGAGGCCGCGGCCTCCACGCCGGTGGAGCCGGGCCTGGTGGAGTTCCGCGCCCGGGTCACGGCGGTCTGGGCGCTGCGCTAGAGCGGGGCGCGCCCCTCGCCCCGGCAGCCGTCTAGCGCAGCCGCACCCCGGCGAGGACGTCGGCGGCGAAGCGGAGGCACGCGGCCACCTCGGCTTCCGAGAGAATGGGGTAGTGCTCGCGCAGACCGGCCACGGATAGGGTCTCGGCCAGCCGCTCCAGGACCGCGCCGACGGCCAGCTCCGTGCCGTCCAACCTGACTTGGCCGTTGGCGACGCCGGGACTCATGACGAGGCGACGGCCGATACGCACCTCTCCCCCGGCGACGCTGGGGGAGATGAGGCCGGAGGGGCCAGGCCCACCCGGGCGGGGCGGCGGGTCGCCGGCCAGGGCCACGCCGGCCAGGCGGAGGGCCTGGGCCAGGTTGGGGTGTTGGGCCAGGGGCGCGCCGCCGGTGGCAGGACTGACGGTCCAGGTGCCCGGCCGACCAGGTTGCCCCGTGTAGGAGGCCTGCACGGGCGTGCCTGCAGCCGCGCCGCCGGGTGCACTGTTGGCTGCCCTTTCCGACGCACCGTCGGGTGTGTCGCCGGCCGTGCCACGGGACGCGGCGGCCGCCCTGCCCGGGTCGGTCCACGGCAGGGGCGATGCCGCGGCGGGCGGCGCCCGGTCCGGACAGAGGGGCGGCGGGGGGGCGCCGGCCAGGGTGAGGGCGAGGACGGCGGCCTCGGCGGGGGAGTCGGTTTCCCGGAAGAGGGGATCGGCTCCGCCGGGCGAGGCTCCGGCTGGCGGGAGGGGGTCGGCCGCGCCGGAGGGGGGCGGCTGCAGGCGCCAGGTGGAGAGGGCCACCACGGGTTTACCCATGCGCCTGGCCAGGGCTATCTCGGAGAGGGTGCCCCAACCGCCGCCCACGGCCACGCAGGCGTCGGCTGCCCGGACCAGGAGGGCGTTGCGGGCCTCCCCGAGGCCGGTGGCCAGGGACACGTGGACGTGGGGGTTGGCTGCCAGGCGGTCGGGACCCGGCAGGATGCCGACCACGAGGGCGCCCGCCTGGGCCGCGCCGCGCGCCGCCGCCTCCATGACGCCCCCGAGGCCGCCGCACAGCACGACGGCGCCGGCCAGGGCCAGATGGCGTCCCAGCTCCTCGCCCAGGGCGAGGTGCCGCGGCTCCGCTCCGGTTCCGGCGCCCAGGACGGCCACGTGGGGCCGATCCCTCAGAGGGCGCCCAGCTCCTGGAGCAGGCCGACCTTGGAGATCTCCAGCATGCTGATGATGGTCTGGTAGGCCTGGGGCAGGGGTTGGTTGCAAAAGCTCTGGACCCCGCTTTCCGGATGGTGGACGATGACGAGGACCGTGGAACCCTCCTGCTGGAGGGCGGAGCCTATCTCCTTGAGGAGGCGCTCGGTCTCGATCTCCTTGACGCTGCGGTACGGCAGTACCTTGCCCAAAGACGCCCCCCGGTCACTCCGGCGGTCGAGCTGCGGCCTGGCTACCCAAGGCCGCGGTCCTGGCTCCACGATCCCAAGCCAGGAGGGCCGTCTGATCCCGAACCGCCGGCCTCTCGACCCTCAGGTCCTTAGCCTGCCAGAGGGCTCGTCGCGTGTCAACGGCTACCTTTTCTCCTTCTCTGGGTCGGCCGCGCCCTCCGCCCGGCCCGCTGCGGCGCGTGGCGCCGATCCGGTCGGCGGGAGTCGGAGAGGGGAGGGGGCTGCGGGCTGCCTTGACCCGAGGCTTGCCCGGGCGACGGCCAGGACCGCGGCGGCCAGGCCCGTCTCCACGTACAACAGGCGCACGAGGGGGTGGGAAGTGTCCGTCCCCAGGAACACGCCGTGCGCGAGGGCCAGGAGAAAGGCCACCACGGTCGCCCGGTGGAGCCGCCGGGACCAGTGCGCGTCGACCCAGGTGCGCAGGTAGGTGGTCACGACGGTGGCCAGGAGGACGTGCAGGGCCGTCACACCGATGCCGACGAGGAAGGGCCGGTGGCGGCTCTCGAAGGGCACCAGCACCTCGTGCAGGAGGAAGGGCGTATGCCGATCCCAGAGGAGGATGGCGGCGTGGAAGACGGTCACGTAGAGGGCGGCCACCGAGACGAAGCAGTGCAGGTCCGCCACGGCGGCGCCGAGGCGACGGCGCAGCAGACCCATGGATTGGGCGAGCCCGAGGCACACGGAGGCCCAGAGGAGCATATAGGCCACCAGCCCCGAGGAGCGCGCCAGGGCCCAGGTGCGAAAGGCCCGGCCCATGACGACGGGATCCAGGAGCAAAACCAGTCCGACCGCCGCCGCCACCAGGGCGACCATTCCCGCGGTCTCCGCCGCCCTCCGCGTCGGGTTTTCTTCAGACATCGAGGTACGACCCCAGGCCGGGCGTGGCCGCGACGCGGCCTGCGTCCGTGACGAGGATGCCCCCGCAGCCGTGCTCCTGTAGAAGGGCGATGCCTTCGCCAACACCCAGGACGATGCAGGCCGTGGCCAGGACGTCGGCCACGGCGGCCCGGCCCGCCAGCACGGTGGCCGTGACGACACCGGCCCTGGCCGGCCGGCCGGTGCGGGGGTCGATGATGTGGTGCAGACCGGGTCCCCAGCGCCGGCGGAGGATGCTGGAGGTTGCCACGGCTCCGCTCGATAGGGGCAGGCGCGCCAGGAGGCGGCGGGGTTGCAGAGGGTGGGCGACCTCCACCATGACCGGCGGACCCCACGGCGTCGCTCGGACTCCCACGTCGCCCCCCGCGTCCACCACCACGGGGGCGGTGTCTGCGAGCCTGTGCAGGGCCCCGTCCACGGCCAATCCCTTGCCCACCCCGCCCAGGTCCAGCCCGACGCCGGGCGGAAGGCGGACAGCCCCGTCCGCGGCCCGGAGTCTCACCTCCCGCCAGCGGCCGGCGGGCACGGGCGGGTGGTCGGGTAGCGGCCCCAGCTCGAAGCTGCGCCGATAACCGGTGGCTTCCACGGCGTGGAGCACCGTCGGGTCGAAGGCTCCGTCGGTGAGGAGCGCGGCATGGAGGGCGTGGCGGATGGCGTGGTAAAGGAGGGGCGGTACCACGACCCATCCGCCGGCGGCGGCGTTGAGCCGGGAAAGAGGGCTTGCGGGATCGAAGCGGCTCAGGGTGGCCTCGACGGCGCGAAACCACGGTCGCAGGCCGCGGGCGCCCAAGACGGTGACCCGCGTGTTCATAGCGGTGAAGGTCTCGCCGGTGAACGCCGCGGTTCCCCGTGCCATCGCCTCATCAGGAAGCGCGCGTCCGTGCCCGCCAGCGCGGCAGCCCGTTGTTCCCCCTCCACGCCGGGTCAAGGCGGTATTCGTCGCGCCAGGGTGCGGATCGGTACCCATAGGGGTCTTCACCCTCTCCCTCCGATGTTTCTTGTTGATCCGGTGTCACGGTCGCTCGCACCGACGGATCGAGTCCGGACTCTCTCCCGGCGTCACCGGGCGCCTCGGTGGAGAGGCGGCCGGCTATGCCTGTCACGGCGCCCACCGTCAGGAGGCCGATGGCGAGTTTGACCAAAGCCATTGATCCCTGCGTCAAGGCGAACCCTCCTCGCCGCCGGCGTGTTCCCTCTTCGCCGCGTCGGTTGGTGCCGCGCGTGACCGCCGCCCCATGCTCAGGGAGAGGGGGTTCGGCGCCGGCGCCTTTTGTCTCTCTTGCAGATCTCCTCGGTAAGGGTAAACCGGAAACGACAACAAAACGGTGAACGAAGGATGACCACGTTGTAAATTCTGTGTTCCGCGACCTCGGGGATAAAAGTAATCAAATGAAAGAAGACGAGGGCGGGGCTTTGCCTCCTTGGGGTAATAATTCCACACCCGGAGCTGACGTCATTGGTGGAATTTTTGCGCGAAGCGGGGTGGCGGGTGGTGCGCATCCCCGTGGGCGCCGCCAGACCGCGCCTGAGTCGCGGTCCAAGCCCTCCTTTGGGGCTGGTTTTGGGTGGCGAGGGTGCCCCATGAGACCGGGTGGTGCCCTTGCGGGCACCTTTCGCGTAAAAATTCCACCACCTGGGTGCTGGAGCCTGGTGGAGAAAATACCCGAAGAGAAGGGCTAGCCCAAGAGATACCTGATATGGCATAATATAGGCGCAATGAGTCCGTGGGAGGTTGTGCTCGCCCGCTCGAGGATTCAGGTGCCGGTAACCCTCCTTCGGGACCCCGTCCTGTCGGCGGCGGCCAAGGTGGTTTGGGGTCTCTTGCGCTGCGCGGAGGACAAGGAGGCGGCTCGGGTGACGCGGCTGGAACGGCGAGCGGGGTTGTCGCGGAAAACCGTTCTGGGATGCATGGCTGCGCTCAGGGAGAGCGGCTGGCTTGCGGGCGGATCCGGCGGTCGTGGCAGGGGGGGCAGGGCCGCGGCAGCCGGAGGGGATAGCGTCCCCATTCCGGGTGACCTGTTGGCAGACCGACGGGTGGGGGTGCGGGGGCGTATCCTCTATGGTTACCTCCAGTTGTTGCCTGCCTTCCGGTACCCGTCCGGCGAGTTCAGGTATGGAAACCTCATTGACATGACGGGCGATAACAGGAAAACCGTGAGACGAGCCGTCGCCGACTTAGCAGGGGCGGGTTGGCTGGATGTGGCTCAGGAGCACAGGCGCGCGCCGGTGCGATTCTCCCTCCGGGATCCCTTTTACGAGAGGGCGTTGGCGGAGGTGGAGAGAGTCGGTCGGCGCTTGGAGCGCGCCCCCTTCCTCGGGGAGGCCATCATGCGGGAGTATCTTTCGCTGCTGGTTGCAGCGGACGATTTCCAGGACGACGCCGCGCCGGGCTTTCTGGTGAATCCCCTGACGGGAGAGAGGATGCAGTTGGACCGGTTCTATCCGCCCGGTGTGGCCTTCGAATTCAACGGACCCCAGCATTACGGCGCCACGGAGCGGTTCACCGACGACGAGGCCCTCAGACAGCGCGCCCGGGACTTGATGAAACTGGGCCTATGCGCCGGCAGGGGGATCCGGATGGTGGTCGTGCATCCTGGCGACCTGACCCTGCACTCTATGCGGCGCAAGATCGCGCCGCTCCTCCCGCTGCGGGACCTGGGTGGCCGTCAGCACTTGGTGGCTTTCCTAGAATCGGTGAGCCGCCGTTATCGGTTGGCGGCGAAACGCAAGGATTTCGCCACAGGTTAGGTGGGTGGGGATGGGGAGCATACCGCGGGGCCCGTCTCGAACGCTGGTACTCCCTCCGCAGGCCGGTCTCACGTCGGCCGGAGGGGCGAGGTGCCTCGGTTGCCCTTGGGGCGCTCAAGATCGGGCACCGGCTGGAAGGCGGTCCAGGAGAGCGAGGACGCGGTCGCGCACCTGGTCGCGGATGCGCCGCACCTCCGCCAAGGATTGGCCGTGGGGGTCGGGGAGACCCCAGTCCTCGTCCACGCGGAGGAAGCCGCCGGGGCACGCCTCGGCGACCCCGCAACCCATGGTGACGACGAGGAAGGCGCGCTCGGCGTCGGCGGCGGTGAGGAGCCGCGGCCGATGCCCCGCCAGGTCGAGGCCCACCTCGCGCATGGCCGCCACCACCTGGGGATTCACCCGGTCGGCCGGGAGGGTGCCCGCCGACTCGGCGCGAAAGCGACCGGCCAGCCCCCGCTCACGGGCGTAGTGGTTGAAGAAGGCCTCGGCCATCCGGCTCCGCCCCGCGTTGTGGACGCAGACGAAGAGGACCACGGCCGGCCCGCCGGATGATGTGGCCCTTGCCTCCACTGCCATCGCCGTCCTCTCTCCCGGCCCGGCCCATTATACAGGAGCGTCGGTGCCGGGCGGTGCTGTTGCCCCCGACCTGCTGCGGGCCGTCAAGCTGGCCATAGACCGGGACAGGCGTCCCGGCCGCTTCCTTCTGACCGGGTCGGCCAACGTGCGGCTCCTCCAGAGGGTCTCCGAGACCCTGGCGGGCCGCGTCGCGGTGCTGGAACTCCATCCCTTCTGCTGGGCGGAAACCCTGGGCCGCCCGTTGCCGGACACCATCCCGCGCCTTTTCACGGCGCCCACGGCCGAAGCCTTCCTCGCCCCCTTGTCGGCGCGCGCCGCGGCGACGCGGGAGGATTGCCTGCAGCCTCTGCTGCAAGGCGGCTATCCCCCCGCCGTCCTGGCCCCCACCGCCTCGGCCCGGTCGGAGTGGTTCTACTCCTACCGGCAGACGTACCTCGAGCGGGATGTGCGGGACCTGGCGAGGCTGGAACACCTGCCCGAGTTCGCCCGCCTGCTGGCGGTCCTGGCCGGCTCCACGGGGCGTCTCCTCAACACGGCGGAACTGGCCCGGGACGTGGGGCTCAGCCAGACGACGGTCCGCCGCTACCTGGTCATCCTGGAGCTGACCTACCAGGTTTTCACCGTGCGGCCGTACCACGTCTCCGTGGTGAAGCGCGGTGTCAAGGCTCCGCGCCTCTATCTCGGCGACACGGGCCTGGCTTGCCACCTGGCCGGCATCGACGTCTGGGAGGACGCGGAGCGCCAGGGACGGCAGGGGCAACTGGTCGAGACCTGGGTTGCGGCGGAACTGCGGAAGCTGATCGGCGCCTCGGACCCGCGGGTGGAGGTTTATTTCTGGCGGACTTACGAGGGCAGGGAGGTGGACTTCCTTCTGGCGCGCGGGGAGCGCCTGGCGGCCGTGGAGGTGAAGTGGGCTTGCTCCCTCGGCCGGGACGCCCTGCGAGGGCTGCACGCCCTGCGCGAGGCCCTGGGCCAGCGGTTGGGTCTGGCGGTGGTGCTCTACGGCGGACGGGAGGCTCTGGCCCTGGACGCCCGCACGGCGGCGGTGCCCTTCTCCCTGTTTCTCGGCGCGGAGGACTGAGCGGCGGGCGGGTCGGCGCGGGCCGGCGAGCGGGCCCCGGGGCGCCGGCGGGGCGGCACGGCGGCCGCCGGAAGGGCGGCATGGTGGCCGCCGCCTTTCACAGGCTCTTAATCCCTCGTTAACGGCTTTCCAACGAGGCGTGAACCCAGCGTTAAAGGGGTGACTTTAACGTCGTGGCGAGACCCTAGAAAGGAGTGGTGCAAGAGGTGCGGGAGCGGCAACGGGCAGGTGGTAGGGGCAGCGGAGCGTGGCGGGGGCGGCGGTACGGGCGGTGGAGCGAGGCGGCCGTGGCCATGGCCGTCGTGACGGCGGTCCTCGCGGCGGGACCCCTGTCGGCGGTGGTCAAGGCGGCCGAGGAGGCGCGGGTGCTGACGGGGGCGGGGGCCACCTTCCCCTACCCGCTATATTCCAAATACTTCGACGTGTATAGACGGGAGAAGGGGGTCCGGGTCAACTACCAGTCAATCGGCAGCGGCGGTGGGATCCGGCAGATAACCGAACAGACGGTGGACTTCGGCGCCAGCGACGGCCCCCATGACCGACGAGCAGCTGGCCAAGGCGCCGGGCGCCATCCTCCACATCCCCACGGCCCTGGGCGCCGTGGTGCCCACCTACAACATGCCGGGCAACGTGACGGTGCGCTTCACCGGGCCGGTGCTGGCCGACATCTTCCTGGGCAAGATCAAGAAATGGGACGATCCGCGGCTCCAGGAGCTGAACCCCGGCCTGCAGCTTCCGGCCAAGGACATCGTGGTGGTCCATCGCTCGGACGGGAGCGGCACCACCTACATCTGGGTCGACTACCTGAGCAAGGTGAGCAGGGAGTGGGCGGAGCGGGTGGGGCGCGGCACCGCGGTCCAGTGGCCGACGGGGCTGGGCGGCAAGGGCAACGAGGGCGTGGCCGGCCTCGTCAAGCGGACGCCGGGCGCCCTCGGATACGTGGAGCTTATCTACGCCCTGGAGAACAACCTGGACTACGGCGCCGTGCAGAACAGGAACGGTGAATTCGTCAAGGCCGACCTGGCCTCCGTCTCGCGGGCCGCCGCCGGCGCCGTGGACGACATGCCCGCGGACCTGCGGGTCTCCATCACCGACGCGCCGGGCAAGGGCGTTTACCCCATCAGCGGCTTCACCTACTTGTTGATCTACGCGGACCAGAAGGACGAGGCCAAGGGCCGGGCCGTGGCCAACCTGGCCTGGTGGGTCACCCACGAGGGCCAGCGGTACAACTAGGGCCTCAAGTACGGCCGCCTGCCGGCCGAGATCATGCCCAAGGTGGAGGCGCGCCTGGCGCTCATAAAGTACGGGGGCCGGGCCCTCCTGCCCCAGGCGGGGGGACGCGCGGGCGGAGGGGCGGTGACGCTGACGATCGGCCGGCCGGAGGCCGACGTGAGGGGCCGGAAGACGGCCCTGGAGGCCGCCCCCTATATCGCCACGGGCCGCGCCATGGTGCCGGTGCGCCTCATCGCCGAGGCTCTGGGTGCCAAGGTGGAGTGGGTGGCCGCCCGGCGGGCCGTGGTGGTCCGGGACGGGGACCGCACGGTGGAGCTCATCATCGGGCAGAGGACGGGACAGGTGCGGGCGGGCGGCTCGCCCCGCACGGTGTCCCTGGAGGCGCCGGCGGCCATCGTGGCCGGGCGGACCTTCGTGCCGGTGCGCTTCGTGAGCGAGGCGCTGGGCTACAAGGTGGTCTGGAACGCCGGGACGCGCTCCGTGGTGATCTCGCGGTGAGCGACCGCATCTTCCGGCTGGTGTTGGGGGCGGGCGGGGCCGTTGTGGCCCTGCTCGCCCTTCACCTTTTCTACGTGCTCGCACGGGCGGCATGGCCGTCCCTGGCCCGGTTCGGACCGGGTTTCCTGACGGGACAGGCCTGGGACCCGGTGGCCGGCGACTTCGGCGCCCTCCCCCTCATCTGGGGGACCCTGGTCTCGTCGGTGCTGGCGTGCCTGGTGGCGGTGCCCCTGGCCCTGGGCATCGCCGTGTACCTCTCGGAGCTGGCGCCGCCCGCCGTGCGGGGCATCGTCGGGTTCCTCGTGGAACTGGTGGCGGCGGTGCCGAGTGTGGTCATCGGCCTGTGGGGTCTCTTCGTGGTGGCGCCGTGGCTCCTAAACCACGTGCAGGGTCCCGCGGCGGTGGCTCTCGGCTGGACGCCCTTTTTCGCGGGGCCGCCCCTGGGCGTCGGAATGCTGACGGCAGCCCTCATTTTGGCCTTCATGGTGATCCCCATTATCAGCGCCGTGGCGCGGGAGGTACTGGCGGCCGTTCCCCGGGAACAGCGGGAGGCCATGCTGGCCCTCGGGGCCACCCGGTGGGAGACCATCCGCCTGGCCGTCATGCGGTACGGACGGGCGGGGCTGGTGGGGGCGGTGATGCTGGGCTTCGGGCGCGCCCTGGGGGAGACCATGGCGGTGACCATGGTCATCGGCAACACGCCGCAGGTCTCCCTCTCCCTCCTGGCGCCGGCCTACACCCTGGCGTCGGTGCTGGCCAACGAGTTCACCGAGGCGGTGGAGGACCTGCACCTGGCGGCCCTCATGGAGGTGGGTGCGGTCCTCTTCGCCGTGACGATGCTGGTCAACGTGGCGGGTCGGCTGATGGTCTGGCGGCTGGTGCGGGCCGGAGCGGGGGGGATGAGGATATGACCGCGGGCGCGGCGAGAGGTGTGGCGGCGGACGCGGCGACGGAACTCGAGACGGCCGGGGCGGGCTTGGCCGTGCCGGCCGACTTCCGCCGGCGCATGACGTGGGGGAGGCTGGCCGAGGCCGGGGCGGCGGGCAGCGCCGTCGTGGCGATCCTGCCCCTCGCATTGCTCCTGGGGTGGCTGGCGTTCCGGGGCGCGTCGGCCCTGGACCTGGCCTTCTTCACGGAGCTGCCCAAGCCGGTGGGGGAAACCGGCGGGGGCATGGCCAACGCCATCGCCGGCTCACTAGAAGTGCTGGCCCTGGCGGCCCTGGTGGCCGTGCCCCTCGGGATTCTCACCGGCGGTTTCATGGTGGAGGTGGGAGGGGGGCTCCTGGGCGACACCGTCCGGTTCCTGTGCGATGTGCTGTCGGGGTTGCCGGCCATCGTCATGGGCGTTTACGTCTACGCCCTCCTGGTCCAGAGCACCAAGCACTTTTCGGCCGCGGCAGGTGCCCTGTCCCTGGCCATCATCATGTTGCCCATCGTGGCCCGGACGGTGGAGGAGATGCTGCGGCTCGTGCCGGCCTCGCTGCGGGAGGCCGCCCTGGCCCTCGGCGCCCCCCGCTGGAAGGCCTTTGTTTACGTGGCGCTGCCGGCCGCACGGGCCGGTATCGTGACCGGATGCCTGGTAGCCCTTGCCCGCGTGGCGGGGGAGGCGGCACCCCTCCTCTTCACGGCTTTCGGCAACCGTTTCTGGTCCCTGGACCCGCGGGAGCCCATCGCCACCCTGCCGGTCCAGATCTTCACCTACGCCATCGCGCCCTTCGACGACTGGCACCGGCAGGCATGGGCGGCCGCCCTGGTGTTGGTGGGCTTGGTGCTGGCTCTGGCGGTGGGTGCCCGCGCCCTGACGCGGGAGAGGATGACGAGAGGAGAGTGAGGTCCTATGAGCGAGGCGGTCATGGCGCGAATCCAGCCGACGGCCGTGGTCGGAGAGGCCGGACCGAGCAGGCTGGCGGCGGAGGGGCTGAGCGCCTTCTTCGGACGCAAGCAGGTGCTGCGCGACATCAGCATGACGGTGGCTCCGCGGGCGGTGACGGCCGTCATGGGGCCGTCGGGGTGCGGCAAGTCCACCTTCATCCGTTGCCTCAACCGGCTGCACGAGACGCTGCCGGAAGCCCGGGTGACGGGGCGGGTGCTGCTGGACGGCGTGGACATCTACAGCCCTGGTGTGGAGCCCATGCTGGTACGCCGTCGGGTGGGGATGGTGTTCCAGAGGCCAACGGTGTTTCCCACCCACTCCATCTTCGACAACGTGGCTATGGGACTACGGCTGGGAGGGGTGCCCCGGCGGTCCGGGCCGGAGCGGGTGGAGGAGAGCCTGCGCCGGGCCGCCCTGTGGGACGAGGTCCGGGACCGGTTGCGGGAGCCGGCCGCGGCCCTCTCCGGCGGGCAGCAGCAGCGCCTCTGCATCGCCCGGGCCATCGCCGTCGAGCCGGAGGTGCTGCTCCTGGACGAGCCCTGCTCGGCCCTGGACCCCGTCTCGACCCAGCGCATCGAGGACCTGCTGGCGGAGTTGAAGGGCCGTTATGCCATCCTCATCGTCACCCACAACCTCCAGCAGGCGGCCCGCGTCTCCGACTTCGCCGGCTTCTTCCTGAGCGGGGAACTGGTGGAGTTCGGTCCCACGTCAGCGGTGTTCACGCGGCCGACCGACCCCCGCACCGAGGCGTACCTTACGGGTCGCTTCGGCTGATCCGGTCCCACGTGCAGCGGTTCGTTGGCGGTGTCCCGGCGGGCCGCAGGGGGGCGTGGCGGGCCGCGGACTGGGGCGTGGCCCGCCGCGGACGCGGAGGAGGCGGGGTGAGGGTGGGTTGGTGAGGGACCCGGAGGCCTTCGTGGTGGCGGTGGCTCCGGAGGACAGGGCGGGTCACGCCCGGGTGCTGCGGGGCGACGGCTGGCGAGTGTGGGTCATGGCCCGTCTATCCCACTGCGCGGAGCGGCTGGAGTGGCACCGGCCCGACGTCGTCTTGCTCGACCTAGACGGCTTGGCCGAGTCGTGGGTGGGCTTCCTGACCCTCCTGGATCGTGTGCGGGGGCTGGCGGGTCGCGTGGGGGTCGTGGTCCTGGCCACGGCGGCGGGCGCCGTCTCCCGCGAGTGGGAGATCGCCGCGCTCGAGTTGGGTGCCGACTGCTGGCTCCGCAAACCCTGCGACCCGCGCGAGCTGCTGGCCCGGTGCCGGCGGCTGGCGGGTCGAGGCGCCCTGGGCGGCGACTGCCGCGCGTGCGGGGGCGGGAATGGCCAGCGCTCTCCCGCGGGTGCGGCGGGTGAGGCTGGACGGCTGCCTTCCCCTTGCGGGTGGAGGGGGGCGGACGTGCCCGGTGTGCTCCGGCTCGGGGACGCCCTTTTCTACCCGGGCACGGGCGTCGTCCGGCTGGCGAGCCGGCGCGTGGACCTCTCGCCCCGGCAGCGGGACCTGCTGCTGGCCCTGGCGCGGCGGATGGGGCGGGCCGTGGGGCGGGAGCTGCTCCTGGGCGAGGTGTGGGGCGGCGGTGCCGCCCGCACGCCCCGGGTCGTTGACAGCTACGTGGCGCTGCTGCGGCGCAGGCTGGCCCGCCTCGGTCCCGGCGGACCGGCTGTGGAGACGGTGGGCGGCGTCGGCTACCGCCTGGTGCCGGCAAGGGGGGCGGGGGAGGAGCGGCCGTTGGCGCGCTAGAGGGCGTGGCCGGAACCGTCGGGGATCGGCGCTAGCTAACTTGAAAAGCGCCAATTACTGCCAGCTCCATCCCCCGCTGGCGGCGCCGCGGCGGCCAGAGAGCCGGTTCGACCCCCCCCTCCGCAGGTGTTGAGGTAATTTTTCCACCATGCCTTTGGGGAAGGGGTGTGGAATTTTTACGCGAAGCCTGGGGAACCAGGCCTCAAGGCTGGGGTAGGAGGCCCATTCAGGCCGGATGGAGGCCGAGTCGGGACCGAGGAGGCGCTGCCGGGATTGGTTCGCGTAAAAATTCCACCGAGGGCGGGTCGGCCCAGGGTGTAAAAATTACCCGAAACGGCCCTGGGACCGACCATGGAACCCTCGCTCTGCCGGTGTACCCGGCGGGGTTCACCTTTTCATCCCCGATGGTGCCGCCCCGGCGGCATGGGGGTCTAAAATGGAACCGCGGGGGAACCGCGGTACGGGGCCGGGCCGCGGCCGTCGGGGAGGCGGTCCCGCGCGAGGTGGCGGAGACGGTGGGTGCGCGCGTCCTGGTGGTGGAGGACGAGGAGGCGGTGCGGGAGCTCATCGCCTACAACCTGCGCCTGGCCGGCTTCGAGGTGCGGACCGAGGCCGACGGGCGCGGCTGCCGCGCCGCCCTGGAGCGGGAACGCTTCGACGTGGTCGTCCTGGACATCATGCTCCCCGACGACGACGGCTTCCGCCTGTGCCGCCTCCTGCGCCAGGACGGCGGCCCGCCCGTCATCTTCGTGACCGCCCGGGACGGGGAGTCGGACCGGATCCTGGGCCTGGAGCTGGGGGCCGACGACTACGTCACCAAGCCCTTCAGCCCGCGGGAGCTGGTGGCGCGGGTGCGGGCCGTCCTGCGGCGGGCCGGGGGGGCGGCGGCCGCGGCGCCCTTCCGCTTCGGCGACGTGGAGGTGGACCTGGAGGGCTGGCGGGTCACACGCGGCGGGCGGCCCGTGGCCCTCTCGCGGCGGGAGATGGAGCTCTTGCGCTTCTTCATCCTCAACAGGGGGCGGGCCCTCACGCGCCAGCAGGTCCTGGACGCCGTCTGGGGTCCGGATTTCTACGGCGAGACGCGGGCCGTGGACGTCTACGTCCACCACCTGCGGGACAAGCTGGAGCCCGACCCGGCGCGCCCGCGCTTCTTCGTCACCGTGCCGGGCGTCGGCTACCGGTTCGAGGCCCAGTGAAAGGTCCTGCCGTGAGCGGGCGGCATACGGGGACGGCGGAGCTCCCCCTCCACGCCGGGCGGGCGCCGCGCTGGCTGTTCGAGCGCATGGTGCGCCTGGCCCGGGCCCTCCTCCTGGTGCTGGTGGATGCCGAGGGCGTCCCCGGCCTCCTCCGCCGGTTGAGCGATCCCTTCTGGTTCCAGGCCTTCGGGTGCGCCCTGGGCTTCGACTGGCACTCCAGCGGCCTCACCACCACGGTGGGCGGCGCCGTCAAGGAAGCCCTGCGGGCGGTGGGACCGGACATCGGGCTCCACGCCGCCGGGGGGAAGGGCGCCGCGGCGCGGCGCACGCCGGCCGAGGTGGAGGCGGCCGCGGAGCGGAGCGGCTTCGACCCGGCCCCCCTGGTGCGGGCGAGCCGCCTGGCGGCCAAGGTGGACACGGCGGCGGTGCAGGACGGCTACGACCTCTACTACCACCTCCTCGTCTTCGACGGCGCCGGCCGCTGGTGCGTGGTCCAACAGGGGATGAACGAGGCCACGGCCTACGCCCGGCGCTACCACTGGCTGGGGGAGACGGTGGGCTCCTTCGTCGAGGAACCCCACGCCGCCGTGTGCTGCGACCGCCGCGGGGGCGCGGTGCTCAACATGGTGGCCGCCGAGAGCGGCCCCGCGCGGGAGGCGGCGGCCGCCCTGGCGCGCGAGGAACCGGCCCGCCTGCTGGCCGAGGTGGCCCGCCTGCGGCTGCCGGCCCGGCACGGCGTGAGCCTGGCCGACGTGGACCCGCGGCGCCTGCGCAGCGTGCTGCTCACCACCTACGAGCGGCAGCCGGCCGACTTCGAGGCCCTCCTCGGGCTGCCCGGCGTGGGTCCGGCCACGGTGCGGGCCCTCGCCCTGGTGGCGGAGCTGGTCTACGGCACCCCCGCCAGCACCCGCGATCCCGCCCGCTTCTCCTTCGCCCACGGCGGCAAGGACGGCCACCCCTATCCCGTGGACCGCCGCCGTTACGACGAGACGGTGGCCTACCTGGAGGACGCCCTGGCGCGGGCCCGCCTCGGCGACCGCGACCGCGTGGAAGCCCTGCGCCGCCTGGCCCGGCTGGC
Organism: uncultured Eubacteriales bacterium; assembly: GCA_964467515.1. GTDB lineage: Bacteria > Bacillota > Sulfobacillia > DYIH01 > JBBIPI01 > CAYXQP01. The sequence continues at coordinate 1,126 of CAYXQP010000027.1, read as the reverse complement.
CGGCTCCCACTGAGGGCGCGTGAGGGCGAGCCCCCGCGACGGCGGGGCGCCGCGGACCAGTGCCCGGCCTCGGGGGCGCCGCGGAGTGCCGCGGCACCATGGCATCGTTCTACGGCGCGTCCCTTCCTGATAGGGATGGTGGGAAAGGGTCGGGGAGGGAACCCTGCCGATGGGCCGGCGGACCGGCGCCGTGGCGGTGGCGGTGCTCGTGTTGATGGGGGGTCTGCTGGCGCTGCGCGGCCAGCGATCCCTCCGCGAGGGCGGTCCGGCGCCCGCCGCCCCGCGGCTTCCCCCCGTCGTGGTGGACCCCGCCCACGGGGGCATTGATGGGGGCGCCGTCCACGGCCGCATGCTGGAGAAGGACGTGAACCTGGACGTGGGGCTGCGCCTGGCCGAGGCCCTGCGGCGGCGCGGCTTCCCCGTCGAGCTGACGCGGGAGCGGGACGAGCACCTGAGCCTCCGGAGTTACCGGGAGGACCTGCCGTTGCGCCTGGACACAGCGGCGCGCCACGGCGCCTGGGCCCTGGTGGCCATCCACGTGAACGCCGCCGCCCACCCCGACGCCCGCGGCGCCCTGGTCCTCTACCAGGAGAGGGAGCCGCGCAGCCGGCTCCTGGCGCGGCTGCTGCGGGAGGAGCTGGAGCGCGAGGCCCCCGACCGGCCCAACCTGGCCGACGTGGAACGGGACCACTACTACTTCGATCGAAGCCCGGTGCCAACCGTGGCCGTGGAGCTGGGCTACATCACGAGCCCCGAGGACAGGCGGCTCCTGCGGAGCCCGGCGTTCCGCCAGCGGCTGGCCGAGGCCGTGGCCCGCGGGCTGGCGCGGGCGTGGAGCACCGGCCTCTTCGGCCCCGTTGGCGAGCACGGCGGGGGACGGCCCGGGCGACGCGCGTTCGGAGGGCGGTGGGGACAGGACCTCTCTCGTGCGTATACAGCATTCTTGCTGTATATGGCGCCGCTGTACAAGTTGCTGTAAACGTGCGCTCGTTGGGTCGCTGCGGAGCTGTAAACGTGCGCTCGTTGGGTCGCTGCGGAGCTGTAAACGTGCGCTCGTTGGGTCGCTGCGGAGCTGTAAACGTGCGCTCGTTGGGTCGCTGCGGAGCTGTAAACGTGCGCTCGTTGG
>CAYXQP010000026.1:0-17708 GCA_964467515.1 uncultured Eubacteriales bacterium | reverse complement strand
CATATTCACCGCCTGCCGCCCCCACCCTCCCCCGGCGGCTCACGGATTTAGGGTCGTGGATACGCGCTTTGGCTGGCGTGTTCTTTTCATGGGCGAGGCGGCTTGGTGGGAGTAACGTATCGTTCCTCACGCCTCACGCTTTACCGGAGCCAGGTCACCAGCTCGGCCAGGGGGCGACGGCCGGGCCCCTCGGGGTGCTGGGCGGGGCGGCCCAGGGCCACGGCCAGGACGATGAACTGCTCGGGGGGAAGCCCGGCCAGCGCGGCCAGCTCCCGCTCGCACAGGATGACGGGGCCCGTCATGGCGCAGGTGCCGTAGCCCAGGGCGTGGGCGGCCAGCATCAGGTTCTGGGCGGCCAGGGAGACGCTCTTGACGGACTCCTCCCGCTCGAGGGCGGCCATCTCCTCGGCGGAGAAGATAGGGAGGAAGATCTCCTCGGTGAAGCGGGACCGGTAGGGTTCGCCCACGAGGAGGATGAGGGCGGGGGCGCCGGCGAAGGCGGCGGCGTAGCGGCCGAAGACGCGGAGCTTCTTGGCCGCGTCGGGGCGTCCCCGCTCCTCGGCCCGGCGCTGGAGGCGGGCGACGGCCTCCCAGCACAGCTCCTCGGCGCGGCGGATGAGGTCGGGGTTCGTGATGACGACGAAGCGCCAGGGCTGCTGGTTGGTGTCGCTGGGTGCCCACCGGGCGCAATCCAGGATCGCCAGCAAGTCTTCCTCGGGGACGGGGTCGGGGAGGAAGCGGCGCACGCTCCGCCGCCCCAGTATCGCATCCCGCACCGCCGCGAAGCCCGTCTCCACGCCGAGCACCCGCCCGTCCCTCCTTGCCGTCCCGACGCTATATTCCGCCGCGGCGGGCGGGATTCCTCCCGGGACGCCCCCAGCCGCGGGGGGATTCCTCCCGGGATCCCCCGGTTGCGCCTGGAGACGAGGGGCGCCAACATGATCCGGTGGACCCCGTGCAACCGGACCGCCGCTGGCGCCGCGACGTGCACGCCCTGGCCGTGGCCGACTTCCTCTGCCTGGTCAGCTTCACCATGTTCCTTCCCTTCCTGCCCCTCTACCTGCGGGAGCTGGGGGTGACCCGCCAGCTGGAGACGTGGTCGGGGCTCATCTTCGGGGCCAGCTTCCTGGCGGGCGGTCTCATGTCCCCCGTGTGGGGCGCCCTGGGGGACCGGTACGGCCACCGGCTCATGATCGTCCGGTCGGGCGTGGCCATCACCGCCGTGCACCTCCTCTTCGGCTTCGCGGGCTCGCCGTGGCAGCTCCTGGCCCTGCGGCTGGTGAACGGCCTGGCCGGCGGCTTCCTCCCGGCCAGCAATGCCCTGGTGGCCGCCGTGGTGCCGGGGGCGGAGGTGGGCCGGGCCCTCGGTCTCCTCCAGGTTAGCGTGGCCGCGGGCGGCATCACGGGGCCGCTGGTGGGCGGACTGGTGGCGGGCTGGCTCGGCCTGCGCGCCGCCGTCTTCGCCGCCGCCGCCGTCATGGGCGTCGCCACCTTGCTGAGCTGGCGCCTCGTGCGGCCGGTGCCTCCCGACCGTGAGGTGCCCCGGGGAATCCTCGCCGGTCTCCGCGCCGCCGTCACCCACGGAGCGGTGCGGCGGGTGGCGGCCCTGGTCTTCCTCGTCCAGACGGCCACCACGGCGGGGCAGCCGGTGCTGGCCCTGCTGGTGGAGCGAGTCCAGGGGGCCGGCCCGAGGTTGCCCGTGGTGACGGGGCTGGTCTTCGCCGCGGCCGGGCTGGCCACGGCCCTCGGCACGCCTCTCTGGGCCCGCCTGGCGGACGGGCGCGCCGCCCGCGGGTTGCTGACGGTGGCCCTGGGCGGGACGGCCGCCACCTCCGCCCTCCACGCCGTGGCCGCCACGGCCGGGCAACTGGCGGGGGCCCGCTTCCTCTTCGGCTTTTTCTCGGCGGGGGCGGCCCAGGTGGCCAACGTGCTCCTGGCCCTGGCCGCGGAGCCGGCCCTGCGGGGGCGGGCCTTCGGCCTGGCCTCCTCGGCCTGGATGCTGGGGGTGGTGGCCGGGTCCGCCGGCGGAGGTTGGGCCGCCCACCGCTGGGGAGTGGCGTCACCCTTTTGGCTGGCGGGGCTCGTTCTGCTGCCCGCCGCCCTCGCCCTGGGCGCCCGGCGCAGCGGCCCCGGTCGCCCCCCGGCCCGGTCCCGCGCCGCCCTGCGCCGGCCGGCGCGGGACGGGCGGCGAAACCCCCCCGGGAGCGGCGCCGGGGAATAGGCCTCGCCGGGCACGTGCACCTTAACGCCGGTGAGCCCCTTGTCCGTGCTGCGCCGGGGATTCCTCTGGGCGGTGGTGCTGGGCGTGCTCCTGGCCCTGCCCGGCTGCGCCCCGCGCCGCCGGCCGGCCCCCGCCGCCTTCATGAAGGGATTCAACTACGTGGCCTACGCCTCCGACGTCCTGGCCTCGCTCCGCTCCGACCGAGCCCTGCGGGAACTGCGCCGGACGGGCGCCGACTGGGTGGCCCTCACCCCCGTCTGGTACCAGGACGACGCGGCCGCCACGGCCATCGCCCCCTGGGAGGGGCGTTCCGCCAGCGACGACTCCCTCCGCCACGCCGTCCGCATCGCCCGGCGCCTCGGTTTCCACGTGGCCCTCAAGCCGGTGGTGGACGTGAGGGACGGCACCTGGCGGGCCCTGATCGCCCCCGCCGACTGGGGGCGGTGGTTCACCGCCTACCGCCGTTTCCTCGGTCACTACGCGCGGCTGGCCGGGGAGGAGGGGGTCGAGCTCCTGGTGGTGGGCAGCCAGATGTCCTCGGCCGAGCCCCTGGGCTCCGAGTGGCGGACCCTCATCTCCGAGGTGCGCCGGGCCTTCCCCGGGCGCCTCACCTATGCCGCCGACTGGTCCCGCTACCGGGACGTGCCCTTCTGGGGAGAGCTGGACCTGGTCGGCATCAACGCCTTCTTCCCCTTGAGCGGAGAGCACCGCCCCGGCCTGGAGGAGCTGCGCCGCGGCTGGGACCGCAGGCGGCGCGAGATCGAGACCTGGCTCGCGGCCTCACGGGTGGGGAAGCCCGTCCTCTTCACCGAGATCGGCTACATGAGCCGGCGCGGGGCGGCGGCCGACCCGGCCCGCTACCTCCCCGGGGCGCCCGTGGACCTGGGCCTGCAGCGGGACGCCTACCGCGCGGCCTTCGAGAGCGCGGCCCGCTCGCCGTGGCTGGCGGGCATGTTCTGGTTCTGGTGGGACAACCCGAGCGTCCCCGACTGGCCCGGCGGGCGGCGCGACTCCGGTTTCACCCCCCGGGGGAAGCCGGCCCAGGACGAGGTGCGCCGCTGGTTCCGCCGGGCGTGGCCCGTCGCCGCCGGCGGGGCGTCCGCACCGTCCCGCTAGACGAGCGCCCCCCGGGGGCTGTGCCCGCCCCTCCGAAGGAATGGCTGGGGGCGTGCCTCCATCAAATGTACGTGTGAGGCGCGAGGCCCTCGTGTCCGTAATGGGGCTCGTCCTGGCGGGCGGGCTCGTCCTGGGCGCCGTCACCGGGGCCCCGGCGGGACGTGGCGCCGCCGCACGGGGGCCCGGGGCCTGCGACCGGGACCGGGTGCTTCTGCCGACCCGGCCACCCCTGGCCGGGGAGGACGTCCTGGAGCTGCAGGAGCGGCTCCGGCAGCTGGGGTTGTACGCCGGCCCTCTGCACGGTGCCTACGATGCCGGCACCGTCGGCGCCGTGCGGGCCCTGGAGGCGGCGCGGGGTCTCCGCCCCACCGGCGTGGTGACGGCGGCCACCTGGCGCCTCCTGGCCGGCGGCCGCCCGGCCTCTGTTTCCACCTCCACCCCCCTGCCGTCCGGTCCTTTGACCCTGGTGGTGGACACCGATACCCAGACCCTCACCGTCCTGGCCGGCGGACGGCCCGTGCGGCGCTACCCGGTGGCGGTGGGCAAACCCTGGACGCCGTCGCCCCCCGGGGAGTGGCGCGTGGTGGAGAAGCTGGCCGAGCCGGGCGGTCCCTTCGGCAGCCGCTGGCTGGGGCTCGACGTGCCCTGGGGCGGCTACGGCATCCACGGCACCAACCGCCCCTGGTCCATCGGCCAGGCGGCCAGCGCCGGCTGCATCCGCATGCGCAACGAGGACGTGGCGGAACTCTACGCCGCCGTGCCGGCCGGCACCGTGGTGGTGATCCGCGGCCCCCTCCCACCCGCCGTCTGGGTGCCCCTGCACCGGGGGAACGTGGGTTTGGAGGTGGTGGCCCTGCAGTTGCGCCTGCGGGCCGCCGGCTTTCCCGCCGGCCGCGCGGACGGCCGCTTCGGCGCCGTGACGGAGGGGGCCGTGCGACGGTTGGAGCGCTTCTACGGGCTGCCGGAGGACGGTCTGGCGGGACCGGCGGTGCTCCACCTCCTGGGACTGGGGGGAAGGTGATGGCGGGTTCGGCTCGGAGCTCCCGACGGGCGGGGGACACCCGTGCCGCCGCGCCACGGCGGCCGGGCGCCGGGAGGGCGGCTGTGGCGCCGCTGCTTCTCGCCTGCGCTCTCTTGGCGGCGGGCGGCTGCGGGGGAGAGCCCAAGGCGGCGGGGCCGGCCGCGGGGAACGTGAGGCTGCGGTTGTGGGACTACCGCTGGCCCACCGCCCCGGACGGCACCGACTACGCCGCCTGGCTGCGGGCTCAGGTGCGGGCCTTCGCGGCCGCCCATCCCGGCGTGTCGGTCCAGGTGCACCTGCTCGACGTGGAGCGGGGGTGGGAGCAGGTGCGGCGCTCCCTGGCCAGCGGGCGGGTGCCGGACGTGTTGGGGACGCGGCCCTGTGACCCCGTCCTCCTGGATGCGCGGTGGCAGGTGCCGGCGGAGCGATTCCTGCGGGCGGACGGGCGCGGGCGATACCTCCCGCCCGCCCTCGCCCTGGCCGCCGCCGCGGGCTGGGTGTGGGTGTGGCCGCGCTGGCTGGCGGCCGACGCCTGGCTGGCGCGGGCCGACACCCTGCGGGCCGCCGGGCTCGCGCCCGAGGAGCCGGTGGTGCGGGGCTGGGACTGGACCACGGCCGCGTCCCGGCTGCGGGGGCTTGGGGGCCGTGCCCCCGTTCTGGTGGTGCCGGGCGACGGCGCCGGTTTCTTCCGACCCCTCCTGGCCTGGGAGAGGCCGCGGGCCGAGGTCGGCCTGGGAGGACGCCTGAGGCGGCTGCTGGGGCTGCGGACCGATGGCCGGCCGCCGTGGCGGGTGTCGGCGGAACGGCTGCGGGCGGCTGCGGACTGGGCGCGTGTGCTCCGGGCGAGCGGCGTGCTGGTGCCACCGGGCCGCCTGGGCGACCAGGGGCCGGGAGGCCTGGCCTCCTTTCTCGCGGGACGGGCGGCCGTCCTGGCGGGAGCCAACCCCTGGCTCGCCGCCCTGCTGCTTCACCGCGAGGCCGAGCGCGGCCGGGCGGCCGCCACCGTCCTCCTCCCGGTGCCCTCTCCGCCCGGCGAGACGGGGCGGGCGGTCGCCCCGCCGGCACGCGCCGGCACGCTGCGGACGGACAACCTGCGGTTGGCCGGACTGGCCCTCTTCCGTCCGCCCGACGCCGGTGACCGCCGTCGGCTGGAGCTGGCCGCGGAGCTGGCGGATTTCCTGAGCAGGCGCGGGCATCCCTGGGCCGGCGGACCGGGGCCCATCTTCCCGGCCGCCAGGGAAGCCTGGCTATTGTGGGCGAAGCGGTCCGGACAGAGCGCCGTCTTCAGCGCCTTCACCCTGCACCGCGCCCGCGGCGCGGCCGGGGGGCTTGACCTGGCGGAGTGGACCGAGAGGGAGAGAGCCTGGGGATCGCTGCGCCCGGCCCTGAACGCCCTCTGGGATGGTCGCTGGGGCCCGGACCGGCCTCGGTAACCTCGCGGGCGTGGCACCCATACCCTGTCCCGGAAGGGAAGGATGGGGCGTGCGGGGTCGGCCGGTGCGCAGGAAGATCGTCGTCTTCCGCCGGGGGTGCTGTCCCGACGAACGGAGCCTGCTGGCCTGCGGGGCGCAGCCTCTCCGGCGCCTGCCTCTGGTCAACGCCATCGTCGTGGACGTACCGGAGACGGCCGTTCTCTCCGCCACCTCCCTGGCCGAGGTGGAGCGCGTGGACGAGGACCTGGTCCTGCGAGCCACGGGCCTTCCCTCGGTTGACGAGCGGGCCTGCTCCGCGGAGCCCGGTGGCGGCCCCGATGCCGGGCGCGACGAAGCCGAGGAACCGGCTGGGAACGGCGGTGGCTGCCTTCCCTCCCTGTTGGCCCTCCCGGCCCGTCTGCGCTGCCGGCGCCGGCCGCCGGCCGGCCAGAGGATGCCCTGGGGGGTGAGCTACGTGCGGGCCCCGGCCGCCTGGAGCCGCAGCCGCGGCCAGGGCGTCAGGGTGGCCGTGGTGGACACGGGCGTGGACCTCCGGCACCCCGACCTGCAGGCGCGCCTGGCGGGCGGGTACAACGCCCTGCGTCCAGGGCGGGATCCGGCCGACGACAACGGCCACGGGACCCACGTGGCCGGCACGGCCGTCGCCGCCGACGACGGGGGCGGCGTGGTGGGGGTGGCGCCCGAGGCCAGCCTCTTCGCCGTAAAGGTTCTGGACGGATTCGGCGGCGGTTTGCTCTCGGACCTGGTGGACGGTCTCCACTGGTGCCTGGCGCAAGGGATCCAGGTGGTCAACATGAGCCTCGGCACGGACTCGTCCAACGCCACCTTCGCCGAGGCCATCCGCCGGGCCTACGAAGGGGGGATCGTCCTGGTGGCCGCCGCCGGCAACAGCGGGCCGGGTCAGGACAGCGTGCAGTATCCGGCTCGTTACCCGGAGACCATCTGCGTCTCGGCCCTCAACGCCGGCGGGAGCATGCCGGACTTTGCCAGCCGCGGCCCGCAGGTGGACTTGCTGGCTCCCGGCCAGGATGTGCCGTCCACCTGAACGGGCGGAGGGGTCAGGGTGCTCAGCGGCACCTCCATGGCCGCCCCCCACGTGAGCGGCGCCGCAGCCCTGCTCCTGGCCGCCGCCGGTGCTCTCTCGCCGGAGGAGATCAGGTTGCGGCTCCGGCGGACGGCGCGGCCCCTGCCCGGCTACCCCTGGCGCGCCCTGGACGCGCAGGCCCTGGTGGGCTGACCTCCCCCGCGGCCGGGGCGTCGCCGTCCCGGGGGCGGCTCAACAGCGCGGCGGCCGGCGGGAACGGTCCTCAGCTCAGGACGAACCAGCCGACGGCCTCCCGGTCGGAGGGCGCCATGTCCAGGAAGCGCACGCCGGCCAGCACCTGGCCCGCTTCCGCCTCGCGCACCCGCGTGACCCTGCCCGAGGCCCGGACGCGGCGATCCAGGAGTCTGATCTCCAGATCCAGGTGGTCGCCCGGCTCCAAGCCGGCTGCGGCGCGCAGCATCACGCCCCCTTCGCCCACGTCCACCGTCTCCCCCTCTTCCCAGGGGAAGAGATCCACGGCCAGCTCGCCCTCGCGCCGCACGCGGTAGCGCACGGGCAGGGCGGCCTTGCGGCGGGCGTGCCGCCGCCGCTGGTGCTCGGCGCGGCCTCGCACGGAGACGCGCAGTCGTCCCCGTTCGTCCTGGCCCTTCACCTTGCCCAGGACCAGGTAGAGCCCCTCGTCGTCGTGGAAGTGGAGGATGAGGGAGGCGCCCTCGTCGGCCTGAAGGCCCTGGCTCTCCAGGGTCAGCTCGTCCTCCCCCGCCTCTGCCACGGTGGCCGTGCGGAAACCGGATTCGCCGGGCGGTGTCCCGTCGGCGCCCAGCAGCGCACGAATGCGCTCGCTCAGCACCTCCACCCTGATCTCCTGCCCGGGGGCGGGCAACGCAGACAACGGTCTCATCCCCTTCCGGCGCGTCCGTGCCGCCGTCTGCCGCCGCCGGCCAAGGGACGTCCCGGCGAGCGCGGCGCGACCAGGGCCATTATATCGCTTGGCTGGCGGAAACCGTTCAGGGGCGCGCACCCAACCGCTGTTGCATAAATGTACGATGCATAGTATAAAAATACGGAGCAGCGGTGGGGGGGCGGGCGGTGGCGAAGGCGACGGCGGCGGTGGTGGGGGCGACCGGTTACGCCGGGGCGGAGCTGGTGCGCCTGCTCCACCAGCACCCGCGGGTGGAGCTGCTGGCCGTGACGGCCAGGGAGCCCGGCCGGCCTCTGACCGACAGCTACCCGCACCTCCTGCCCGCCGGGGATCTCCTCCTGGAGGAGGCGGAGGCGGCGGGGCGGGCCGACGTGGTCTTCCTGGCCCTGCCCCACGGCCTGGCCGGCAAGCTGGCCCCCTCCTTCCTGGAGCGCGGTTGCCGGGTGGTGGACCTGGGGGCCGACTTCCGCCTGTCCGAGCCGGCCGTGTACGCCCGGTGGTACGGGACTGAGCATCCCGCCCCCGAGGCGCTCCGGGGTGCGGTGTACGGCCTCCCCGAGCTCTTCCGGGCCGAGATTCGCGGCGCCGGGCTGGTGGCCAATCCGGGTTGCTACCCGACGGCGGCCGCCCTGGCCCTGGCTCCCTTCCTGGCCGCGGGGACGGTGGCGCCGCGCGGCGTCGTCGTGGACGCCAAGTCCGGCGTCTCGGGCGCCGGCCGCTCCGTCTCCCTGGGGGTTCACTTCGGCGAGGTCAATGAGAACCTGCGGCCCTACTCCCTGGCCGGCCGGCACCGCCACACCCCCGAGATCGAGCAAACCCTGGGCCGGGTGGCCGGGACCGAGGTGCGGGTGAGCTTCAACCCCCACCTGGTGCCCATGACGCGGGGCATCCTTTGCACCGCCTACGCTCCCCTGGAGGGGTCCCTGGGGGGAGGCGACGCCCAGGCCATCCAGCGGGACTTCTACCGGGGCGAGCCCTGGGTCCACGTCCTGCAGGAGGGGCGCTGGCCGGAGACGAAGATGTGCCTGGGGTCCAACAACTGCTTCGTGGCGGCCTCCGTGGACGAGCGGGCGGGGCTGCTGGTGGCCGTGGCGGCCCTGGACAACCTGGTGAAGGGAGCCGCCGGCCAGGCGGTGCAAAACATGAACCTGATGCTGGGCTGGGAGGAGACCCTGGGTCTCCCGCGCCTGGCCCTTTACCCCTGACGGGCCGGGCTCGCAGCGGCGGGGACGCCGGTCGAGCGTAGCCGCGGGACGGCGGGGGCTGCGAGGAGGTGGAGGGCGTGGTGAATCCGGTGGCGGGCGGGGTCACGGCGGCGGCCGGCTTCCGCGCGGCGGGGGTGCGGTGCGGTCTCCGGCGGCCCGGAGACGAGCGGCCGGACCTGGCCGTGGTGGCCGCCGACGGCCCCTGCGCCGCCGTGGGCCTCTTCACCAAGAACCGCGTGCAGGCGGCGCCGGTCCGGGTGAGCCGGGAGCACCTGGCGGCCGGCACGGCCAGGGCCATCGTGGCCAATGCCGGCTGCGCCAATGCGTGCACGGGGGCCGCCGGCGTCGCCGACGCCAGGAGCATGGCGGCGGCCGTGGCGGAGGCCGTCGGGTGCCGGCCCGAGGAGGTGCTGGTGGCTTCCACGGGCGTCATCGGCACGCGCTTGCCGCTCCGGTCGGTCTTGGAGGGCATCGCCGCGGCCTGCGCCCGACTGGGCCCCGACGGCAGCGCCGCCGCCCTGGCCATCACCACCACGGACACGCGCCCCAAGGAGGCGGCCCGCCGCTTCTCCCTGGGCGGTCGGCCGGTGACGGTGGGCGGCATGGCCAAGGGAGCCGGCATGATCCGCCCCCGCCTGGCCACCATGCTGGCTTTCCTCACCACCGACGCCGCCGTGGAACCCGGCGCCCTCCACAGGGCCCTGGCGAGGGCGGTGGACAGGAGCTTCAACATGGTGACCGTGGACGGGGACACCAGCACCAACGACACCGTTCTCCTGCTGGCCAGCGGCCGGGCCGGCGCGGCTCCGGTGGAGGAGGGCACGGACGCCTATCGGCTCTTCTGTCAGGCCCTGGAGGAGGTCTGCGTGGAGCTGGCGCGGGCCATAGCCCGGGACGGCGAGGGGGCCACGCGCCTCCTGGAGGTGGCCGTCACGGGCGCCCGCTCCGAGGAGGAAGCGCGCCGGGCCGCCCTGGCCGTGGCGGGCTCCAACTTGGTCAAGACGGCGGTGGCCGGCTCCGATCCCAACTGGGGCCGGGTGGTGGCGGCCCTCGGGTACTCGGGTGCCGCCTTCGATCCGGACCGGGTCAGAGTGTTCCTCGGGCCCGTCAAGCTGGTGGAGGCCGGCTGCGAGGCGCCCTTCGACGAGGGTCTGGCGCGCACCCTCCTGGCCCAACCGGAGGTGCGGTTGGCCGTCGATCTCGGAGCCGGGTGGGGAAGGGCGACGGCGTGGGGCTGCGACCTGACGTGCGAGTACGTGCGGATCAATGGTAGCTACCGTTCCTGACGTGATGGTGGTCAAGTACGGCGGCGCCGTCCTGGCGGGGCGGAGCCCCGGAGCAGGCCCCGGGCCCGGCTCCTCCGACCCGGTCCTGGCGGCCGTGGCCGAGGCGCTGACGGCCGGCGCCCGCGTGGTCCTGGTCCACGGCGGCGGCCCGGAGCTCTCGGCGTGGATGGGGCGCCTCGGCAAGGAAGCCGTCTTCGTGGGCGGGCTCCGCGTGACGGACGCCGAGACGGCGCGCCTGGCCCAGATGGTGCTGGCCGGCTTGGTGGGCAAGGACCTGGCGGCCGGCCTCGGGGCCCTCGGGATTCGCGCCGTGGCCGTCTGCGGCAAGGACGCCGGCCTTCTCCGGGCGCGGCGGCGGGCGCCGGTCCCCGGGCCGGACGGCCTCCCCGTGGACCTGGGCTTCGTGGGCGAGGTGGAGGCCGTGGACCCGTGGCTCCTGCGCCTGCTGCTGGACGGCGGGGCGGTGCCGGTGGTGGCCAGCGTGGCGGGCGGGCCGGCGGGCGAGACCCTGAACGTGAACGCGGACCTGGCCGCCGCCGCCGTGGCCGGCGCCCTGGCGGCCCGCTGGTTCGTCCTGTTGACCGACGTGCCCGGTGTCCTTCTCGATCCCTCCGACCCGGGCAGCCTGGCGCCGCGGCTGACCTGGGAGGAGGCGGAGCGCCTCACGGCGGCGGGGACCATCACGGGGGGGATGCTCCCCAAGGTGGAGGCCTGCCGGCGGGCCCTGGCGGCCGGCGCCCGGGAGGCCGTCATCGCCGACGGGCGCGCGCCGGGCTTCCTCGGGCGGATCTGGCGGGGGGAGCCGGCGGTCGGCACGCGCCTCCTTCTCCGGTGAACCGCCGCGCGCGAAACCGACGGGGACGATCTTGCCGGGGATGGGTTGTCGAAACCGTGGGGGCGTAGGATTATTGTAATATACCCACGGGAAGCTGCCGTTGGCGGGGGGCCGGGGGCGGACCCCGGTCCCCCTCTCCGGGATCGGAAGGGGGCAAGCCGGTGGGGGTGGCGGCCGGCAGGCGAGCTTCTCTCCCCACGCGGACGGCGGAAACCGCGCCAGACAGCCGGGCCGGGCAGGAGGGCCTCGCGGCGCCTGCCGGAGAGGGTGGCGCGGTGGCGCCAACGGAGCCGGAGGGCGGCGAGGTGGTGGACCTCGCTGCCCGCTACCTCATGGACACCTACCCGCGCGCGCCCGTGGTGCTCGTCCGCGGAGCCGGGGCCAGGGTGTGGGACGCCGGGGGCCGCTCGTACCTGGACTTTCTCTCGGGCATCTCCGTCAACAACGTGGGCCACTGCCACCCCCGGGTGGTGGAGGCGGTGCGGCGCCAGGTCGAGGCCCTCATCCACTGTGGCAACCTTTACCACAGCGTGCCCCAGGTGCTGCTGGCGCGGAGGCTGGCCGAGGCCAGCCTGGGAGGTCAGGTCTTCTTCTGCCAGAGCGGGGCCGAGGCCGTGGAGACGGCCGTCAAGCTGGCCCGCAAGCACTTCTGGCGGCGCCACGGCCGCCCCGCTGGCGGCGGCGTCCTCGTCTTCACGGGCGCCTTTCACGGTCGCACCCTGGCGGCCCTGGCGGCCACGGGCCGGTACACCGAGGGCTTCGAGCCCCTCCCGGCGGGCTTCATCCGGGTGCCCTTCAACGACCTGGAGGCCGCCCGCCGCGCCTTCGACCAAGAGCTGTGCGCCGTGCTGGTGGAGCCGGTGCAGGGGGAAGGGGGAGTGGTGCCGGCCCGGCCCGAGTTCCTGGCCGGCCTGCGCCGCCTCTGCGATGAGCGGGGCGCGCTCCTCGTCTTCGACGAGATCCAGACGGGCCTCGGCCGCACCGGCAGCCTCTTCGCCTACCAGCGCTACGGCGTCGAGCCCGACGTCATGACCCTGGCCAAGGCCCTGGGAGGCGGGATGCCCATCGGTGCCGTGGTGGCGAGGCCGGAGGTGGCCGCCTCCTTCCGGCCGGGCGACCACGGCTCCACCTTCGGGGGAAACCCGGTGGCCTGCGCCGCGGCGCTGGCGGCCCTCGACGTCTTGCAGGAGGAGGACTTGCCGGCCCGGGCCGCCAGCGTGGGCGGCTACTTCCTCGCCCGGCTGGAGGAGTTGGCGCGGCGGTGGCCGGTGGTGCGGGAGGTGAGGGGCCTCGGCCTCATGGTGGGCGCCGAGCTGGCGGTGCCGGCGGGGCCGGTGGCGGCCGGCTGCCGGGAGCGGGGGCTCCTTGTCAACTGCACGGCCCAGCGGGTCCTTCGCTTCCTGCCGCCCTTGGTGGTGGGCGAGGCCGAGGTGGACGAGGCGGTCAACATCCTGGAGGAGGTCCTGGCGGGTTTGGCCTGACGGCCCCGTCGGCTCCGCGGGCGGAAAGGGGTAGCGCGCGACGGTGGAGAGACTGGTCTATGTCAATGGTCGCTTTCTTTCCAAGGATCAGGCGTGCGTGTCGGTCTTCGATCACGGCTTCCTGTACGGGGACGGCATCTTCGAGGGCATAAGGGCCTACAACGGCCGCGTCTTCCGGCTGGACGAGCACCTGGACCGTCTCTACGAGTCGGCCCACACCATCATGCTGCGCGTCCCCCTGGGCAAGGACGAGCTGCGGGAGGCCGTGCTGGAGACCTGCCGCCGCAACGAGCTGCGGGACGCCTACATACGCCTGGTGGTCTCCCGGGGCACGGGCGACCTGGGTCTCGATCCGCGCAAGTGCCCGTCGCCGACGGTGGTCATCATCGCCGACGCCATCCAGCTCTACCCCGCCGAACTCTACGAAAATGGCCTGCGGGTGGCCACGGTTCCCACGCGGCGCAACAGCGCCGAGACGGTCAACCCGCGCATCAAGTCCCTCAACTACCTCAACAACATCCTGGCCAAGATTGAGGCCAACATGGCGGGCTTCGCCGAGGTCATAATGCTGAGCGCCGAGGGCTACGTGGTGGAGTGCACGGGCGACAACATCTTCATCGTCCGCCGGGGCGAGCTGGTCACTCCTCCCACCTATGTGGGGATCCTGGAGGGAATTACCCGGGACGCCGTCATGGACCTGGCCAGGAGGCGCGGCCTCCCCGTGGCCGAGCGCATCTTCACCCGCCACGACCTCTTCAACGCCGACGAGTGCTTCCTCACCGGCACCGCGGCCGAGGTCATCCCCGTGGTGGAGGTGGACGGCCGCCGCATCGGCGAGGGGCAACCGGGCGCCGTGACGCGCGCTCTCATGAACGACTTCCACGAATTGACGCGCAACGAGGGCGTCGCCATCTACCCCGAGGTGGGCGGGGACGCGGCCCGGCGCCAAGTGGGGGCTCTCCGGCCATAGCGGCAAAGCGGGGCTCGCCGTCCGGCAAGCCCCGCCGCCTGTCCGCTCGAGCCGAGCGGGAGAGGGCCGCCCGTCGGGGCAACGCGGCCCCCTTGCGGTTTCCCGCGCTGCCGCCGTCTCAGCGGGCCGGCGCCTGTCCGGCCATCTGCTGCTCGGCCTGCTGGATGAGGCGGCGCACCATGTGCCCGCCCACGGCTCCGCACTGGCGGGCGGGGAGGTCTCCCCAGTAGCCGCCGCGCGGCACCGTCACGCCCACCTCGCTGGCCACCTCGTACTTAAGCTGATCCAGGGCCGCGGCGGCACCCTGCACCAGCGCGCGGTTCGTGCGCTGTCCCTGGGCCACGTTCAGTCACCTCCCGGCACGAACTTCGCTCGTATTTTTTGCCCCCGGGGAGGCACCGATGCTGACGAATCTCTGTTGCGCCTGCCAAGGCTTCTTCTGCGTTCTGTGTCAACCGGGAAGGATGGCGGGCTTTTTTGGCGAATCTGTCGCATCGCCGCGAGCGGGGAGGCCGGGCCACGGTGAGGCGCGGGGGCGCGGCCCGCGGCGGCGGGGGAGGTCGAGGCATGGGCCGGCAGGAACTTCCGGGGGCGGGGTCCGAGGAGACGCGGGTGCTGCGCCTGCCGGAGGGGCAGCGGGGCGAGGCGCGGGAGGTGCTTCTCCACGTACACCGGGCTCTCCAGGAAAAGGGCTACGACCCCATCCGGCAGATAGCCCACTACCTCCTCACGGGGGAGCCAGCCTACATCACCGCTCACCGCAACGCCCGCGCCCTCATCGGGCGCGTCGAGCGCGATCAGATCCTGGAGGAGCTCGTCCGCTTCTACCTTGCCCACAACGAGCCGGGGGCCTGAGGGGCATCGGCGCCCCTCCCGGTGGGAATACTCCTTGATGGATTCCGCGCCTTGCGGCCATGGAATGCCAGGGGAGGTGAGGGGTCCCACCCGCGGGCGGGGGGGACCGGGCACGTGAAGGCAACCGGCATCGTGCGACGCATAGACGAACTGGGCCGCATCGTGATCCCCATCGAGATCAGGCGGTCCATGAACATCAGGGAGGGCGACCCGCTGGAGATCTTCGTGGATCGCGAGGGCGAGGTGATCCTCAAGAAGTATTCCGCCATGGCGGACCTGGGAGACTTCGGCCAGGCCGTGGTGGAATCCCTCAACGAGGCCACCGGTTGCGTCTGTCTCCTCGCCGACCGGGACCAGGTGGTCTCGGTGGCCGGCGCCACGCCCCGCGAGTTCGCCGGGCGCCGCGTGGGGCCCGTGGTCATGCAGGCCATGGAGGACCGGCAGCTCCTTCTCTTCACTCCCCGCGAGCACCGGCACGCCGGGTCGGTGGTGGGCGAGGACGCGGAGCGCTGCCACTTCGCCAGTGAGGTCATCGCTCCCGTGGTGGTGGGCGGGGATCCCTTGGGCGCCGTCATCGTGGGCACCCGCGAGACGGATCGGCCCCTGGGCGACATGGAGGCCAAGCTGGCCGAGGCGGCCGCCGGTTTCCTGGCCCGTCACATGGAGGAGTAGCCTCCCAGGGAGGAGTAGCGCAGACCGCGACGGCGGGCCAGCCAGGCGCCGGCCGGGTCCCTCTCCGCCAGGAGGGCCAGGAGGTGGCTCCGGAGGGTCTCCGGCGTCAGCCAGGCCAGGTCGGCCTCACGGCGGGCGAAGGCGAAGATGGTCCGCACGTGCTCCTCGGCCAGGGGCCGTCCCAGGCGTGTGACGAAGAGATGGCGGCTGCTCGAGCGGCGTTCCCGCTGGACGTAATCCCGCACGCGCTCGAGGGTGCCGGCCGCGGCGGGCACCGGCGCGGGGTGGCGCAGCCGCCAGCGGACGCTCCCGGCCTGGAGGTCCACGTCCTCCAGGCGGAGCGTGACCACGTCCGCCACGGAGCAGGCGTGGTCCAGGAAGAGCTGCATGATGGCCCTGTCCCGCAGGGGCGTGTCGCTCAGCAGGCAGCAGCGGAGGACCCTCTCGCGCAGCTCGCCCGTGGCGCCGGGCTGCCTGTCCCTGGCTTCCGTTCCGCGGTCCACCGCGGCCCCTCCTTCGCCCCGTTTTCCTCGGGGCGCTATTTTGCCTCGGCCGGCGGGGGGGCATTCCCGCGCTTCTGGACGAAGAGCCCCCCTTGAGCGTTGACGGTGCAGAGGAGAACATCCTGCGGCCCCGTCAGGCCGAGCCCCTGGAGCTGGGCCAGGAGCCAGCCCTCGTCCTTGCCGATGGCGGCCAGGGCCTTCCTGTCCACGGCCCGGTCCACCACCAGGACCGCCGGCAACCCGTCCTGCGGGGGCGCCAGCCCCATGTCGGCCGGCGTCACCGGCCTCTTGTCCGCCTTGGGGATGACGCTCAGGCGACCGTCCGGCTCGAGGACGGCGTACTCCACGTCGGCTGGGTCCGGCACGTTCTTCTGCCGCAGCTGGCTCAGGAGCTCGTCCACGTTGAAGCGCAGGGAGCGCAGCTCCTTTTCCCTGATCTTCCCGCGGGCTATGACCACGCTCGGCTTCCCCCCGATGAAGGCCCGCAGCCACCGGCTCTTCAGCATGAGGTAGCTCATGGCTATCTCGCTGGCGGCGATGACGCCAACGGGGATGAGGCCCACCCAGATGGGATACCTGTCCTCCTCGATGGCGATGATGGCGGCGTCGGCGATCATGATGGTGACCACCAGGTCGAGGGGGGAGAGGCTGGCGATCTCCCGCTTGCCCATGACGCGCATGACCAGCACCAGGAGCACGTAGAAGAGGAGGCTCTTGCCCAGCAGGGAGAGGGGGGACGGCGGTTGGCCTTGCACGCGGGTCACCTGCCTGGCGGCGACGGGCCTGGCCCGCGCGGAGCGAAGCCGGCGCCGCCGCGAACCGGGAATATGGTGCTGTCCGGCGGCCGTTGTTATGCTCTTGGCCGTGGCGGAATCCGAAGGCGAGATGACCTTCTGGGAGCACATGGCCGAACTGCGCCGGCGGCTCGTCTACTGCCTCGTCTTCCTCATCGTCGCCAGCACCGCGGGTTGGTTCCTGGCGCCGCGGCTCCTGGCGTGGCTGGTGGCGCCGGTGCGCCGGGCGGGCGTGCAGCTCATCGCCCTGGCGCCGGCCGAGCAGTTCGGCGCCTACCTCCGGGTGGCCGTGGGCTTCGGCCTCCTCCTCACCCTGCCCTTCCTCCTCTACCAGGGCCTGGCCTTCGCCTGGCCGGGGCTGGAGCGCAGGGAGAGGCGGATCGCTCTCCTGGCGGCGCCCGCGCTGGTGGCCCTCTTCCTCCTCGGACTCGTCTTCGCCGCCGTGGTTATCGTGCCCTTCACCTTCCGCTTCCTCCTGGGATTTCGCGTGGCCGGCGTCACCACCACCCTGGCCCTGGGCGGCTACGTCAGCTTCCTCATCAACGTGGTGCTCCCCTTCGGCGCCGTCTTCGAGCTGCCCCTCGTGGCCGGCGTCCTCTCGTACCTGGGTGTGCTGCCGGCCGCCACCCTGCGCGCCCGCCGGCGCTACGCCGTCCTGCTCATCTTCATCATCGCGGCGGTGCTCACCCCTCCGGACCCGGTGTCCCAGGTACTGCTGGCCATACCCCTCCTGGGGCTCTACGAGCTGAGCATCCTCGTGGCGGGCCTTACCGGTCGCGGCCGGCGATAAGGGGGCCTCGACGCGGCCGGCTCCAGGCCGTCCCGTTTCCCGCAGGGCCTCTCCCCTGGCGGGGCGGTGGTGGAGCAACGGTCGCCATGGAGCAACGTGCCGGTACAACAAGTATATGGTATTATAGCCACCACAAACCATGTCTCACGGGGGAGTGGTGGCGTTGCGAGGGGCCGGACGAGGGGTCGCGGTGGCGGGCTTCCTGGTGGCGGCGGTGCTGGCGGTTCGGTGGTCCATGGCTCCCGTGGTTCCGCGGCCGGCGGGGGCCGAGACCTTGGTCGTGTCCGGGGAGACGGCGGGCGGAGCCGGGCCGCGGGACGGCTTTCTTCTCCTGCACGCCGAGGAGGTGGTGCTGGCGGACGGGGCAGGGGGCGGGGACGCCTCCGGCGCGCCCGGCCGGCGGGTGCCGTCGCAACGCCCGGCGTCAGGGGACCCGCCGGAGGCGGTCCGGCTGCCGGCGGGAGGGCGGGTGCGGCCCGGCGCCGTGGTCCTCGTCTACGAGGCCCTGGCCCTCGACCGGCCGGTGCTGAGACGGGTGCTGGTGCTGGACCGGCTGCCG
>CAYXQP010000025.1:0-17953 GCA_964467515.1 uncultured Eubacteriales bacterium | reverse complement strand
TCCTTGACAGGGCAGCCTCCTTGCTGTAATATCCTACCAGGGGCCTTGCGGGTGTCGGTGCGTGGGTCTCTCGCGCGAAATGCGTCCTTTCAACGGTAGCCATCCGCGAGATATCGGTGGAGGTAGGGGCGGTGGCCGTCGTGGGTGACGAGCGGCAGGTGAACTGGCAGGAAAAGTACGTGGATCAGGTCGCGGCGCGGCTCGACAACCTCGAGCGCGGCCAGCAGGAGCTGCGCGCCGATTTGCGCACCGAGGCGGCGGCGCTGCGGACCGAGCTGCGCACCGAGACGACGGCGCTGCGAACCGAGCTGCGCACCCTGGAAGATCGCCTGGGCACGGAGATCCGCGAGGGCGACGACGGGCTCCGGAGCGAGATCCGCGAACTGCGCAGCGAGATACGGCGCCTCTTCCTCGCGCTCCTTGGCCTCCTGGGGACGGCCGTGATCGGCATCGCAGGCATCTTGGTGCGACTGGCCGGGTGGCGATGACATTGGCATTTGCGGGCTGGTCGGGGAGGGCAGGGCACGGTGGTCGAGGCGGGTGGGAGTCACGGCGATGGAGGCACGGGCGGCCCCGGGGAAAGGGATGAGGGTGCTGGTCACCGGCGCCGGCGGCATGCTGGGCCGGGCGGTGGTGGAGGAGTGTGGCCGCCGGGGTTGGGAGGTGGCGGCGCTCGGGCGGCGCGACCTGGACGTGGCCGAGCCGGGCGCCGTCTGCGCCATGGTGGAGCGGGAGCGGCCGGACGCGGTGGTGAATTGCGCCGCCTACACGGACGTGGACGGCGCCGAGGCTGAGGAAGCCGAGGCGCTGCGCGTGAACGGCCTCGGCCCGCGCAACCTGGCGCTGGCCTGCGCGGAGGCGGCGGCCAGTGGGCTGGCGTCCGGTCCGGGTGGTCCCCTCCTCGTCCACGTGAGCACGGACTACGTCTTCGACGGGGCCAAGGGAAGCCCGTACGGCGTGTACGACGAGCCCGCGCCGCTCAGCGTCTACGGGCGCACCAAGCTGTGGGGCGAGCGGGCGGTGCGGGAGATCTGGCCGCGCCACCTCGTCGTGCGCACGAGCTGGCTCTTCGGGCCGGGCGGGCGGAATTTCGTGGACACCATCCTGCGGCTGGCGCGCGAGCGGCTTCAGGCGGCGGGGTGGTCGCCGCGGGGGGGCGCCGGGGTGGAGTCGAGGGCGGGATGCGCGGCCGCCGTCGAGCCCCTGCGCGTGGTGGACGACCAGCGGGGTTCGCCCACGTACACGGTGGACCTGGCACGGGCCATGGCCGACCTGGTGGAGCTCGGCTCCCTTGGTACGTACCACGTGACCAACGCCGGCGTGACCACCTGGTATGACCTGGCGCGCGCGGCACTGGCCGCCGCCGGTCTCGGCGGTGCCGTGCCGGTGCTGCCGGTCGGCACGGCCGAGTTCCCGCGCCCGGCGCGCAGGCCGGCCTACTCGGCCCTGGACCCCTTCCCCTTGCGCGAGACCTTGGGCTACCTGCTGCCGCCCTGGCAGGACGCCGTGCGCCGCCACACGGCACGTCTGCTCCTCGAGCAGCAGGGGACGGTGGTGGAGCCGCAACCCTGAGACCTGTGAAGCGGGACGGGCCCCGGGCACCACTGGGTTGCCGAGGGGCCGGGCGTGGAGACGAGTCCGCGGGGAAGCCGGCCGCATAGCCTGTCTGCGTGAAGGCGCTGGTGCTGAGCGGCGGGACGGGGACGCGGCTGCGCCCCCTCACCTTCACGGGGGCGAAGCAGCTCGTCCCCGTGGCCAATAAGCCCGTCCTCTTCTATGCCCTGGAGGCCATCCGGGACGCGGGCGTCGCCGACGTGGGCGTGGTGGTGGGGGCCACGGGCCCGGCGGTGCGGGCGGCCGTGGGCGACGGCAGCTGTTGGGGGATCCGGGTCACCTACGTGGAGCAGGACGCGCCGCGGGGGCTGGCCCACGCCGTGCTGGTGGCGCGCGAGTTCCTGGGCGACGAGCCCTTCGTCCTGTTCCTGGGGGACAACATGGTGAGCGACGGGGTGGCGGAGGCTGTGCGGCGTTTCGCGGAGGAGGCGCCCAATGCCCTCCTGCTCCTGGGCCGGGTGGACGATCCGCGGCGCTACGGAGTGGCCGAGCTACGGGGAGGCCGCGTGGTGCGCCTGGTGGAGAAGCCGCAGGTCCCGCTCGGCGACCTGGCCCTGGTGGGGGTGTACGTCCTCGACGCCCACGTGCACGAGGCCGTGCGGGCCATCGCGCCCTCCCGCCGAGGGGAGCTGGAGATCACCGACGCCATCCAGTGGCTTGTGGACCGCGGTTTCACCGTGGAAGGGCACTTGGTCCGCGGCTGGTGGAAGGACGTGGGCAGCCCCGCCGACGTGCTGGAGGCCAACCGGCTGGCTCTGGCGGATGTCGAGCGACGGGTGGAGGGGGAGGTCGACGCGGCGTCGCGCCTGGAGGGGGCCGTGGTCGTGGAAGCCGGCGCGCGCGTGGCGGCGAGCGTCGTGCGCGGCCCGGCGGCCATCGGCTCCGGGGCCATCGTGGAGGACTCGCGGGTCGGGCCTTATGCGGCCATCGGGCCGGGGGCGGTCGTGCGGCGAAGCCGGGTGGCCGACAGCGTCCTCATGGAGGGGGCGGTGCTGGCGGACGTACCGGCCCTCGTGGAGGGAAGCCTGGTCGGACGCGGCGCCGTGCTCGGCGGAAGCGGTGCAGCGCTGGGCGGTGGCGGCGCGGTGCCGGCCGGGCGCCATGCGGTGCTGGGCGGGCGCGGCACGCCTGGGGGCGGACGCGGCACGCCTGGGGGCGGGTGGGGGAGCCGGCGGGTCCTCTCCGTGGTGTTGGGCGACCTCAGCCGCGTGACCCTCGCGTAGCCAGGGGAGCCGCCGGCCGACGGCGTGACCCTCGCGTAGCCAGGGGAGCCGCCGGCCGACGGCGTGACCCTCGCCCGAGGGAGCGGCCCGCCGAGCGGGGAACGGACCGTTTGCGCGGCCGCGCGGGAACGGACCGGCCCGCCGTGTGGGCACGGACCGGCCCGCCGTGCGGAACGAACCGGCCCGCCGTGCGGAACGAACCGGCCCGCCGTGCGGGAACGGACCGGCCCGCCGCCGCATACCCTGCCGCCGTGAGGCGCCGTGCGCCTGCTCGTCACCGGCGGGGCCGGGTTCATCGGGAGCAACTTCATCCTCCACGTGCTGGCGGAGCACCGTGACTGCCGGGTGGTCAACCTCGACAAGCTCACCTACGCCGGCAACCCGGCCAACCTGCGGGACGTGGAGGACGACCCGCGCTACCTCTTCGTGCGGGGGGACGTGGCCGAGCCGGCCGACGTGGAACGGGCGGCGGCGGCCCGGTCGGCCTGGGGCGGGCTGGACGCCGTGGTCCACCTGGCGGCCGAATCCCATGTGGACCGCAGCATCGCGGACGCATCCCCCTTCGTGCGCACCAACGTGGTGGGGACGCAGGTGCTGCTGGAGGCGGCCCGGCGGCACGGCGTGGCGCGGCTCCTCCTGGTTTCCACCGACGAGGTGTACGGGAGCCTCGCCGAGGGGGAGGAACCCTGGACGGAGGAGAGCCCCCTCCGCCCCAACAGCCCCTACGCGGCCAGCAAGGCGGCCGCGGACCTGCTGGTGCTCGCCTGTGCGCGCACCCACGGCCTGCCGGTGCTGGTGACGCGTTGCTGCAACAATTACGGTCCCCGCCAGTTCCCCGAGAAGCTGGTGCCCCTGGTCATCACCCGCGCCCTGGCGGGCGACCCGGTGCCTGTCTACGGCGACGGCCGGCACGTGCGGGACTGGCTCCACGTGGAGGATCACTGCCGGGCCCTGGACCTGGTGCTGCGCGCCGGCCGGCCGGGGGAGGTGTACCACGTGGGCGGCGGGAACGAGCGGCGCAACCTGGAGGTGGTTCGCTTCGTCCTCCGCGAGCTGGGGATCCCCGACGAGCCGGGGGCGCCCGGCTGCCCCCTGCGCTTCGTCCCGGACAGGCCGGGCCACGACCGGCGTTACGCCCTGGCGGCGGAGCGGTTGCGGCGAGAGTTGGGCTGGCGGCCGCGGTGGGAGCTGGAGGATGGGCTGCGGGCCACGGTGCGCTGGTACGTGGAGAACCGCCGCTGGTGGGAGGGCCGTGCGGCGCCTTGGGTCACCTCGTAGCCGGGGAGGCGGAGGGCGCTGGGTGCACGGGATGCGCGCGTAGCCGGAGACGAGGCGGTGCTACAGTGCTGGGTATGCGCGAAGCTGAGGGCGAGAGTGTGGTGCAGGGCACGAGGTGATGGTGACGGTGGGAGGTGGGCGGATTCAAGTCGCTGTGTACACACCTAGCCGCGAAAACGGAGTTTACAAAACGATTATCGCAGATCGGATGGGATTCAATAACGAAACTATGCGCCCACACCTCTGGAAACGGCGACTGCAGGGGGGGGTGGGGTCTCAGAGGTGGTATTCCCACTTATTCGCATTTCCCGGATTCCGGGCACGGGAGTGCGGGGACAAGGGAGACGATATTTCGGTAATTGAGAATGAAGGATAAATGCTGGCATCATATACCAGTTACCGAATTCAGATTATGGATAAAGGTGTGTTAAATTATTTAAGAGCAAATAGCAGGGTCGAATGCACCGAACCAGTTTTGTAGAGTCCGCTTTCGTGGCTATGGACAGAAATGCGAGATCATCGTGAGCAAGGGCGTGCCGAGATCGAGGGCGCTTGGCGCCTGGCAGGCCCCCCGGCGCGTATGATGGAGGGCGCCTGCCGTGAGGCGCTGCCTGCCGCCGCACGCGGCGCGGCCTGCCGGTGCACGCGCCGCGGCCTGCCGCCGCACGCGGCACGGTCTGCCGCCGCACGCGGCACGGGGAGAGCCGAAAGGGGTGCGTGCCAGGGAGATGCGCGTCCGCGGTGACGTGCCGGCCGTTGAGGGTGGCCCGGCTGGACGTGGCGCTGTTACCGGGCGGGACGGGAGCACAAGGTCGCCTGGGGCGCGGCTCCTGGCGGCGGTGGGCCGGACGGGGGCCATGCCCTTGGGCGAGGCCTTCCGGCTGGCCCGTGACGGCAATGGACGCGGCGGCGGGGGCGGCAACGGGCATGGCCACGCCCGCGCCGGCGGGGGCGGCAACGGGCACGCCGGCTTCCACGGGGGCGGCAACGGGCGCGGCGACGCCCGCGGGGCCCATGGCGACGGGCGGACCGGCGCGTCCACGGGTTCCCGAAACGGGGAGACGGCGGCGGGAGGCCGCAGCGCTCGGGAGGAGCTGGAGCGGCTGACGGGGCTGCGGCGGGTCCACGAGCTGGTGGAGGAGTTCGTCGCCTACCTGGAGGTGCAGCGGCGGCGGCGCGCGGCGGGGCTGTGGGCCGAGCAGCTCAGCATGCACATGGTCTTCACCGGCAACCCCGGCACCGGCAAGACGACGGTGGCCAGGCTCCTGGGACGCCTCCTCAACGAGACCGGCCACCTGCCGCGGGGGCACTTCCTGGAGGTGGAGCGGGCCGACCTGGTGGGGGAGTACGTGGGGCACACGGCCGTCAAGACGCGGGACAAGGTGCGCCGCGCCTTGGGGGGAGTCCTCTTCGTGGACGAGGCTTACTCCTTGGCGCGGGGCGGGGAGCGGGACTTCGGCCGCGAGGCCATAGACGTCCTGGTCAAGGCCATGGAGGACCACCGGGACCAGCTGGCCGTCATCTTCGCGGGCTATCCGGCGGAGATGGAGCACTTCCTCCGGCAGAACCCCGGCCTCCGGTCGCGGGTGGCGCTGCACGTGGAGTTCCCCGACTACACCGACGGCGAGCTCCTGGCCATCGCGGTCCAGATGGCCGCCGACCGTGACTACGCCCTCACGCCCGCGGCGCTGGCCGCCGTGACGGCGAGCCTGGCGCGGGCCGATGTGCGCAGGGCCTTGAGGCAGGGCAACGCCCGCTTCGTCCGCAATCTGCTGGAGCGGGCCATGAGGCGCCAGGCGGTGCGCCTGGCGGGACGCGGGGCGCCGCGGGAGATGCGGCGGGAAGCACCCGGCGAGGCGGGGCGGGAGACCCCGCGGGAGGCGGTCGGCGAAGCGGGGCGGGAGGACCTGATGGCGCTCACGGCGCAGGATGTGGTCGGGGCCCTGGACGACTGCCTGCTGGGCGGCCGCTGCGCCTCCTCCCCCCTCCTCCCGCTGCCGCTATGAGGCTCGATCGGGCAGGCCGCGTCGTCACCGTCGTGACAGGTTCATGCCATGAAAGTTGACCGGTGACGTAACGGGAGGTACTATCTCCTGCAAGAGGTGGGACCACGAGTCACGGAGGGGGTGGGGACCATGGCCAGCCCGCCGCGCAAGCTGCCGGTCTACTCCATCGGCACGGTAGAGAAACTGACAGGGTTGACGGCGCGCCAGATCCGCTACTACGAGAGCAAGGGGCTCATCGCGCCGGCCCGGACCAAGGGGCGCCAGCGGATGTATTCCCAGGACCAAGTGGACCGGCTCCTGGCCATCAAGCGCCTGATGAACGAGGGTTACAGCCTCAAGAGCATCGTGGAGCTCCTCTCCGGCGAGGGGGAGGGCGCCTCGCGCCTGGACGCCCTCGAGGGTTACCAGGCGGGGCAGCGTCTGGAGCGGCCGGGGCTGCGCTCACTCTACCCCGTCACCGACCATCCGCTTCTCATGCGGCTCCTGGAGCGTCGGGAGGAGGAGTGCTAGCCCCCGGCGAGCGCGGCGGGCGCCCCATAGCCGGCGGGGACCACACGAGCGCGGCGGGCGCCCGCGAGCCGACGGGCGCCACGCGAGCCGACGGGCGCCCGCGAGCCGACGGTGGAGCGGCGGCCTCGCCATTGGCTATAATGTTCCACGTTGCGCGGGGTGGGGGGTGAAGGGCGGCCCCGGCTCGGGATGGCGGCGCCGCGGCCGGGTCGGTCGCCGCCCGCCTGGCGCGGGACAAGTCGGACGAGGGGGGCGCAGCGTGGGACGGTACACGGCGGAGGACGTCCGGAGGCTCGTCAGGGAGCTGGGCGTCGGTACCATCAGCCTGCAGTTCACCGACATCCTGGGCGTTTCCAAGAGCGTGGACATACCCCCGGGACAGCTCGACAAGGCCCTGGCGGGGGAGCTCATGTTCGACGGCTCCTCCATCGAGGGGTTCGTCCGCATCGAGGAATCCGACATGCTCCTACACCCGGATCCCGCCACCTTCACCGTCTACCCGTGGCGCCGGCAGGGCGAACCGGTCCGGGCCCGCCTCATCTGCGACATCTACAACCCGGACGGCACCCCCTTCGAGGGCTGCCCGCGCCTGACCCTCAAGCGCGCCCTGGCCGAGGCGGCGGCCCTGGGTTACACCTTCAACGTGGGGCCGGAGCCGGAGTTCTTCCTTTTCTTGCGGGACGAGCAGGGGAGGGCCACCACCGAGACCACCGACGCCGCCTCCTACTTCGACCAGGCCCCCGTGGACAGGGGGGAGGAGGCCCGCTCCCGCATCGTGGCGGCCCTGCAGGAGATGGGCTTCGAGATCGAGGCCTCCCACCACGAGGTGGCGCCGGGGCAGCACGAGATAGACTTCAAATACGCCGACGCCCTGCGGACGGCCGACAACATCGTCACCTTCCGGATGGCCGTGCGGGTGGTGGCGGCCGAGCACGGGCTCCACGCCACCTTCATGCCCAAGCCCCTCTACGGGGTGCCTGGCTCGGGCATGCACTGCCACATCTCCCTCTTCCGCGGCGATGAGAACGCCTTTTACGACCCCGAGGCCGAGGACCAGCTGAGCCAGGAGTGCCGGTGGTTCCTGGCGGGGGTGCTGCGGCACGCCCGCGGCTTCACCGCCGTGTGCAACCCTCTCGTCAACTCCTACAAGCGGCTCGTCCCCGGCTTCGAGGCGCCGGTCTACGTGGCCTGGTCCCACCGCAACCGGAGCCCCCTGGTGCGGGTGCCGGCCAAGCGGGGCCTCTCCACGCGCCTGGAGCTGCGGTCACCCGACCCCTCCTGCAACCCCTACCTGGCCCTGGCGGCCATCCTCCATGCCGGCCTGGACGGGATCCGCAACCGCTGGGCGCCACCGCCCCCCGTGGACCGCAACATCTACCTGATGACGCCGCGGGAGCGGGCCGACCTGGGCATCGAGAACCTGCCCGGCAGCCTGGAGAAGGCCCTGGACGAGCTCAAGAAGGACAAGGTGGTCCAGGCGGCCCTGGGGGATCACATCTACCGGCGCTTCCTGGAGGCCAAGCAACTGGAGTGGGACGTGTACCGGGCGCAGATCCACCGCTGGGAGGTGGACCAGTACCTCTCAACCTTTTGACCGGGTGAGCCGTCGCCCTTTTGACCGCGTGAGTCGTCGCGCTTTTGACCGGGTGAGCCGTCGCCACGCCGGAGCCCTGTAGACCGCCGCCGGCCGCCGGGTCGCCGGGGAGGGCGGCTGTCGCCTTCAGGTGAGACGCCGGAAGAGGCCGATGACCCGCCCCAGGATGATGGCGTCGCGGGTGACGATGGGGCTGTACGCCGGGTTGGCGGGGAGGAGACGGACGGCGTCCCCCACCCGTTGAAACCTCTTCACGGTGGCTTCCTCGCCGATGAGGGCCACCACGATGTCGCCGGGCGTGGCCGCCTCCTGCCGCCGCACCACCACCAGGTCGCCGTCCAGGATGCCGGCGCCGCTCATGCTGTCGCCGCGAACGCGCAGGAGGAAGACCTCGCCTCCCTCCGCCATCTCGGCCGGCAGGGGGAAGACCCCCTCCACGTGCTCGGCGGCCAGGACCGGCTGGCCGGCCGTGATGCGGCCCACGATGGGGGCCGTCACCGTCGCCGGCGGCCGGGGCGCGGCCGTGACCTCCATGGCCCGGGACAGCCAGGGATGCCGCCGGAGGAAGCCCTTGTCCTCCAGCCGCCGCAGGTAGCCGTGCACCGTGGAGCTGGACCTGATGCCCAGGGCGCGCCCGATCTCGCGTACCGAGGGCGGGTAGCCCCGCTCGCCGATGTACCGGGTGATGAAGTCCAGGATGGCTTGCTGCCGTCCGGAGAGATCCCTCGTCTTGGGCCGACCCCGCGCCAACGCCCGAATCACCACATGGAGGGTACCATCCCCTGCGCTCCTCGTCCACCGGGCCGCCCGTACCCACCCGACCTGACGGCAGGGACGACCTGGCTCGGACTAGCCCTCCGGGTCGCGGTGGGCCGCCAGGGGCCAGTCGTGGGGGTCGCGGTGGGGAAAGGCCTGGTGGCCCGAGAGGTGGGCCTGGTTCCAGAGGAGTAGCTTGTTGAGGAAGAGAGCGTCGCCCAGGTTGGCGGCCCAGGGTGTCAGCTCGGGCACCAGCTCCTGGTCCGCCGGGACCGCACCGGGCCTGGCGTCCCGACCGGGCCGCCTCTCCCCGCCCTCCAGGGCCGCGCCGTCGGGCCGCCAGTCGTGCCAGATGGGCCGAAACCGCCTCGCCATGCCCACCGCCCCCCGTCGCCTCTTGCAACGCTCCTACGGACGCCGTATCGTGAGCGGGCCGTCGGTTTTTGAGATTTTAACTGGCTCGCCTAATATTTATGCATGCATTTGCCCCGGACGGCAAGGGGGTGGAGCGCGATGCCGGGCACGAGAGGGGAAGCCGACGTCGCCGCCCGGGTCGACGGGTCACAGGCGCGGTTCCGCGTGCTGGTGACGGGCGGAGCGGCGCGCGCACCCCTGGACGCCGTGCGCTTCCTGACCAGCGCCTCCACGGGCGCCACGGCGGCGGCCCTGGCCACCGAGGCCCTGCGGCGAGGGGCGGAGGTCCTCTACGTGCACGCTCCGGGGGCCCGGCGGCCCCGGCGCCCGGCCGGCTCCGGCCGGCTCCACCTCGCGGAGGCGGCCACCGTGGCCGACGCAGCGGCGGCCCTGGGGCGGCTGGCGCCGGCCGCGGACGCCGTCATCCACGCCATGGCGGTGCCGGACTTCGCCCCCGCGGCGGTGCTTCCCGGCAAGCGACCATCCCGGCGGGGGGCCTGGCGCCTCGCCCTGCGCCCCACGCCCAAGCTGCTGGACGTCGTGCGGGCCGTCGCGCCCCGCGCCTTCCTCGTGGCCTTCAAGTTGGAGGCCACCGAGGACCCGGCCGTCCTGGTGGCGGCCGCCCGGCGCCTCCTCGCCGAGGGACGGGCCGACCTGGTGGTGGCCAACCGCCTGGCCGACACCTCGCCGCGGGCGCGACGCGCCTGGCTCGTCCGGGCTTCCGGGGAAACGGAGGAGGTCCGGGGCCTGGCTCGCCTGGCCGAGCGCATCCTGGACGAGGTCTCGGCGCAGCGGGGGAAGGCGGGACCGTGACGGCCCGGTCGCGGCGGAGCGGCGCCCGGGGGCGGGGCGGGTCGTCGGACGCCCGCGGCGGCTCTCGGGACGCCTGCGGGGGGTCGCCGGACGCCTTCGGCGGGCGGCGGGTGCTCCTGGGCGTGGGTGCCAGCGTGGCCGCGTACAAGGCCGTGGCGCTGGCCAGCCGTCTCCGCCAGGCCGGGGCCCAGGTCCAGGTGGTCCTGAGCCGCGACGCGGCGCGCTTCGTCGGGGTGCCGACGTGGGAGGCCGTCTCGGGCCGGCCCGTCTTCAGCGATCCCTTCGCGCCCGGCCAGGCCCTCTGGCACGTGCGCCTGGCGGAGGAGGCCGACGCCCTCCTGGTGGCTCCCGCCACGGCGGACGGGATCGGGCGCTTCGCGGCGGGGCTGGCCGACGACGCCCTCACCACCCTTTTCGTGGCGGCCCTGGGTCGGCCCCTGCCCGTGGTCCTGGCTCCCGCCATGAACCGCCTCCTGTGGGCCAGCCCGACCGTGCAGGCCAACGTGGAGCGCCTGCGCTCGCTGGGCTGCGCCGTCGTGGAGCCCGAGGAGGGCTGGCTCGCCGAGGGTTACGCCGGCCCCGGCCGTCTGGCCGGCGAGGAGAGGATCCTGGGCGCCCTGGCCGCCGCCTTAAGCTCCCTTTAATCTTTCCGGCCGAGGACGGCCCTTAGCGAGAAACTGGAGGTGGTCCGGGTGCGCGTGATCCTGCACCCCATGGTGGTGCACTTCCCCATCGCTCTCCTGGTGACGGGGCTGGCCTTCGAGCTGGTCGGTTTCCTCAGGAAGGAGGAGAGGTGGCGCCAGTTCGCCGGCTACCTGCTCCTCCTGGGGTGGCTGGGGCTGCTCCTGGCCGTCGGCACCGGCTTTCTCACGGGGGAGGCAGGCGAGACGGGCGAGGGCGGCGAGAACGTCCTGGTGGAGAGCCACCAGCGCTGGGGTTACGCCGCCGTGGCGGCCTTCGGCCTTCTCCTGCTGCTGCGCCGCGCGCCGGCGGGCGCCCTCGCGGCGGCCCGTGCGGCCGGCCTCCTCCTGGTGGGCGCCGTCGCCCTGGGCACCCTCGTGGAGACGGGTCACACTGGCGGAACCCTTGTCTATGGGCCTATCATGGCAAGGGAGGGCCGCGAGTCGGGGGAGACGCCGGGCGGGTTCGGGCCCTTCGGCGTGCCCGGCGGGCCGGCCCCCGGTGAAGCCGGCGAGCGCGGCTTCGAGGGTGGAACCGAGGGCGGCTTCGAAGGCGGCGCCGGGGGCGGCAGCGCGGTTGGCGCCGAGGGCGGCTTCGACGGAGGGCTCCAGGGTGGCGGGCGAGGCTTTGAAGCCGGCGAGCGAGGCGGCGAGGCCGGCGAGGCGGGAGAAGGGGGGTTGCGCTGAGCCCCCTCGGGGGCGCGCCGCGGCCCTTGCCCTGACCGCGCTTATGGCCGTCCTTTTCCTGGTGCTGTCAGGATGTGGCAGCGGCCGGGGTGGGGCGGGGGAGCGGGGTCCCGCCGGCGGCGGGGCGATGCCCCCAGGGGCCGCTGCCGGAGAGGCCGTCGCCAGCGGCGAGGAGGGCGCCTCCCCTGGCGGCGAGGCGGTCGCCGGCGAGAGGGAGCGGGCCGTGGCCGCGGCCTTGGAGCTTTACCGACGGGCCAGGGCCGCGGGCACCGATCTGTCGGCCGGACCGTGCCTGGCCCAGGAGGCCATACCGGGCTGGGCCGTGGACGTGGCCCATGACCCGCGTCAGCCCGTGGACGACGATCCCGCCAACCAGTGCGCCTCCTTCCGGGAGGGGCGCGCCACGCACTTCGTCGAGCTGGACCCCGAGGGGAACGTCATCCGCGTGTACTGACGCTGCTTCGCTGGTGGGCCCCCGTGCCTCGCAGAGACCCGAACCATATCTTTCATCTTCATTTGCCATCGGACCGGATTACGGCGACCGGAGTCCGGTCCGAGTCTCGGGGGATCGCGTTGGCGGTGGGATCCCCCTTCTTCCCATTGGGATCCCCATTCTTCCCATAATGTATGTTATGTAAACTAACGTGTTTTCCGAGCGCCCGCGCGCTTCCCGGAGGCAGCCTCGCCCACCGCCGCCCTTGAGGGCGGCTGGGTTTCCGGCCGCGAACCGGCGGGGCGCGGCCGGAGCCGGCGCGGGCGGAGCGGGGCGAGCCGGCGTCCTCAGCGGCGGAGGGCCTGGACGGGCGGCAGGGACGAGGCCGTGAGGGCCGGGTAGATGCCGAAGAGGAGGCCGCAGGCCAGGGCCACCCCAGTGGCGACGGCCACCGCCTCGCCGCTGACAGCCGTGTCGAGGCCGTAGCGGCCCACGGCGTCGGCACCCCAGAGACCTGCGGCCGTGCCGCCTATGGCACCGATGCCGCTCAGGTAGAGGGCTTCGAGGACGAACTGGGCCAGGAGGTCTCCCTGGGTGGCCCCGAGGGCCCGGCGGAGGCCGATCTCGGCGGTGCGCTCGGCCACGGCCACCAGCATGATGTTCATGATGCCGAGGCCGCCCACCAGGAGGGAGACGGCGGCGATGCCGCCGAGGAGCAGCGTCATGACCCGGTTGGCCTTGTCGGCTTCCCGCACCAGCCAGTTCAGGCTGGTGATGGTGAGGACCTCCTCGCCGGAGGCCAGGATCTCGGCCGGGGTCCGGCGGTCGGGAACGGCACCCCCGGGGCCGCCGGGGCCCATGCCGCCCATCATCATCTCGGGCATCGGGAAGGGCATGCCGGGCGGGAGGAAGGGCATCCCCGGCAGGAAGGCCGCTCCCCCGGCCACGCCCGCGCCGGCCGAACCCGGGCCGCCGGCGACGGGCACGGGG
The DNA here is from genome assembly GCA_964467515.1 of uncultured Eubacteriales bacterium. GTDB lineage: Bacteria > Bacillota > Sulfobacillia > DYIH01 > JBBIPI01 > CAYXQP01. The sequence goes on along the minus strand of CAYXQP010000025.1, from coordinate 4,955 downwards.
GCGCGCTGGTCCAGGCCCAGCTTGCGCCGATAGATGCGGCCGAGCTGGACCACCGCCAGGTCGGCGTCGCGCGGCGAGCGCGCCTTGGCCCACATCTCCGTCACGGTGCGCCGGCCGTCCAGCTGGAGCGCCGCCGTGTAGGGAACCAGGACCGCCTCGTCCACGCGCACCGTGCCCTCGAGAGGGCTCTCCCCGCCGCTTTCCTTCTTGGTCAGGACTCCCACCACGCGGAAGGTGCGGCCGCCCAGGGTGAAGGTGCGGCCGACGGGATTGCGCCCCCCCACGAGGGCGACGGCCAGGTCGTGGCCCAGGACGGCCACGGGGGATCGCTGCCGCACGTGCCACCTGGTGAAGAAGTGGCCCGCGGCCAGCGGATGGTCGCGGATGAGGGGGAAGAGCTCGTTGACGCCCACCACGTCGGCCTGCCCGCGGGTGCGGCGCCAGCGGAGGGGGGCCTTGGTCTGCACCACCGGCGTCGCCGCCGTGAGGCCGCTCACCCGCTCCGGCAGCTCGGCGGCTTCCTCGGGGCGGAACTCGGCCGACGGATGGCGGGCGCGCATCACCACCACGTTGGTCCCCATGCCGGCGAACTGCCGCAGGACGGCTTGACGCGCGCCCTCGCCGATGGCCATGAGGCTCACCACCGACGCCACGCCGATGGCCACGCCCAGGATGGTCAGGGCCGACCGCAGGGGGTTGGCCAGGATGCCGTGGGCGGCCATCTGGGCGCTGAAGAGGAGCCTCACCCCCAGGGCGCGCGCCCGGGCGGCGACAGGAAGGCGCGCCGCCTCGTGCAGCGGCGCCGGCTCGGCGAGGGTCATCGCGGACCCTCGGGGCCCCCGGGCTTCCCCAGGGAGCCGCCTGGGAAGCCGGAGGCCGGGCCGGAGTCGCCGGCCGCGCCGCCGGGAGCGCCTCCGGGACCGGCTCCGGGAGCGCCGGCGGGAGCGCCGCCGGGACCGCCTCCCCCCTGCCCCGCCGCGCCTCCCTGCCCGCCGCCGGGGCCCTGGCCCGCACCCGGCAGGAGATTGCCGGAGCGGATCCGCTCGCTGGGGAGGATGTCGGCCGTGCTGCCGGTCACCACCCGGTCGCCTTCCTTGAGGCCGGCCTTGATCTCGGCGTAGCGGTCGTTCATGAGGCCCAACTCGACGGGGACCACCTTGACGGTGCCGTCCGGGAGGAGCACCTCCACCTTGCTCTTGCCGTCCTCCTCGAAGACGGCCTCCAGAGGCGCCAGGAGGACGCCGCGGGCGCTCCCCTCCTCCACGTAGGCCCGCGCCTGCATGCCCGGCCGGAGGTCGGGCGTGCCCGTCACCTTGACGATGACCTGGAACTGGCTCACTCCCCGCTCGTTCTTGCCCATCATGGCCACCTGCTGGACCGAGCCCCGGAGCTCCTTGCCGGGCAGCGCGTCCAGCGTCACCCGCACCGGCGCGCCCTGCCGCACCCTGAGCACGTCCACGTCGTCCACCATGGCGAACATCTGCATCTCCAGGGGGTTGAAGATGTCGCCCATCCATTGCCCGGGCTGGGCGGTCATGCCCGGCCGGGCCTCGATGTGCCCCACCACTCCCGTGAGGGGGGCCCGCACGAAGAGGTCGCCCAGGCGGGCGCGGAGCTGCCGCACCTCGGCCTCCAGGTCGCGGATCCTGGCGAGGCGCTCCTGGATGAGGTCGCGGGCGTCGGCGCCGGCCAGCGTGACAAGGGGCGCGCCCGCCGGGACCTTCTGCATGTTGCGCACGTGCAGCCGCGTGACCAGGGCCGTGGCGCCGCTCAGGACCTGCTCCTCCGCGGCGTAGCCCTCCACCTTGCCGTAGTAGCGCCAGAAGGAGACGCCGTCCCCCGCCGGGACGCCCACCTGGACCGGGGCGCCGGGGCGGACGAGGCCGGCGTTGCGGCCGGTGACGACCACCGGATAGACCAGGTGGTAGGCGTCCTTGTCCTTGGAGCCGTATGACTCGAAGGAATCCCGGAGCTCCGAGGCGGGCGTCGGCACCGGTTCCGGCGACACGTCGGTGACGGTGCCCTCCACGAAGTCGGCGAATTCCTCGAAGCGGAGGAGCACCCGCTGGCCCGGTTTCACCGCGCCGGCCTCCAGGGGCACGAGCCAGGCGGCGACGCGAAAGCGGGAATCGTCCACCACCTTGGCCACGATCTGCCCCTGCTTGACCTCCTGCCCCTCCTTGACGTCCAGGCCCGTGACGCGGCCGGCGATGGGCGCGCGCAGGGTGATGCCCTGGGCCGGGTCCACCTCGTCCAGCCGCTCCGGGGGCAGGCCCACCAGGCCGGCCAGGGATTTGCGCTCGGCCTGCAGGCTCTTCTCCTTGGACCGGAGCTGTTCCTCCACGTCGCCGCCGGCCAGCCGCACCAGCACCTGGCCCTGCTGCACGCGGTCGCCGTCCTTGACCAGGACCTCGGCCACCGTCATGTTGACCTGGGGGACGGGGCCGGGGCCGGGATTGAAGGGCACCATGATGCCGCCCCCCTGGGTGGGGTTGAGGGAACCCGTGAGCTCCACCCCCACGGAGATGTCGCCGCGCACCACGGGGCTCGCGGCGTAGACGGGGCCGGTCGCCTCCTGGGGCGGCGGCGGCAGGAGCCGGCGGAAGGCGTAGTAGCCTCCCCCGGCCACCGTCACGAGGATGGCCACCACCAGGAGAGGCCTCTGGATCACGAAGCCATCATTTCCTCGCGGGCCACGGCGCCGTCCAGCAGGTGGACCAGCCGGCGGGCGTGCCGCGCCACCGTCGGGTCGTGGGTCACCTGGATGACGGTGACGCCCATCTCTTCATTGAGGCGGCGGAAGATCTCCATGACCGCCTGGCCGGAGCGGGAGTCCAGGGCCCCCGTGGGCTCGTCGGCCAGGAGGACGGCGGGCCGGCCCACGATGGCCCGCGCGATGGCCACGCGCTGCTGCTCGCCGCCCGACAGCTCGGCCGGCCGGTGCCGGGCGCGGTCCCCCAGGCCCACGGCCGCCAAGGCCTCCTCCGCCAGCCGCCGCCTCTCCCCCGCCCCGAGACCGCGATAGATGAGGGGTAGCTCCACGTTGGCCCGGGCATCGAGGTAGGGTATGAGGTGGAAGCTCTGGAACACGAAGCCGAAGGTCCGGTTGCGCAGGGCGGCCAGGCGGCCGTCGGAGAGCGACTCCACGGGCCGGTCGCCCAGGAGGTAACGCCCCGCCGAGGGCCGGTCGAGGCAGCCGATGACGTTGAGGAGGGTGGACTTGCCGCAGCCGGACGGGCCCATGATGGAGACGAACTCGCCGGCCTCCACCGTCAGGTCCACCCCCCGCAGCGCCTCGACGCGGACGCGCCCCAGCCAGTAGTGGCGCGCCACCCCCACCAACCTGATCAGTGGCAACAATGATCAGCCCTGTTCATCCCGTGCAAGCCGTTTCCATTATTCGCCGCGCCCGCGGCGAATCCTCCCGGACCTTTGGACGCGTGGCGGGGGTGCCGCGCTCCCCGCCGGGGCATGCTCCCAGCGGCGGTCGTGGTGCGGCGGGCGGGGCGATACGCCGATGGCGGCGCCGTTCACCGCTCGACGATGATGGTGCCGCGCATGCGGCTGCAGCCCGGTTCGGGACCGGGCGGGGCGCAGCGGAGGCTCAGGAGTCCGGGTTCCTTGGGTGTGAAGACGAGACGGGCGGTCCTGCGCGAGGGCACCGTCGCGGCCAGGCCCAACTCCGGGATCCTGACGCCGAAGCTGGCGTCGTCGCTCTTGAAACGGAGGGCCACCTGGCGGCCGGCGCGCACGCGCAGGGTGGCGGGGACGAACTCGAACTTTTTGACGTGGACCGTGACGCGCTGCTGCACGGGGCCGGCCGGGAAGGGTTTCCTGGAGCCGGAGCAGCCGGAGAGAAGTCCGAGGAGCAGGATGGCCGCCGCCAGCGTCCAGCCGCGCCTGTCCCGTGGGCGCATGGCCGTTCCCACCTCCCGCGGGGCGGGTCGTGTCGCCCGCCCGCGGAGGCTATTGTTGGCGCCTGGACGGCGCGCCTATGCGGTCGCGCCCTCGGGGACGAACTGGGAGCGCGCCAGGTCGTAAGAGTCCCCTGCGCCGACAGCATGGAGAACGGTGGCACCGGGCACGGGGGCAGCCACCAGCACGTTGCCGGCGCCTGCTTGGACCATGCGGCCTCCCCGGACGATACCCAGGCTCCCGCGCGGCACCACCAGGGCCGCCGGCGCCCCCCTCCCCGTCTCGCGCGCAGCCGCGGCACAAATACCCAGGACCGCCTCGGCCTCGGCCGGGGGTACGCCGCCGCTCACCAGGAGACCGGAGATGAGACCCAGGCCGGGGCGGATGCCGCCAGGCAAGAGGGCCACCTCCCCCAGAAGAGGCGCCAGACGGCCCCACGCGGCCACCACGCCGCCCCGCTGGTGGATCTGGGCCAGGGCCGTGCCCGCCGGCGTCTCCTGCAGGACGGATATGGTAAGGTCGGGGTCAGGGCCGGCCAGGACCACGGCGTCGCACCGGGCCAGCGCCGCCGCCGCCTCGGCCGGCCAGAGGCCGGGTCCCACCGCCACCTTTTCCGTGCGGAGGACGCCGAAGCGGCGGAACGCGCGGGCGTACCGCTCGCCCCCGGCGGGCGACGGACCCGCCGAGAGCACCGCCACCGCCGACTGGCGCCCGGCGGCCAGGTGCAGCAGGGCCAGGACCTGCTCGTCGGTTATATCCCAGCCGCCGCCGACGGCCAGGGCTCCGTCGGACGCGGTCCTCTCCCCTCCCTGCCACTGGGAGCGCCACTTGGGCAGGACGATGGACTCCTCCAGGAGGTCGGACAGTTCCTCCAGGGTATCGCCGAGCTGTCTCAGGGTAGACAAGGCCTTCCCCTCTCGTGGTGAAGCCGCGGTCCGGCCGCCCGCCGCGCCGCCGGCGGCGCCCCGCCCGTTGGCTGCCGCGTCGCCGGTGGCGCCCCCTCGGCCGGCCGCCGCATCCGCCGGCCTGCGCGCGCCCCC
>CAYXQP010000024.1:0-19263 GCA_964467515.1 uncultured Eubacteriales bacterium | reverse complement strand
CCGCCGTGGCCGGGGAGGCGTCGCGGTGAGGGCGGAGCGCCGCCAGGTGCTGGTGGTCGGCGGCGGGCCGGCGGGGGCGGCGGCGGCCTGGCGGGCTGCGGCCCTGGGGATGGACGTGCTGCTGCTGGAGAGGAAGCCCGTCCCGGGTGAGCCGGTCCAGTGCGGCGAGTGGCTGCCGGCGGCGGCCTGTGTCCTCGTGCCGGGTGTAGCCCGTGTCTCCCTGCCGGCGGCGGCCCTTCTCCCCGTTGCGGCCGTGCCGCGCGTCCCTCTGCCGGCGGCGGCGGTGGCGCGGCGGGTGACCGCGCTGCGCACCTGGTGGTGGGACGGCGCCGCCGAGGGGCGGCCCTGGGCGGACGGGGCGCCAGGCAGCGTCGAGAAACACGGTGCCGTGTTCCCCGGTGCCGTCGCCGGCGTTGCGTTCCCAGGCGACGATTGGCGGCGGGGCGATCTGCGCGCGCCCGGCTTCTTCATCCACCGGCCGGCGCTGGAGCAGTGGCTCCTGGAGCAGGCGCGCCGGGCCGGGGCCGAGGTGCGCCTCGGCGCCGCGGCCGTGTCCGTGGAGGGGGAGGGTCTCGTGCGGTGGCGGCCCGCGGCCGCGGCCGGGGAGGCTTTAACATGGTGGCGGCCGGGGGCCGCAGCGGAGCAGGATCGTCTCGTGCGCGCCGACCTGGTCGTGGGCGCTGACGGAGCGGCTTCCCTGGTGGGGAGGGCCCTTGGCGCCCGCCAGGGGCGCCTCACCCTGGCGCTCCAGGGAAGGGTGCGCTGCACCCCCGCCGGGGCGCGGGCGGAGGCCGAGGTGTACCTGCACCCAGCCCTGGGCGCGGGGTACGCCTGGTTCTTCCCCAAGGGGGAGACGGCCAACCTGGGGGTGGGCGCCGACCGCTCCGCGGGTGCGGCTCGCCTGCGGAACCTGCTGGTCGCCTTCCACAGCTGGCTTCTGGCTAGGGGCTTCGTGCAGGGGGAGCTCGCCGACCCCACAGGGGGGCTGATCCCCGCCGGGGGCTTGGTGAGGCCGCTCCGGGGCCGCCGCCAGTTGCTGGCCGGAGACGCGGCCGGGCTGGCCCACCCGGTTACGGGGGCGGGGATCATCGGCGCGGTGACGAGCGGCTTCCTGGCCGGCGAGGCCGCGGCCGAGTTCCGCCGGCGGGGTGAGGCGGTGCTGGCGCGGTACGGGGCGGAGCTGGAGAGGCTCTATGGGCCGCACCTGGCGCGGGCCGCCCGCCGGCTGGTCGAGCGCGACGTCCTTTTGCGCGAGGGCTGCCGGCCCTTCGCGGACGTGGTCCGGCGGACGTGGGTCGGTTTCCGGCAGTTCTGGGAGGAAGGTGACGAGGGGTGTCTGGAACGGGTGGAGACGGCGGGAACGGCGGCGGCGCTTTGAGCCGCATGGCCACCAGCACGGCGGCGGCCATGGCGCTGGGCCTGGTGCGCGGCCGATTTCACCGGAACGCGAGCACCGGCTGCCTCAACCTGCTCCAGGTCTACCAGGAGGGCTGCCGCGCCAACTGCACCTACTGCGGCCTGGGGCGGGAGCGGGTCGAGCCACCCTCCGGACGCACCTTCATCCGGGTGCCGTGGCCGGAATACCCGGTGGAGGTCCTGGCCGAGCGGGCGCGGGCGGTCCGGGCGGTGACGGGCGGTGCCGGAGCGGCCCGGGCGGGCGCGAGCGTGGCGGCGACGGCGCGCGAGGGGGGCGGCCTGCGGCGGGTGTGCGTGGGCATGCTCACCCACCCGCGCGCCCTGCGGGACGCCGTGGCGCAGACGGCCTTCTTCCGGAGGGAGACGGGGCTGCCCGTCAGCGTCCTCATGAGCGCGGTCCTCTTCCGGCACCGGGAGGACGTGGAAGCCCTGCGGGCGGCCGGCGCCGACCGGGGGACGGTGGCCATCGACGCTGCCACGCCCGAGCTCTTCGCCCGCCACCGGGGCCGGGCCACGGGCAGCCCGCATGACTGGGACCACTCCTGGCGCGTGGTGCGCTGGTGCGTCGAGGTCTTCGGCCCGGGGCAGGCCGGCGTCCACCTGATCGCCGGCTTGGGCGAGACGGAGCGGGAGATGGTCGAAGGCATCCAGCGAGCTCATGACCTGGGCGCCGTGACCCACCTCTTCTCCTTCTATCCCGAGGCGGGCTCGCGCCTGGCTGGTGCAGAGCCGCCGCCCGTGGGCCACTACCGCCGCGTCCAGCTCGCCCGCTATCTCATCAACTCGGGCGTGGCCCGGGCCGAGGCCATGGAGTTCGACGCGGCGGGGCGCATCGTGGACTTCGGGGTGGACGTGGAGCCCCATCTGCTGGACGGGCGGGCCTTCATGACGGCGGGCTGCCCCGGCGAGGACGGGGAGCTCGCCTGCAACCGCCCCTACGGGAACGAGCGGCCGGGGGGCGTCCTCCGCAACTATCCCTTCCGGCCGGAGCCGGAGGACCTAGCCGCCATCCGGCGCGAGCTGCGGGAGGGTCTGGGAGATGCGGCCCGTTTCTGAACAGGGTGGCGCCACCCGTGGCAGGCCGCCGGCTGACGCTCTGCGGGAGGCCCGCCTCGCCCCGCTGGAGCTTTTGCTGGAGGAAGCGTGGGCGGTGACGAGGCGGCGCTCCGGCCCGCGGCTCGTGGTGTCGGCGCCAGGCGTAAAAGGCTACCGCTGCGGCGGCTTCGCTGCACCCGAGGGGGCGGGGACCGCGGCTGGCGGCGCCGGGGAGGGGCGCCAAGGTGCCGGCGCGGCTGGGCCGGGCACGGGCGGCGCCTGCTTCCCAGCCGTCAGCGTCACGGGGCCGGCCTGTGCCCTGGGTTGCGATCACTGCGGCGCCCAGATCCTGCGGTCCCTGCGCCCGGCGGGCCCGCCCGGCGGGTTCCGACAGTTGGTGGAGCGCCTGGCCGAGCGGGGGGCGCGCGGCCTCCTGGTGACGGGCGGCTGCACGCCGGAGGGCTCCGTGCCGCTGGCGCCCTACCTGGACGGGCTGGCCCGGGCAGCGGAGCTAGGCCTGCGGGTAGTCGTCCACACGGGGCTCGTGGACCGGGAGACGGCCCGGGGCCTGCGGGAGGCCGGCGTGGCCCAGGTGCTCCTGGACCTCATCGGAGACGCCGGGACCATCCACCGGGTGTATCACCTGGACCGCGCGCCGGCCGAATACCGGCGCAGCCTGGAGTTGCTGCTGGAGGAGGGGCTGGCCGTGGTGCCCCACGTAGTGGTGGGACTGCATTACGGCGAGGTACGCGGCGAGTGGGAGGCTCTGTCCTGGGTGGTGGATGCGCGGCCGCCGAGGCTCGTCCTGGTGATGCTCATGCCCCTGCCCGGTACCCCCATGGCGGGGGTGGCGCCGCCGCCCGCGGAGGAGGTGGCGCGGCTGGCAGCGGCAGCGCGGGTGCTGGCGCCGGACCTCTTCGTCTCCCTCGGCTGCGCGCGGCCAGGCGGTCCCCTCCGCCGGGAAGCCGAGCGGCTCTGCGTGGACGCCGGGATCGACGCCATCGCCTTCCCTACCGAGGAAACCCTGTTCCACGCCCGCGCCCGCGGGCTCGAGCCCGTGTACCTCCCCGAGTGCTGCTCGCTGCCGGCCGCCGTCTCCGGCACGCCGGCGAGCAGCCGGTGAGCAGGTCGCACAGCATGGCTGTCTCAGGGGTGGACCTGGATGCCCAGCGCCGGGAAGCGCTCGTCGAAGGTGTAGACGACGGGCGGGCCGCCGGCCCTCGCCTCGGCCCAGATGAGGGCGTCGGCGAAGGAGACACGTCCGGAGGGACGGCAGAGGAGAAGGGCCTCAATCAAGATGGCCTTGCCGGGGTGCAGAGACACGATGTTCTGCTTCTGCAACAGGGCGATGAGCTGGTCAACCACGGCGCGGCGGGGAACCCCGTAGACATGGGTGAGGACGTAAGCGGTCTCGGCCAGGGCCACCATGCTCACGGCTAGCCGGCGATCGCCGTCGATAACGTCCGCCGCCCGCCTAGCGAGCTCCGGGGGGTCGTCAGTGAGATACCGGACCAAGAAGGAGGTATCGAGGAAGGCTTCAGCGGGCTGAGGCATGCTCAATCTCCGCCCTGATCAGGCGGGGAGAGGGCTGCACGGCTGGGGGACACCGCCTCCCCCCAGGCCTGGATACGGGCTTGCTCCCACTCCTCAGGCGGCACCGGCCGACGGATGTGGCCCGCCAGCACCCCGCGTAGCGACCGCCGGTGAGGCGGCGGGATGAAATAAACCTCCAGGTGGTCCCCCACCAACCGCTGGATGGCCAGCGAGCCCGGTTGGACACCAAGGCGGTTGCGGATCTCCTTCTCAATGACCACCTGGCCCTTTGGACCAACCACTGTCGGCATGTATAACACCTCGCTGCCGAGATAACTCATCCGTTGCATATATTACTCATATCACTGCGGTCATACAAGGCCGGCGTTCGTCCGAGGCACGCGGCAGCGGTGAACCTCCGCTCCGAATGGGTCAGAGCAGGCTGCTCGCAGCGGACGGCTGGCTGCCCGGATGGCCGCGGCCCTCCACTCAGGCCCGCGCGTCAGGGAACCGGGACCAGGGCGGTCACAGCGGCTTGGGCGTCCACCAACGGGTAGGGGGACCCGGCCACCGGCTCCGCGGTGCCGACCAGGTGGGAGCGCACCGCGTCCGGGCCAAGGCCGGGGTTCACCTGCAGCACCAGGGCCGCGGTGCCCGCCACGTGGGGCGCCGCCATGGAAGTGCCGCTCAGGGTGGCGTAGGCGCCGCCCTTGTAGGTGGAGTAGATGTTGACGCCGGGCGCCGCCAAGTCTACCTCCGGCCCACGACTGGAGAACCAGGCCAGCGTGTCCGCCTGGTCCGTGGCGGCCACGGCGATGACCTCCGGGTAGCGGGCGGGGTAGTTGACGGTGCTGTCGGCCGGGCCGTCGTTGCCGGCGGCGGCGACGATGGTGATACCGGCGTTGCGGGCGGCCGTGACGGCGTCGTGGAAGGCCTGGCTGTCCGAGGAGGTGCCCAGGCTCATGTTGATGACCTGTATGCCGTTTCTGATGGACCAGTCGATGCCCTCGATGATGTGGGAGAGCCAGCCGAAGCCCGAGTCGCTCAGCACCTTGACGGCGTAGAGCCGGGCGGCGGGCGCGGCCCCCACCACGCCGACGGAGTTGTTCACCGCTGCTATGGTCCCGGCCACGTGGGTGCCGTGCCCGTTGCCGTCCTTGGGAGCCTTGCGGGGGTTGACGGCGTTGTAGCCGCCGGCGATGTTGGCCGCGAGGTCGGGGTGGGAGAGATCGATGCCTGTGTCCAGCACCGCCACCCTGACCCCGGTGCCGGTGGCGGTGCCCCAGACCAGGTCGGCGTCGATGCGGTCCACGCCCCAGGGCAGCACCTGCGGCGGCTGAGGCGGCGGCGTCTTGCCCACGGCGCGCACGACGAGGTCGGGCTCCACCCGGACGACGCCGGGACGGCCCTCCAGGGCCCGCTCGGCGGCCCTGTCAGGAAGCCGGACGGCCGCTCCGTGCACCAGGGGAAGGTGCTTGAGGACGGTGCCGCCCACCCCCCGGACTGTGCTCTCCCGGGCGGTGTCGTCGAGGGCGGCGTCGAAGATGACGATGTGGCGACCCTGGCCCGCCGGAGCGGCCGCAGCGCCGCCGGACGCCGGCGCCTGGGTCCCGGCCACCGCCGAGAGGGACCAGAGAAGGCTCAGGATGAGCATGATCACGGTGGAACGCCGGATTATCCCCGGTGTCACGGTACCGCTCCTCCTCGGGCAGGGTCCGCCCCGTCAGGAATTGGGCGATAGCGAATTTCAGTCGCCATCATAACACGGGCGGGCGAAGGGGGGCAACCTCCCCGCCGGATCGCGCGGCGGTTGATGGCGCGGAAAGGGTGCCATTATAATGGGCCGGGTGACCAGCCGGTGCGCGTCAACGTGGCGGCCCTCAGGAGGAAGCCGGGGGCCGCGCTGCGTGTATCCGAGGAGATGGAGCTGCCGCCGCTCCGGCACGAGGGCGCCGAGGTGGGGTTTCCCTCGCCCCTGCTGGTGGAGGCGGAGCTGACCAACGCCCGGCTGGCCCTTCTCGTCCGCGGGGAGGCCACGGGCGAGGTGGCGCTGACCTGCGACCGGTGCCTGGCCGTCTTCCGGAGGCCGGTGCGGTTCTCCTTCCTGGAGGAGTACCGTTTCGAGGGGGCGGGCGGGGACGAGGCGCGGCGGCTGGAGGGAGACGAGATAGACCTGGAGGAGCCGGTGCGCGAGCACCTGCTCCTGTCCCTACCTATTAAGAAATTGTGCCGCCCGGACTGCCGGGGGCTCTGTCCCCTCTGCGGGCGAAACCTGAATGAGGGCGACTGCGGCTGCCGGCGGGAGACGGTGGACCCGCGGCTGGCGGAGCTGGCCCGGCTCCTGGGCGGGGACGAGGGGTGACGGAGGATGGGGAATCCCAAACGCAGGTTCTCCAAGTCGCGGCGGGATAAGAGAGCGGCCCGCTGGCGCCTGGAGGCGCCAAGCCTGGGCGAGTGCCCCCGGTGCCACGAGCCGATGGCCTCCCACCGCGTGTGTCCCAACTGCGGCCACTATCGCGGGCGCGAGGTCGTCCCCGCGACCGAGTGACGCATGCCGCGGGTGGTGCGACGGGGTGGCGGCGAGCTGACGGGTCCGGCCGGGAGCGGGCGGGAGGCGGACGTGGAGGAAGGGCGACCGGTTGTCGTGGCCGTGGACGCCATGGGCGGTGACGAGGCGCCCGCGGCACCGGTGGCGGGAGCACTGCGGGCCGCTCGGGAGGGCCTGGCGCGGGTGATCCTCGTGGGTCCGCGGGCAGCCCTCGAGGGGGAGCTGGCTCGGTGCGGAGACCCGGCGGGTGCGGGAGGCGTGGAACTGGTCGAAGCCAGCCAGGTCATCGGCCCGGAGGAGAAGCCGGTCAAGGCCATCCAGCGCAAGCGTGACTCCTCGCTGGCGGTGGGGTTGCGGTTGGTCAAGGAGGGGCGTGCCCGGGCCCTGGTCTCGGCCGGCAACACGGGCGCCCTGGCCGCCGGCGGGCTCTTTATCCTGGGCCGGCTGCCGGGGGTGAGACGGCCGGCCATCGGCGGCATCTTTCCCACCGTGGACGCCGTGGGCTGCCTCCTGCTGGATATGGGCGCCCACATGGACGCGGAGCCCGGCGACCTCCTCCAGTACGCGGTGATGGGCTCCCTCTACGCGGAGAAGGTCCTGGGCATCCCGCGGCCCCGGGTGGGCCTCCTCAACGTGGGCACCGAGGAGGGCAAGGGCAACGAGCTGACCCGGCGAGCCTTTCCCCTCCTGGCCGGGAGCGGCCTCAACTTCGTCGGCAACGTGGAAGGGCGGGACATCTTCTTCCGGCGGGCCGACGTCATCGTCTGCGACGGTTTCGTGGGCAACGTCCTCCTCAAGACCCTGGAGGGGCTGGGGCTGGGCATGTCCGGGCTCCTCCGCCGGGAGCTGACGGCCGGGCCGCGGGAGCGGGCGGGCGCCTGGCTCGCCGGGCCCGCCCTGCGCCGCTTCGCCCGGGCGGTGGACTATCGCTCCTATGGCGGCGCGCCCGTCCTGGGCGTGGCCGGAGCCTGCGTCAAGTGCCACGGCAGCTCCGACGCCACGGCCATCCGCAACGGGGTGGAGCTGGCGGCCCGCCTGGTGGGTGCCGGTGTGCTGGAGGCCATAGCCGAGCGTTTGGGGGGCGCGCGCCGGGAGCCGGGCGGCGGGGAGGAAGGCTCGGGCGGCGGGGACGAGAGTCTCGCGGCGGCGGACGGGCGCCCCGTCGTTGCGGAAGAGGGACAGCGGGCGGGGACGGGTGGCTGATGCGGGCCTTCCGCCCCGCCAGGCCCGTCGGTATCGTCTCCCTGGGAGCCTCCATCCCGGAGCGGGTTCTCTCCAACGGCGACCTGGAGCGCATGGTGGACACCAGCGACGAGTGGATCGTCACGCGGACCGGCATCCGGGAGCGGCGCATCGCCGCCCCCGGCCAGGCCACCTCGGACCTGGCGGTGGGCGCGGCCCGGGAGGCCCTGGAGCGGGCCGGCGTAACGGCGCGGGAGATTGACCTGGTCATCGTGGCCACCTGCACGCCCGACATGCCCCTGCCGGCCACCGCCTGCCTGGTGCAGGCGGCCCTGGGGGCGAGCGAGGCGGCGGCCTTCGACCTGGACGCGGCCTGCTCGGGCTTCGTCTACGCCCTGGCCACGGCGGCCCAGTACGTGGGGGGCGGCGCCTGCGACACGGTACTGGTGGTGGGCGCCGAAACCCTCTCCCGCATCGTCAACTGGCGGGATCGCTCCACCTGCGTCCTCATGGGCGACGGGGCGGCGGCGGCCGTGGTGCGTTCCGTGCGGCCGGGCCACGGCGTCCTGGGTGTTTACCTGAGCGCCGACGGCGGCGGCGCCGACCTCCTGCGGGTGGAGGCGGGGGGATCGCGGCTCCCCGTGGACGAGGCCGTGCTGCGGGAGGGGCGGCAGTACCTCACCATGAACGGGCGGGAGGTCTTCCGCTTCGCCGTGACGGCCATGGGGGACGCGGCGGAGCGGGCCCTGGCGGCGGCGGGGCTGACGGCCGACGACGTGGCCTGGTTCGTGCCGCACCAGGCCAACTACCGCATCATCGACGCGGCGGCGCGGCGGTTCGGCTTCCCCCTGGAGCGGGTCATCGTCAACCTGGACAGGTACGGCAACACCTCGGCGGCCTCGGTTCCCCTGGCCCTGTGGGAGGCCGAGCGGGACGGGCGGCTCCGGGAGGGCGACGTGGTGCTGGCCGTGGCCTTCGGCGCCGGGCTCACCTGCGGGGCGGCCGCCATGCGCTGGGGGGGGTGACGGCGTGGGCAAGGTGGCCTTTCTCTTTCCCGGGCAGGGCGCCCAGCACGTGGGCATGGGCGCCGACTTGGCGGCCCGGTATCCGGTGGCGCGCGAGACCTTCGCCGAGGCGGGCCGGGTGCTGGGCTACGATCTGGCCCGGGTGTGCCGGCAGGGTCCGGCCGAGGAGCTGAACAGGACGGAGGTGACCCAGCCCGCCGTCCTGACCCTCAGCGTGGCGGCGCTGCGGGTCCTGGCGGAGCACGGCTGGCTCCCCGACGCCGTGGCGGGCCTGAGCGTGGGGGAGTACGCCGCCCTGGTGGCGGCGGGGAGCCTCTCCTTCGCCGACGCGGTGCGCGTGGTGCGGGAACGGGGGCGTTTCATGGAGGAGGCGGTGCCGGGAGGCAGGGGCGCCATGGCGGCGGTGCTGGGCCTCGCCGCCGCCGAGGTGGTCGCCCTCTGCGCCGCCGTGGAGGAGGAGGCGCGCGCCGGCGGGCTGGCGGTCGCGGAGCTTTCGCCCGGCGAGGAGCCGGTGCTGGAGGCCGTCAACTTCAACTGCCCCGGCCAGGTGGTGGTGTCGGGCCACCGGAGCCTGGTGGAGGCCGCGGCCGAGCGCGCCCGTGCCCTGGGGGCGCGGCGGGTGATACCCCTGGCCGTGAGCGGTCCCTTTCACACGCGGCTCATGGCGCCGGCGGCCGAGCGGCTGGCCCGCCTCCTGGCCGAGGTGGAGATCCGCGCGCCGGCCGTCCCCGTGGTCAGCAACGTGACGGCGCGGTACGCCACGAGTGCCGACGAGATCCGTCGTCTCCTGGCCGAGCAGGTCCGGCGCCCGGTGCGCTGGGAGGAGAGCGTGCGCCTCCTCCTGGCGGAGGGGGTGGAAACCTTCGTGGAGGCGGGGCCGGGCTCCGTGCTGGTGGGTTTCCTCAAGAGGATAGACGCCGCGGCGGGCGGCCGGGCCGTCGGCGTGCAGGACGCGGCCGGGGTGGAGCGCCTGGTGGCGCTGCGGGAGGTGGGCTAGGTGCTGCTGGCGGGTCAGGGGGCCCTGGTCACGGGGGCGGGCAGGGGGATCGGCCGGGCGGTGGCCCTGGCCCTGGCGCGCGAGGGCGCCCGGGTGACCGTCAACTACGCCCGGCGGGCCGAGGAGGCGGAGGAGACGGCCGCCGCCATCAGGGCCGCCGGCGGGGAGGCCGAGGTCGTCCAGGCCGACGTGAGCAGGCCGGAGGACTGCCGCCGCCTGGTGGAGGCCGCCGCCGCCCGCTGGGGGCGCCTCGACGTCCTGGTGAACAACGCCGGCATCACCCGCGACGCCCTCCTTCTCAGGATGAAGGACGAGGACTGGGAGGAGGTGCTGGCCACCAACCTGGGCGGCGTGTACCGCTGCACGCGGGAGGCGGCTCGGCTGATGCTCAGGCAGCGGAGCGGCCGCATCGTCAACGTTGCCTCGGTGGCGGCTTTCGCCGGCAACCCGGGTCAGGCCAACTACGCCGCCGCCAAGGGGGGGGTCATCGCCTTCACCCGCGTCGTGGCCCGGGAGCTGGGCTCACGGGGTGTCACCGTCAACGCCGTGGCGCCTGGCTACGTGGAGACCGACATGACCCGCCCCCTGCCCGAGCGGCTCAAGGACGAGGTTCTGGCGCGGGTGCCCCTGGGACGGTTCGGGCGTCCCGAGGACGTGGCGGCGGCCGTCCTCTTCCTCGCCTCGCCCGCGGCGGGTTATATTACAGGGCAGACGTTGGTGGTGGACGGGGGCCTGACGGCCTGAGGGGTCTCCGCCAACCTGCGGGGGAGCGGGGGCGGGCAGGCTTCCGCCAGGAGATCGGCACGGTGGAGGAGGGGCAGCATGGCCAAGGACAGGATCTTCGAGAAAGTGAAGGAGATCGTGGTGGACCAGTTAGGCGTCACGGAAGACGAGGTCGCCGAGGAATCCTCCTTCGTGGACGACCTGGGAGCGGACTCCCTGGACGTGGTGGAGCTCATCATGGCCTTCGAGGAAGCCTTCGACATCGAGATCCCCGACGAGGACGCGGAGCGCATCGCCACGGTCAAGGACGCGGTGAGCTACCTCCGCGAGAAGACCTCCTGAGCTGAGGGGCAACGAGAGCAGGGTGAGAGCGGGCATGGGGACGCCCGGCCGGCAGCGGGTGGTGGTCACCGGGCTCGGGGCCGTGACCCCGTATGGCGTCGGCGCGGATCCCCTGTGGCGGGGGCTGGCGGCGGGGGAATCGGCCGTCTCGCTGGTGGAGCGGGTGGACCTGTCGGACCTCCCCAGCCGCATCGGGGCCGAGATCAAGGACTTCGATCCCGGCCGGCACCTGGACCGCAAGGAGGCGCGGCGCATGGACCGCTACACCCAGTTCGCCGTGGTGGCGGCCATGGGGGCCGTGGCGGACGCCGGCCTGGACCTGGACCGGGTGGACAGGGATCGGTTCGGCGTCATCTGGGGCACCGGCTTCGGGGGCATGGAGACCTTCTCCGCCGAGTTCGAGACGCTCCTCACGCGGGGGCCGGGCCGGGTGAGCCCCTTCCTCGTGCCCATGATGATCGCCAACATGGCCGCCGGCTGGATCGCCATCCTCCTGGACGCCCGCGGGCCCAACGAGACCACGGTGACGGCCTGCGCGTCGGCCAACAACGCGGCCGGCGAGGCATACCGGCTCCTGCAGCGGGGCGAGGCCGACGTGGTGGTCACGGGCGGCTCGGAGGCGTGCCTCTCCCGCATCGCCTACGCCGGCTTCTGCAACATGCGGGCCCTCTCCACCCGCAACGGGGAGCCGACCCGGGCCAGCCGCCCCTTCGATCGGGGGCGCGACGGCTTCGTCATGGGGGAGGGGGCCGGGGCCCTGGTCTTCGAGACCCTGGAGCACGCGCGGGGCCGCGCCGCCCGCATCTACGGGGAGGTGGCCGGCTACGGCATGACGGCCGACGCCTACCACGTCACCCAGCCGCCGGCCGACGGCTCGGGCGGCGCCCGGGCTATGCGCGCCGCCCTGGCCGACGCCGGGCTTGCGCCCGAGGAGATCGACTACGTCAACGCCCACGGCACCTCGACGCCCCAGGGCGACGCCGGCGAGACCCGGGCCATCAAGGCCGTCTTCGGCGAGCATGCCCGGCGCCTGGCCGTCAGCTCCACCAAGTCCATGACGGGCCACCTGCTGGGGGCGGCCGGGGCCGTGGAGCTCATCGCCTGCCTCAAGGCCATGGAGACGGGGCTCCTGCCTCCCACCATCAACCTGGAGGAACCAGACCCGGACTGCGACCTGGACTACGTGCCCAACCGGGCCCGGCCGGCCGCGGTGCGGACGGCCCTCTCCAACTCCTTCGGCTTCGGCGGGCAGAACGCCAGTATAATAGTCAAGAGGTTCCTTCCCTGAGCGCGGGGGCGGGAGGAAGGGGCCGGCCCGACTCCGGTACGGGGGCGGCTGCCGGGAGCCGGCCGACTCCCGCGCCGGGGCGGTGAATTTTCGCCGTGAGTCTTGCCCTTGGGATTGGCGATCATTACTATCATTCTTGAAATGGAACCCTTTGCGAAGGTAGAGGAAACCATCGGCTGGCGGTTCCGGGAGGCCGGCCTGTTGCGGCAGGCCTTCCTCCACTCGTCCTACGTCAATGAGCACCCGGAGGAGGGGCCCCTTAGCAACGAGCGGCTGGAGTTCCTGGGCGACGCCGTGCTGCAGCTCCTCGTGAGCGAGGCCCTCTATCACCGGTACTCCCACCTGCCCGAGGGGGAGCTGACCAGGGCCCGGGCGGCGGTGGTCTCCACCCCCACCCTGTCCCGCCGGGGGCGGGAGCTGGGCCTGGGGCGGTGTCTCCTGCTGGGCAGGGGCGAGGAGAGCACGGGGGGCAGGGAGCGGGCGTCCCTCCTGGAAAACGCCTTCGAGGCCTTGGTGGGGGCCGTGTACCTGGACGGGGGGCTCCGGGCGGCCAGGGCCGTGGTGGATCGCCTTCTGGGAGACGACATAGACCGGGCTGCCCGCGGTGAGACGGGCCGCGACTGGAAGACGTCGCTGCAGGAGCTGGTCCAGCGGGAGGGGCGGATCCCGGAGTACACCGTGGTGAGCACCTCGGGCCCCGACCACGCGCGGACCTTCGAGGTCAGCGTGCAGGTCAACGGCCGCGAACTGGGGCGCGGCACCGGACGGAGCAAGAAGGAGGCGGAGCAGGAGGCAGCGCGCGTGGCTTTGCGGGCCTACGGTACGGACGTAGCACCCGTGCCAGTACATCAGAACGGGAGGTAATGCGGTATGGGCCTGGCGGAACTGGCTGAGGGCAGAGGGATGGAGGTGCTCAAGGTGTCGGCCCAGTCCAATCCGAAGTCTGTGGCCGGCGCCTTGGCGGCCGTGGTGCGGGAGAGGGGGACGGTGGAGATCCAGGCGGTGGGGGCCGGCGCGGTGAACCAGGCCGTGAAGGCCATCGCCATCGCGCGGGGGTTCGTCGCCCCCAACGGGATCGATCTCGTCACCATCCCTGCCTTCACCGAGATCGAGATCGACGGGGCCGAGCGCACCGCCATCAAGTTCACCGTCGGACCGCGCTGAGCGGCTCCGTCCGCATCCTTCGGGGAAGCCGGCGTGACCGGGGGGAGTCCGGGTCGGAGTCCGGCTTCTCGGCTTGTCCGGCCGTTCCCTCGGTCCGCGCGGCCCGTGCCGCCGGCACCGGGGTGGCCGCGGGGGGTTGGCTGTGCACATCACGAAACTGGCGCTCCTCGGCTTCAAGTCCTTTGCCGAGCATACGGTCCTGGACCTGGGGCCGGGGGTGACGGCCATCGTCGGTCCCAACGGGAGCGGCAAGAGCAACGTGGCGGAGGCCATCCGCTGGGTGCTGGGCGAGCAAAACCCGCGCCTGCTGCGGGCCGGCCGCATGGAGGAGTTCATCTTCAACGGGTCGGCGGCCCGCCGCCCGGTGGGCCTGGCCGAGGTCCGCGTCACCATGGGGGACGAGGAGGGGGTGCCGTCCAGCCCTTTCCGCGAGGTGGAGATCGTCCGCCGCCTGGACCGGGCCGGCCGGTCCGAGTACTTCCTCAACCGGGCGCCCTGCCGGGCCCGGGACGTGGAGGAGTTGCTGGCGGGCGCGGGTCTGGCGCGGGATGCCTTCTTCCTGGCCCAGGGCAAGGTGGACGCCGCCCTGAGCGCCCGTCCCGAGGAGAGGAGGCGCCTTCTCGAGGAAGCCGTGGGGCTCGCCGTCCACCAGCGCCGGCGCGCCGAGGCGCTGCGCCTGGCGGAGCAGGTGGCGGTGCGGCTGCTCCCCCTGGCGGAGCGGGCGCGGGCCCTCCGGGAGCAACTGGAGCCGCTGCGGGCCGAGGCGGCGCGGGCGGCCAGGGCCCGGGAGCTGGAGGCGGAGCTGGGCGACCTGGAGCGGCGCCTCCTGGCGGCGGAGTGGCGGCGCACCCGCGACCAACTGGCCAGCGTCGCCGCCGCCAGGGAGCGCCTGGCGGAGCGGGTCGCCGACCTGGAGCGGCGCACGGGGCAGGCGAGGGAGGCCGTCCACCTGCGACGGCGGGAGCTGGAGGACCTGGACCGGGCCCTGGACAGGGCCGGCGAGGAACTGCTGTCCGCCGCCACGCGCCGGGAGCGCCTGGAGGCCGGGTTGGAGCTGGGCGGGGCGCGGGGGGAGAGGGAGAAGCTGTCGGCCCGCCGCGAGGGTCTGCTCCAGGACCTGGCGCGGGAACAGGCTCGCCTCGAGGCAGCGCGGGCGCGGCTGGAGATGGCCGGGGAGGCGGAGCTCCTCCGCGAGGTCGTGGGCGCCGGGCCGCGGGCGGTGCTGGAGGGCGTGGCGGCCGGCACCCCCGAGCTGGCCGGGGTGCTGGGCATGGTGGCCGACCTCGTGCGGGTTCCAGCCGGGCTGGAGCAGGCCGTGGAGGCGGCCCTGGGCCCCGCCGCCCAGTACTTCGTCGCTCGTTCCCAGGAGGCGGCCCGGCGCGCCGTCGAGTGGCTCAAGGAGGCGCGGCGCGGCAGGGCCACCTTCCTCCCCCTGGACGGGCTGCGGTACAGCCTGCCGGGCAGGGCCGAGAGCGGCATCGCCGCCGATCCCGCCTGCGTGGGCTGGGCCTGGCGGCTGGTGGAGCACGATGAGACCGTGGCGCCGGCCGTGGCCTATCTCCTGGGGCGGGTCCTGGTGGCCCGCGACCTGGCCGGCGCCCTGCGCCTGGCAAGGGAATCCGGCTTTCGCTGGCGCGTCGTGACCCTGGACGGCGACCTGGTCCACGCGGGTGGGGCCGTGACGGGCGGGGCCCCGGAGCGGCGTTCGCGCCTTTCCCTGCTGGGCCGGTCGCGGCTGGCTGGCGAGCTGGCCGAGGAGGTGGGCCGGCTGGAGGCGGCCGTGGACCAAGTGCGGGCCCGCCTGGCCCAGGTTGATCGGGACTTGGCCGGCATGGAGGCGGAGCGCCGCCGCGCCCTGGACGGGGTGGCGGCCGAGCTGGAGGCGGCCCGCGCCCGCGAGGACCATTGCCGGCGTCGCCTGGAGGAGCTGAGGCGGCGCCGGGAGGCTTGCCTGTCCGCCTGGCGGCAGGCCGAGAGGGGGGCCGAGTCCTTCCTCGCCGAGCGCGAGGAAGCCTCCCGCGGCCTGGCCCGCCTGGAGCGGGAACAGGGCCGGCTGGAGGCGTCCCTGCGGGGACTGGAGGAGGAGCTGAGGCGGGTGCGCGGGCTCGGCGCCGACGGGACCGCGCCGGCGTCATCCTGGCCCGCCGGGCCGGACCCCGGCCCCGAGGGACGCCGGCGGGCGGAGGAGCTGCGCCGGGCCCTGGCCGAGCTGGGCCCCGTCCAACCGGGCGCCGAGCGGGCCGCCGAGGCCCTGGCGGAGCGGTTGGCCGCCGCCGAGGCCGAGGTGGCGGACCTGGAGGAAGCCTGCGCCGTGGTGCGCTGGCTGGCGGCGCAGGTGGCAGAGGCGGCGGAGCGGGCCCTGCGGGAGGCCTTCGCCGCCTGGAGGGAATCCTTTCACCAGGTGGTGGCCGAGTTGCTGGACGGTGGCGAGGGCGAGCTGATCCTCCTGGAGGGCGAGGGGGCCGTCACCGGCGTCGAGATCGGGGTGCGGCCGCCGGGACGGCGCTGGCAGCCGCTCCACCTCCTCTCCGGGGGCGAGCGGTCCCTGGTCGCCATCGGCCTCCTCTTCGCCCTGCTGCGGGTGCGCCCGGCCCCCGTCTGCGTTCTCGACGAGGTGGACGCGGCCCTGGACGAGGCCAACCTGGCGCGGCTGGCCGCCTATCTGCGCAACCTCGGAGCGCGCACCCAGCTCCTCGTGGTGACCCACCAAAAGACCACCATGGAGGCCGCCGACCGCCTCGTTGGGGTGACCCTGGGCGAGGACGGCGCCTCCCGCGTGGTTTCCGTCCGCCTGTCCGACGCGACGGCGGCGGCGCGGTCGGGGGCCGCCTGAGGATCCCCTTGGAAACGCGCCCCGGCCTTTGGCAGCGGTGGCGGGACGGGCTCGGCCGGACGAGGCGGGGCCTGGGCGAGCGCCTGCGGTCCCTCGCGGGCGCCTCGGGAGGAGGGGGCGTTTCCCCGGGCGGCCTGGAGACCCTGGAGGCCATCCTGCTGCAGGCCGACGTGGGGGTGGAGACGACCCGCCTGCTCCTGGACGGCGTCCGGCGGCGCTCCCACCGGGGCGGCGCCCATGGGGAGGACGGCCTCACGGCCCTGGTGCGGGAGGAGATGCTGGCCCTCCTGGGAGAGCCCGCCCCCCTGCGTCTGGACGCCCGGCCCACCGTGGTCATACTGGTGGGCGTCAACGGCTCCGGCAAGACCACCACGGCCGGCCGGCTGGCGCGGCTCCTGGGCGGCCAGGGCCGGCGGGTCCTGCTGGGGGCCGCCGACACCTTCCGGGCGGCGGCCGCGGAGCAACTGGCGGCCTGGGCCGCCGCCACGGGTGCGGACCTGGTGCGGGGCGCCCCCGGGGCGGATCCGGCGGCGGTGGCCTTCGACGCCGTGCAGGCCGGGGTCGCCAGGGGGGCGGACGTGGTCCTCCTGGACACGGCCGGTCGCCTGCACACCCGCGAGGGGCTCATGGCGGAGCTGGCCAAGGTGGCGCGGGCGGTGGGGCGGGCCCTCTCCGGCGCTCCCCACGAGACCCTCCTGGTGCTGGACGCCACCACGGGCCAGAACGGGCTCGCCCAGGCCGAGGCGTTCCGGGTGGCCGTGCCGCTGACGGGCGTGGTCCTGACCAAGCTGGACGGCACCGCCAAGGGCGGCGTCGTCCTGGCGGTGGCCGGCCGCCTCGGCGTCCCCGTCAAGCTGGCGGGCATCGGCGAGGGCCCCGAGGACCTGGTTCCCTTCGACCCCGTCGCCTTCGTGGACAACGTGCTGACGTGACCGCAGTCGCCGGAACGCCGCTCCGGGACGCTACCTGCCGTAGGCAGCACTCGCTGCGGCTTGCGCGTCCACCCAACTCTGGGCAGCCCTGCGGCGTACGGCAGTTTTACGGTTTTGGTGGTTGGACGCGGCGAAGGCAGTGAGGCTTCTCGATCAAGGGGCCGGTCACCGCCGGTCACCCGTTTCCCTTCCCTGCCGGTGCCGCAAATTGTCGAAATAAAGCGGAAGGTTGTCGGCGGCGGGGAAGGCACCCGTGCGGGCCTGGCCGGACGGAACCGCCGCGGGCCTCTTCCGCGCGCCTCTTGGACGCAACGGGCCTGGGAAAATGGGTGTTGCTGGCGATGGCTGGCGAAGGGGGGTCGGGCCTAGCATGGAACCGGTGAGGGGACGTGCGGGCCCGGTGGGCGGCGATCTTCGTGCGAAGCCTGGGGATGGGGCCGGAGGAGGCGGAGGTGGTGGCGTACGGCCTCTATGTGCTGTGGCTCCAAGGCCTGAGCTGGGTAGGCCTGGCGGCGCTGGCCGGCGTGGCGGGGGTCCTGGGGCCGGCTCTCTGGGCCGGGCTCGTGGCGGCCAGCGTCCGGGCCTTCGCGGGCGGCGCTCATGCCGGCAGCCCGGCGCGGTGCCTCCTCATCTCCGTCCTGGCCCTGGTGGGCCTGAGCGTGGCGGCGCAGCGGGTCGCGGCCTGGCACGGGCTCGCGGCGGGGACGGTCACGCTGGCGACCCTGGCGGCCCTGGCGGCCGGTCTCTGGTGGGTGGGCGCGTGGGCGCCCCGGCTGGCGCCGGAACGCCCCCGGCCCGGCGAGGCCAGGCGCCGGCGGTTGCGGGCCCTTTCTCTGACCGTGGCCGGCGCGTGGGCCGCGCTGCACGGGGCCGTCCTGCTGGCCAGCGGCGGCTCGCCCCCCGTCCTGGCGGGGGGATGGGCCCTGGCCTGGCAGGGTTTCACCCTGACGCGGTGGGGCGAGCGGCTGCTGCGGGCCCTGGACGGGCTGCTGGCCGGTCCGGCCGGACGGGAGGCCTTGACCTAGGGCGAGGGCGGGCGACCCAGGGCGAGGCGAGGAAGGGCCGCAGAAAAAGTTTCTCATTATCGTTCATGGGAAGGAGGGAAAAGGGACATGGCCGGCAAATTTACTAGGCGGCTTCTCTTCCTCCTGGCGGCGGCGGGGGCCGGGCTGGCCCTCCTCAACGGGGCGGCCCTGGCGTGTGCCGGTTGGCTGTACGAGCCGGCGCTGCCGCGGCGCCTGCGGGGAGAGGGCTGAGGGGAGGCCCGCGCTTGGAGCTGCCGCTGGTGGTGCGCATCGCCGATGGCGCGGTAAGCCTTTTGGACGGGGTCCTGATAATAGCGGTGGGCCTGCTCCTGGTGGGCGTGCAGCGGCCGGCCGCCCGCCTGCTGGAGGCGGGCCTCTTCTTTGGCTTGGTGGTGGTGGGGGTGAGCGAGACCTACCGCCGGCTGGGCCTGCCCCTGGGGGGCCACAACGTGGTCCTCGTGGCCGCGTACCCGGGGGTGGTCCGCCTCTTCCTGGGGGTGGGCGGCGGGGCCGGTTTGGCGGCTGGCCTCCTGGCCATGTCTTTGATGTGGCTGGGAGGACTTCTGCTCATCGGCTTCACCCTCGTGGGCGGTATCGAGATGACGGCTGTCATGGTCTCTTGGCCGGCCTACGTGGGCCTCTGGGCCTTGAGCATGCTCCCCCTGGTGGGGGTGGGGGTGGCGGCGTGGCGCCTCCGCTTCACCCTTCTCGACCTGGGGGGCGACCTGCCGGTGCGCCGGCAGAGCCTCGTCCTCGTCAACCTCTTCCTGGTGCAGGTCTACGCCCTCCTCCTCCTGGGCAACGTGGCGGCGGCGAGGCACGTGCACTTCTGGGAGGCGGTGCCGACGGGCCTTTCCGGCTACCTGGTCTGGCTGGCGGTGGTGGCCCTGCCGGTGGTGTCCCTGGCCGTCCTGCGAGAGGTGCACCGGCTCCTCCAGCAGGAGGCGGAGGCGCGGCGCGGCCGGGAGCTGGAGCAGACGGTGCAGATTGCCGCCACGGCCGTCCACGAGGTCATCCAGCCCCTTACCACCGTCTCGTGCCGGCTCCAGGTCATCGGCGGCATCCTGGACGAGGGCGTGCCCGCCGCGGACGGGGGAGCAGTGCCGGGGGAGAGCGCGGAAGAGGCCGTCGCCGGGTGCGCCGGCGCGCCGGTGGGGGAAGGGGCGGCGCCGCTGGCACCGGCGGTTTCCCCGCCCGCGTGGTCGGGGGGCGGAGACGGG
>CAYXQP010000023.1:0-19289 GCA_964467515.1 uncultured Eubacteriales bacterium | reverse complement strand
CTGCCTCTGGCTTGCGATGCCAGCGCTCTCCCGATTGAGCTACACGCCCGACCGAGGGTGACGCCGATAGCGCGTGCCGTGCGCCAGGGATCGGGGTGTGCCACCGAGGCCCTGGCGGCTATGCCGACCGGCGCAGCCGGCCGCGGCCGTGCCGCGCGCGGCGCGCCCATGAATTTTAGCCCCGCGTCAGGTCATGGTCAATGGCAGGAATTGCGGCCTCCACGGCAAATGGTGGTTGACAAGTGGGGCACAGTGGGATAGAGTGGGTGACAATCCCATGACCGGGGCGTCGGGGTGGGGCCGTGTTCATCGGGGAATACCGCTACGCCATCGACGACAAGGGCCGCTTGAGCATGCCGGCCCGGTTCCGGGAGGGGCTGGGCGAGACCTTCATCGTCACCAAGGGCCTCGACCGCTGCCTTTGGGTCTTCCCCCTGGAGGAGTGGCGGCAACTGGACGCCAGGCTGCGCAGCCTCCCCCTGACGAGTCCCAACGTGCGCCTCTTCACACGCGCCTTCTACGCCGGCGCTTCGGAATGCAGGCTTGACGGTCAGGGCAGGGTGCTCCTGCCCACCAACCTGCGGGAGCACGCCGGCCTCCGGCGGGACGCCGTGGTGGTGGGCATGAGCTCCAGGGTGGAGATCTGGGCCCAGGAGGAGTGGGAGCGCTACATGCAGGACGAGCCGGGGTTGGAGCGCATCGCGGGGGAGATCGGGCTGTGACGGCGGGCAAGATCCGGGCCTCGCGGCGGGGACGGGCGCGCCGTGAGGGCGGGGAAGGGGGAGCCGACATGAGGAGGGCGCTGCTCTTGGCGCTGACGCTGGGGCTCTTTCGGCAGGCGGCGGTGCTGCGCGAGATGCGGGCCGTGCTGGCCATGGAGGAATGGCAGGGCCGGGTGATAGCCGGCCGCCTCTGACGGGCGCCCGACGGTTGGGGAGCCCGGGCCTGCCCGGCCGGGGTGGGCGGCACCGGAGGGGGGAGACGGTGGAGACGGCGCCGGTGCACGTTCCCGTGCTCTTGAGGGAGACGCTGGCCCTGCTGGACCCGCAGCCGGGCGGCGTCTACGTGGACTGCACGGTGGGGCTGGGCGGCCACGCCGCGGCCATCCTGGAGCACATGGAGGGGCGCGGCCTCCTCCTCGGCATCGACCGGGACGCCCTGGCGCTGGCCGAGGCCGGCGCGGCCCTGGCCCCCTTCCGGCCCCAGGTGATCCTGGTGCGATCCGACTTCGGCCGGCTGCGCGAGATCCTGGAGCGGCTTGCCTTGACGGCGGTGGACGGCATCCTGTTCGACCTCGGCGTCTCGTCCCTGCAACTGGAGGCGCCGGGGCGAGGCTTCAGCTACTGGCGGGACGAGCCCCTGGACATGCGCATGGACCTCACCCAGCCCGTCTCCGCCCGCCACCTGGTCAACGGCCTCACCGAGGCCGAGCTGGCCGGCCTCATCCGCGAGTACGGCGAGGAGCGCTGGGCGGCCCGCATCGCCCGCTTCATCGTGGAAGCCAGGCGGCGGCAGCCCATCGAGACGACGGGGCAACTGGTGGAGATCGTCAAGGAGGCGGTGCCGGCCCCCGCCCGGCGCACGGGGGGGCACCCGGCCCGCCGCACCTTCCAGGCCCTGCGCATCGCCGTGAACCGCGAGCTGGAGCTGCTCGAGGCGGCCCTGGCCCAGGCGGTGGAGGCCCTCCGACCCGGAGGCCGGGTGGCCGTCATCTCCTTTCACTCGCTGGAGGACCGCCTGGTCAAGCAGACCTTCCGGCGGCTGGCGGCGGCCTGCGTCTGCCCGCCGGAGGCGCCCACCTGCACCTGCCGGGCCACGCCCCTCGTCCGCGTGCTGACGCCCCAGCCGGTGGTGCCTCAGCCCGAAGAGGTGGGGGTGAACCCGCGGGCCCGCAGCGCGCGGCTGCGGGCCGCAGAGCGATTGCGGCCGGACTTGCGCGTTCTCAGGGGAGGCAGGGGGGAATAGAGTGTTACCCGCCAGGGCCTGGTCGCCAGCAGGGAGAGAGACCCTTTCTCCGCGGCCCCGGTCGCCGCGGGAGGCCGGGAGGGCGGTGCCGCGCCAGGTGCGGGGTGCGTGCCGGTACGTTCTGGTCGCCCTGGCGCTTGCCCTGCTGGCTCTCCTCGTGAGCCTGCGGTCGGCGGAGGTGGCGCGCCGGGGACGGGCCCTCGTCTCCCTGGGCGAGGAGGCGGCCTGGCTTCAGGCCGAGAACCGGCGCCTGGAGGCGGCCCTCCTGGCCCTGGAGTCGCCCGAGCGCATCGAGCGGGAGGCCGAGCGGATGGGCTTCGTCCGACCGGAGGCGGTGGCCGCTCTCCCACGGGCGGCTTTCCTGGCGTACCTGCCGGCCGCCGGCCCCTCGGCGGCGGGGGGAGGGCCCATGCGGGAGGTACGCCTGGCCCTGCCGCCGGGCGGGGAGGGACAGCCCTATAACGCCGCCGGTCTCCTGTCGGGCCTGGCCCGGCTGCCGGTCAGGATCCTGACCGTCCTGGGCGCCGCCTTCTGAGGAGGGGCGAGGGGGTTTCGCACCGGCCGGGGCCGGTTTCCCGGGATCGGTGTGCGCCGGGGGTGGCACATGGGGCCTGGTCCTGAGGTCCGCAGGCGCGTCCGTTTCCTCATGGTGGCGGTCATGGCCTGCTTGTTGGGCCTGCTGGGTCGGACCTTCTGGGTCCAGGTGGTGGAGGGGGCCGACCTGCGCCGCCGCGCCGAGGAGGCGCGCGTCCGCCACATCCCGGTGGAGGCGAGGCGGGGCAACATCGTGGACGCGCGGGGAAGGCCCCTCGCCCTGAGCGTCACCAGCGACACGGTGGTGGCCAGCCCGGCCGAGATACGGGATCCGGAGCGCACCGCCTCCCGTCTGGCGGCCGCGCTGGACATGAAGGTGGACGAGGTTCTGCGCATCATCACGCGCCGGACCTCCTTTGAGTACGTGCGCAGAAAGGCTACCCCCGAGCAGGCGGCGGCGGTTCGGCGGCTGCGGCTGCGGGGCATCTATCTGACCCAGGAGTCCGCCCGGGTCTACCCCAAGGGACCTCTGGCCGCCAATGTCCTCGGCCTGACCGGCGTGGACAGCCAGGGGCTGGCGGGGGTGGAGGTCATCTACGACCGGGACCTCCGCGGCCGCCCGGGCAGCATCGTCATCGAGTACGACGGGCGCAACCGCCAGATTCCGCAGGCTGTCCACCGGTACGTGCCGCCCGCGGACGGTCTCACCCTCCAGCTCACCCTGGACGAAACCGTCCAGTACATAGCCGAGAGGGAGCTGGACCGCCTCATGGCCTCCGAGGCGCGGCCCCGGGCGGCCTGGATCGTGGTCATGGACCCAGCCACGGGCGGGATCCTGGCCCTGGCGCAGCGGCCCGGCTTCGACCCCAACAAGGCCATGAGCTTCCTCCTCCATGGGGATCCCGAGGGGAAACCCCACGCCGACCAGCGACTCTGGCGGAACCTGGCCGTCTCGGACGCCTTCCCGCCGGGCTCCGTCTTCAAGCCCGTCACGGCGGCGGCCGCCCTGGAGGAGGGGAAAGTGAGGCCGGACACCGCCTTCTACGACACGGGTCACTTCCAGGTGCCGGGCGGCTTCGTCACCAACTGGGACGGGGCGGGGCTCGGGTCCACCAACTTCGCCGAGGGTTTCGAGAAGTCGGCTAACACCATCTTCGCCCAGGTGGGGCTGCGGGTGGGCGTGCCCGCCTTTTATCGGTATCTGCATCGCCTCAACCTGACCGACTTCACCGGCGTGGACCTGCCGGGGGAGGGGTTGGGGATGGCACCCCCGGAAAGGCAGGCCACCCAGCTGGACCTGGCCCTCATGGCCTTCGGCCAGACTCTGACCATCACGCCCATCCAGATGGCGGCGGCCACGGCCACTTTGATCAACGGGGGCTTGGCGGTGAGACCGCACGTGGGCAAGGCCCTCCTCGACCAGAGGGGGCGGGTGGTGAGGCGGCTGGAGCCGGTCGCCGGCCGCCGGGTGCTGAGCCGCGGGACCTCGGAGACCATCCGGACCCTCATGATGCGGGTGGTGGACGAAGGGACCGGGCGCCGGGCGCGCATCCCCGGCTATTCCATAGGAGGTAAGACGGGAACGTCGCAGAAAGTTATCGGGGGCAGGGTGGTGACGGACCGGCACATCGCCTCCTTCATCGGCTTCGCCCCGTGGGAGCGACCCCGCCTGCTGGTCTACGTCATGGTGGACGAGCCCCGGGGGATGCCCTACGGGGGCGTGGTGGCCGCACCGGTCTTCGAGCGGGTGACGCGGGACGTCCTCCACTACCTGGGAGTCGAGCCGACCCGTCCCCTGCCCGAACCGTCGCCCTGGGAGCCGGTGCCCATCCGGGACGAACCGGGGCTCTGGCCGCGGGGTCGGTTCGAGGAGGGGGCCGCTCCGGCCTCGGTGCCCGATGTGCGCTACTTCCCGCCGGGCGAGGCCAGGCGGATGCTGGAGGAAGCGGGTTTCGGCACCGCGCTGCGGGGCGCGGGTTCCCAGGTGCAGCGGCAGGTGCCGCCCCCGGGCGCCCGGGTCAAGGAGGGCACCGCCGTGATCCTGGTGGTGGGTTCCTCCCCCGGCGGGGTCCACGTGCCCGACGTCCGGGGGCTGACGCTGGCGGAGGTGGCGCGCGCCCTGGAGGGACTCGGCCTGGCGCTCCAGGCGGAGGGGACGGGGTTGGCTGCGGGCCAGCAACCGGCACCGGGTGTCCTCCTGAGGTCGGGAGCCGCCGTCCGGGTGCGCTTCCGGCCGCCGGAGGAGGGGGTCGGCCCGCCCGGGGTGCCCGCGGGTTGAGGCGGTGCGCGGAGGGGAGAGGGGACCGACCTGGGGCCATGCTATGGCGGGGAGGGATGGTGTGACGGCCGGCGGCAACGGGTGCAGGGGCAGGTGGTGGCGCCTGGCGGACCTGGCGGCCGGCATGGCCGGCGCCAGGGTCATGCGGGGAGGGGAGGTACCGGTCCGGGGGCTCGCCTACGACTCGCGGCGGGTGGTGGAGGGAGACCTCTTCGTCTGCGTGCGGGGATTGCGGTGGGACGGCCACGCCTTCGCCGGGGAAGCCGTGGAGCGCGGCGCCGCCGCCTTGCTCGTCGACAGGACCGAGGCCGTGCCGCCCGACGTACCCGCCGTGGTGGTGCCCGACACGCGGGCGGCCATGGGGCCGCTGGCGGCCCGCTATCACGGCCATCCGTCCCGGTCCCTGGGAATAGCGGGCATAACCGGGACCAATGGCAAGACGACGACGGCCTTCCTCCTCAGGTCCGTGCTGGGGTGCCTCGGGCCGGTGGGGCTCGTGGGCACCGTCCGCAACGTGGTGGGGGGCCGCGAGGAGGAGGTAGTCCACACCACGCCGGAGGCCCCCGACCTCCAGTGCCTCCTGCGGCGGATGGCGGACGCCGGCGACCGCTGGGCCGTGCTGGAGGTATCGTCCCACGCCCTGGCCCTGGGGCGGGTGGAGGGATGCGAGTTCGACGTGGCCGTCTTCACCAACCTGACCAGGGACCACCTGGACTTCCACGGCACCATGGACGCCTACCTGGAGGCCAAGCGGCGCCTCTTCCTGCACCTGGGCCGCGAGGCGGAGCGGCGCAAGGGCCCCGCCCTGGCCGCCGTCCTCAACGCCGACGACCCGGCCTGGGAGGCCATGGCGGGGGCCGCGTGGGCGCCCGTGGTGACATACGGCCTCGCGGCCGGCCAGGTGCGGGCCGCGGATCTGGACCTGTCGCCGGCGGGGACCTCCTTCCGCGCCCGGTGGGGCAGGGAGGCGGGGGGGGCGGCCGGTTTGGCGCCCGGCGAGGTGGAGGTGAGACTGAGGCTGCCCGGCCGCCACAACGTCTACAATGCCCTGGCCGCCTTTGCGGCTGGCCTGGCGGCCGGCGTGCCGCCGGACGCGGCGGCGGCCGCCCTGGGCCGGGTGGACGGCGTTCCCGGCCGCTTGGAGCGGGTGCCGGGGCGTCAGCCTTTCACCGTGCTGGTGGACTACGCCCACACCCCCGACGGCCTGGAGAACGTGCTGCGGGCCGTGCGCGGCTTCGCGCGGAGGCGGGTGCTGGTGGTCTTCGGCTGCGGCGGCGACCGGGACCGCACCAAGCGGCCCCTCATGGGCCAGGTGGCGGCCCGCCTGGCGGACATCGTCTTCGTCACCTCGGACAACCCGCGGAGCGAGGACCCCGCCGCCATCGCCGCGGAGGTGCTGGCGGGCGTGCCGCCGGACGGACCGGCGGGCCGTCCGCGCCTCGTCCTGGACCGGGAGGAGGCCATAAGGGCGGCCCTGGCCGAGGCCGGCCCCGGTGACGTGGTCCTCATCGCCGGCAAGGGACACGAGGAGGTCCAGATCTTCCGGGACCGGGCGGTGCCCTTCCGCGACGCGGCGGTGGCCGCGCGGGCCCTGGGGGACATGGGGTACGGGGAGACATGAGGCTCGCGCTGGCGGAGGCGGCCGAACTGGCGGACGGCCAGCTCCTCTGCCCGGCCGGGGAAGGGGGCCGGCTCCTCCGGGGTGTCAGCTACGACAGCAGGGCGGTGCAGCCGGGCGACCTCTTCGTGGCCATCCCCGGCCGGCGCGTGGACGGGCACGACTTCGTGGGCCAGGCCTTTGCCCAGGGAGCCGCCGCCGCCATGGTGAGCCGGCTCCCGGCGGGGCCGGCGCCGGCCCTCGTCCTGGTGGAGGACACGGTGGCCGCCCTGGGGCGGCTGGCCACCGGCTGGCGGAGGCGCCTCGACCCCACGGTGGTGGCGGTGACGGGCAGCGTGGGGAAGACCACCACCAAGGACCTGACGGCGGCCGTGCTGGCCCGCCGGTTCCCCGTTCTGCCGGCGGAGGGGAACCTCAACACGGAGGTGGGGGTGCCGCTGACGCTCCTCCGCCTGGAGGCGCGCCACCGGGTGGCCGTGCTGGAGATGGCCATGCGGGGCGAGGCCCAGATCGCCTACCTGGCCGCTCTGGCGCGGCCCCGCGTGGGCGTTCTCACCGTCGTGGGCGAGGCGCACATGGAGATCCTGGGCAGCCGCGAGGCCATCGCCCGGGCCAAGGGGGAACTCCTGGAGGCCCTCCCGCCCGGAGGGCTCGCCGTCCTCAACGCCGACGACCCCTGGCAGCGGCGTCTGGCCGCCCGGACCCGGGCGCGGGTGATCTGGTACGGGCTCGGTCCCGGCGCGGGCGTGCGCGCCACCGACGTGGAGGAGCGGGGGGTGGCGGGGGTCTCCTTCACCCTGCTGGCGGGGGGTGAGCCTCCCGTCCGCGTCCGCCTCCCCTGGCCAGGCCGGCACCACGTGGCGGACGCCCTGGCCGCGGCGGCCGTGGGCCTGATGCTGGGGGTTCCGGCGGCGGAGGCGGCGGTCGCCCTGGAGCGAGCGCGCCTGAGCGGCATGAGGTGGGAGGTGGCGCGGGCGGGCGGGATCACGGTGGTGGACGACAGCTACAACGCCAGCCCGGCCTCCGTGCTGGCGGCTCTGGAGGCCTTGCGCGGGGCCGGCGGCCGGCGCGTCGCCGTCCTGGGCGACATGCTGGAGCTGGGTGCCGCGGCGGAGGAGGGTCACCGGCGGGTGGGGCGGGCCGCGGCCGCGGCGTGCGACCTGCTGGTGGCGGTGGGAGACCTGGCCGCCGTCGTGGCGGAGGCGGCCGTGGCCGCCGGCCTGCCCCGTGACCGTATCCACCGCTGCCCCTCGGCGGCGGAGGCCGTCGCCTTGGTGCCGACCCTGGTGGAACCGGGGGACGTGGTGCTGTGCAAGGGATCGCGGGCCATGGGACTGGACCGGGTGGCGGCGGCCCTGCGGCGGGCGGCGTCACCGTGCTGACGACGCCGGGCCAGGTGGCGGCGGCCTTTCTCCTGGGGGCCGGCCTCAGCCTGGCGGCCGGGGCGGCCCTCCTGCCCTGGCTGAGGCGCTGGCGCTGGGGCCAGGAGGTGAGGGCCGACGGGCCGGCCCGTCACCTGGCCAAGGCCGGCACTCCCACCATGGGAGGCCTGGCCATCGTGGCGGCGGTGCCGGTGGCGGCCTTCCTCCTGGGAGCGGATGCCAACCTCTACCTGGCGGCGGCCCTTGCGTGCCTGGTGGGCTTCGGCGCGGTGGGGTTGGCCGACGACATGTTGAAGGTGGTCTTCCGGCGCCCCCTGGGCCTGAAGGCCAGGCACAAGCTGGCGGCCCAGGCCCTACTGGCCGGGTGGGCCGGCTGGCTGGCGGCCGATCTCCACGGGCCTGGGACGAGCTGGCCTGCCGGCGAGGCCGCCCTCCATCTCGGGTGGTGGTACCTGCCCTTCGCGGTCCTGGTGATGGTGGGGGCGGCCAACGCGGCCAATCTGACGGACGGGTTGGACGGGCTCCTGGCGGGAACGGCTCTGCCGGCCGCCCTCGCATACAGCTTCATCGGGGCCCTTCAGGGCCGGCCGGAGCTGGCGTCCTTCGCGGCGGCCCTGGCGGGGGCGTGCCTCGGGTTCCTCCGCTACAACCGGCATCCCGCCCTGGTCTTCATGGGCGACACGGGCGCCCTGGCGGTGGGGGGAGCCCTGGGGGTGCTGGCGGTGCTTACAGCCACGGAGTTGCTGCTTCCCGTGGTGGCGGGCGTGTGGGTGGCCGAAGCCCTGTCCGTCATGGTCCAGGTGGCCTTCTTCCGCCTCACGGGGCGGCGGGTGCTCCGCATGAGCCCCCTGCACCACCACTTCGAGCTCCTGGGGTGGTCCGAGGGCCGGGTGGTGCGGCGGTTCTGGGCGGCCTCCTGGCTCCTGGCCGCCGCCGGCGTCCTGGCCTATGCCTGGCGGGGAGGTGGCGCCTGAATTGGGCCAGCGAACTTCCCGGTTACCGGACTACGGCATCCTGCTGCCGGTGCTGACCATCCTCCTGGTGGGGCTCTTCATGGTCTTCAGCGCCAGCTACTACGAGGCTGGCGTGGACTACGGGGACCCTTACTACTTCCTCAAGCGCCAGGCCCTTTGGGCCGCCCTCGGCCTGGGGGGTCTCTATTTCTTCGCGCGCCTGGACTACTGGCAGCTGGGCCGCCTGGCCCGCCCCGCCCTCCTCCTGAGCTTCCTCCTCCTCGTCCTGGTGCTGGTCCCCGGTGTCGGGCAGATATCCCACGGTTCCCGGCGCTGGCTCGGGTTCAGCGGCGTGAGCTTTCAGCCGTCGGAGGCGGCCAAGCTGGGCCTGGTGGTCTACCTGGCGGCGTGGCTGGGGGCCGATCCGCGCCGCGCCCGCTCCCTGCGGCTGGGGCTCCTGCCCTTCCTGATCCTAGTAGGTGGGGCCTCCGCCCTCATCCTGGCCCAGCCCGACCTGGGCACCGCCGTCTCCCTGGCGGGCACGGCCTGCGTCCTCCTCTTCGCGGCGGGTCTCCCCCTGGGGCAGTTGGCCGCCTTCTTCCTGGCCGCGGTGCCTCTGGGAGCCTGGCTCGTCTTGGGCGAGGAGTACCGCCGCCGCCGCTTCCTGGCCTTCCTCGACCCCTGGCAGGACCCGCTGGGGTCCGGCTACCACATCATCCAGGCCCTCTACGCCCTCGGGTCGGGCGGCCTCTTCGGCGTCGGCTTCACCCAGAGCCGGCAGAAGTACTTCTATCTGCCCGAACGGCACACCGACTTCATCTACGCCATCCTGGGGGAGGAGCTGGGCTTCATCGGCGCGGCGGTGCTGGTGGTCCTCTTCGCCCTCTTCGCGTGGCGAGGCTACCGGGTGGCCCTGCGGGCGCCGGACCGGATGGGGAGCCTCCTGGCCGTGGGCGTCACCACCATGGTGGTCCTCCAGGCCGTCGTCAACATCGGCGTCGTCACCGACAGCCTCCCCATCACCGGCATCACCCTGCCCTTCGTCAGCTTCGGCGGCTCGAGCCTGGTCTTCTCTCTCTCCGGGGTGGGGATGCTCCTCAACGTCTCCCGCCACGCCCGGCGGTAGGCGGGAGGGAAGCCGGTGGCGCGCGTCCTCCTGACGGGCGGGGGAACGGGGGGTCACATCTACCCGGCGCTGGCCGTGGCCGAGTCCCTGCGGGAGCTAGATCCTGCCGGGGAGCTCCTTTTCGTCGGGGCGGCGGGGGGCATGGAGGAGCGCCTGGTGCCGCGGGCGGGCGTGGCCTTCGCCGGCGTGCGGGCGGCCGGCGTCGTGGGGAAGCGGGCGGGCCGGGCCGCTCGCGCCCTGCTGCTCCTGGCCGCGGGCACGCGGCAGGCCCTCGGCCTCCTGCGGCGGTTTCGACCGGACGTGGTGGTGGGGACGGGGGGATACGCCTCCGTGCCGGTGGGCCTGGCGGCCATCCTGGCGCGGGTCCCC
Organism: uncultured Eubacteriales bacterium; assembly: GCA_964467515.1. Taxonomy (GTDB): domain Bacteria; phylum Bacillota; class Sulfobacillia; order DYIH01; family JBBIPI01; genus CAYXQP01. Next base: position 9,064 of record CAYXQP010000023.1, on the reverse strand, counting down.
CTCGTCCTCCAGGAGCAGAACGCCGTGCCGGGCCTGGCCAACCGGGTCCTGGCCCGCCGGGCGGCCCTGGTGGCCCTGGGCTACGAGGCGGCGCGGCGCCGGCTCCCCCCTCGCGCGCCCGTCCTGGTAACGGGCAACCCGGTGCGCGCCTCGGTCCTGGCGGCCTCCCGGGAGGAGGCCAGGTCGGCCCTCGGCCTCTCCCCGGAGGAGGTGCTGGTGCTAGCTTTCATGGGCAGCCGCGGCTCGGCCACGGTGAACAGGGCGCTGGTGGCGGCGGCGGTGGCCCTGGAGGGGACGGCCCACCTTCGTCTCCTGGTGGCCACGGGCCAGGACCACTGGGCCGACGTGGTGGCGAAACTGGGGCGGGCCGGGGTCCTGGGAGCGCGCCGCGACGATCCCCCGGAGGTGCGGACGGCCCGCGCAAACTCCGCCTTCGTCCCGTATCTCTTTGACATGGATCGCGCCCTCGCCGCCGCCGACTTGGTGGTGTGCAGGGCCGGAGCCATCACCCTGGCCGAGGTGACGGCCAGGGGGCTGCCGGCCGTCCTCATCCCGTCCCCCCATGTCACCCACGGGCACCAGGAAGCCAACGCCGCCGTGCTGGGCGCGGCCGGCGCGGCGGAGATCATAGCGGAAAGGGACCTGACCGGGGGGCGCCTGGCCGCCACGGTCCTCGCCCTGGCAGGCGACGACCGTCGCCGGGGCGCCATGGCGGCGGCCAGCAAGGCCCTGGGCAACACCCACGCGGCCCGGGACGTGGCCCGGGCCGCGCTGGCGCTGGCGGGAGGGGGAAGAGGGCGCCTTGGAACCGCCCCTGAACGTCCTGCGTAGCATGGTGCGGGGCGAGATCAGGCCGGGGGAGCCCCTGGCCGTCCACACCACCCTGCGCATCGGCGGACCGGCCGACGTCTACGTGCTGCCCGCCGGGGAGGAGGACGTGGCGGCCGCCGTGCGGGCCGCCCGCCTCCTGGGGATGCCCGTCACGGTCCTCGGCAGGGGCTCCAACGTGCTGGTGCCCGACGAGGGCGTGCGGGGGATGGTGGTCAATCCGGTGGCCGCCACCACCTGGCTGCGAGTCACGGGCTGCCGGGTGGAGGTGGGGGCCGGCTATCCCCTTCCCGGACTGGTGCGCGCCGCCGTGGAGAGGGGGCTCGGCGGGCTGGAGGACCTGGGCGGCATCCCGGGTTCCGTGGGCGGCGCCCTCTGCATGAACGCTGGAGCCGGCGGGCAGACCATCGGGGAAGTGACGGTATGGGTGGACAGCGTGGGACCCGGCGGGGAGAGATACCGGTTGTTCCCGGAGCAGCTCGCCTTCGGGTACCGGTATTCCCGCCTGCTGGAGGGCGCAGGGATCGTCCTGGCGGCGGCCCTGGATCTCCGACCGGCGGCCCGGGAGGTGTTGCGGAGACGGCTGCGGGACGGCGAGGCGCGGCGCCTCCGCACCCAGCCCCTCGAGCTGCCCAATGCCGGCAGCGTCTTCAAGAACCCGCCCGGGGATCACGCGGGTCGCCTCCTGGAGGCGGCGGGCTGCAAGGGTCTGCGGGTGGGCGGGGCCCAGATATCCCCGCGGCATGCCAACTTCATCGTCAACCTGGGAGGGGCCACGGCGGCCGACGTGCTGACCCTCATGGCGGAGGCCTACCGGCGGGTGCGGGACGCCTTCGGCGTCCGGCTGGAGCCGGAGATCAGGCTCCTGGGAGCACCACCCGGTGCCCTGGCCAGGATCATGGAGGGGGAGGAACCCGATCATGGCGGCGCCGCGCGGCGGTAGGGTCGAGATCGCCGGGGTGAGGAGCGTGGAACGGCTCTGCGTCGTCGGGGGTCGGCGTCTCAGCGGGACGGTGGCGGCGGCCGGCGCCAAGAACGGCGTCCTGCCCATCCTCTCGGCCTGCCTCCTCACCGAGGAGGAGTGCGTGATCCAGGACGTGCCCGAGCTGACGGACGTCCTGGCAACGGTGGATATCCTGCGCCACCTGGGGGTGGAGGTGAGGCGGAGCGAGGGGCCGGTGCGCGGCCTCGCCGTGCGGGCCGCCCGGCTGCTGGCCTGGGACGTGCCGGCCGAGCTGGTCAGTCGCATCCGCTCCTCGGTGCTGTTCCTGGGGCCCCTCCTGGCCAGGGCCGGTCGCGCCTCCCTGGGGCGCCCGGGCGGCTGCGTCATCGGGCCGCGCCCCATCGACCTGCACCTGAAGGCCATGCGCCTGCTCGGGGCCGAAGTGGTCGAGGAGGGGAGCCATCTCCTGGCCAGGGCGCCCTCCCTCCGCGGCGCCGTCATAAGCCTGGACCAGCCCAGCGTGGGCGCCACCGAGAACGCCCTCCTGGCGTCGGTCCTGGCGGAGGGTGTCACCGTCATCCGCAACGCCGCCCGGGAGCCGGAGGTGGCGGACCTGGCCCTGTTCCTGAACCGCATGGGAGCCCGCATTACCGGGGCCGGCGGGGACGAGATCAGGATCGAGGGCGTGTCCCGCCTGAACGGCACCGTCCACCGCGTCATCCCGGACCGCGTCGAGGCCGGCACCTACCTGCTGGCGGCGGCCATCACCCGTGGTGACGTCACGGTGACCAACGTCATCCCGCGCCACCTGAGCGCTCTGCTGGCCAAGCTCCGCGAGGCGGGCGCCAGGATCGAGGTGGGGGACGCCGAGGTGCGCTGCGCCGTTTCGCACCGCCTGCGGGCCGTGGACGTCCGCACCCAGCCCTACCCCGGCTTCCCCACCGATCTGCAGAACCCCTTCCTGGCTCTCCTCTGCGCGGCGCGGGGCGCGGCCACCGTCACCGACACCGTCTTCGAACAGCGTCTGCGGGTGGCGGGCGAGTTGGTCCGCATGGGAGCGCGGGTGACGGTGATGGGCCGCACCGCCCGCGTCCAGGGGGTGCCCTGCCTGCGGGGTGCCGCCGTGGAAGCACCGGAGGATCTGCGGGGCAGTGCCGCCCTGGTGCTGGCGGGGTTGGCCGCCGTCGGCACCACCGTTCTCTACGGCCTGGAATCCCTGGACCGCGGGTACGAGGACCTGGACGGCAAGCTTAGGCGCCTGGGAGCCCGCCTCTACCGGCTCGGTGACGAGCCCCAGACCCGCGCCGTGGTGGCGGCCTCGCTGCCGCAACGTTGTTGAGGGAGCGCGGCGGCCGGTATCATACGGGGCAGGGGGGCGAGGCGGTGGGCGCGGTGCCCGACCGGAGGGAGCGCGTGCGGGTCGGCCTCTTCACCGACAGCTTCAAGCCCTACGTGAGCGGCGTCGTCCGCTCCATCGAGGTCCTGCGGCGCGGACTGGCGGGTCGCGGGCACCGAGTGTTCGTCTTCGCGCCCCGTTATCCCGGCGACGCCGAGCGGGAGGACGGGGTCTTCCGCTTTTGCTCGCTGCCCAGCCCGACCCACGGCGAGTTCCGCCTGGGCCTGCCCCTTTCCTGGCGCCTGGGCGACACGGTGCGGCGCCTGGGGCTGGACATCGTCCATGTGCACTCCCCCTTCCTCATGGGCTGGCTCGGCCTCCGGTGCGCCCGCCGTCACCGGCTTCCCCTCGTCTTCACGTACCACACCTTTTACCACCATTACGTCCACTACTTCCCCTTCGCCCGGTCGTGGGCGGCGCGCGCCGTGACGGCGTGGAGCGCCCGCTTCGCCGGCGCCTGCGACCTGGTGGTGGCTCCTTCACCCGGCGCCGCCGCCTTCCTGCGGGAGATAGGCGTCGGCAGCCCGCTGGCCGTGGTGCCGACGGGGGTGGACCTGGACCTGCTGGCGCGGGGTAACGGCCTCGCCTTCCGGCGTCGGCACGGGCTGGAGGGGGTTCCCCTCCTCCTGTACGTGGGTCGGGTCGCCCGGGAAAAAGACCTGCCTTTTCTCCTGCGGGCCTTCGGGTCGGTGTCCGCCGCCGTCCCCGCTGCCAGGCTGGTGGTAACGGGCGACGGGCCGGCCCTGGAGGAGGTCAGGGCCCTGGCGGGGGCCGAGGGGTTGGAGGCCAGGGTGGTCTTCACGGGCCGGCTGGAGGGGGCGGAGCTGGCCGGCTGTTACCGCGCCGCCGACGTCTTCGTCTTTCCGTCCCTGACGGAAACCCAGGGCCTGGTGCTGGCCGAGGCCATGGCCGCGGGCCTGCCCGTGGTGGCCAGGCGGGCGGCCGCGCTGGGGGCCGTGCTGGACGACGGCCGGGAAGGATTTCTCTGCGCCGGTGACGAGGAGGAGTTCGCGCGGCTCGCGGCCCTCCTTCTCCGGGACGCGGGCCTGCGACGCCGCATGGGCGACATGGCACGCCGGCGGGCGGAGAGGTTCTCGGCCGTGGAGATGGTGGGGCGGCTGGAGGAGTATTACCTGGAGCTGCTCCCGCGGCGCCGTCGCTCCGGATCGCCCCCCCGTCCCGTCGGCTCCCCCGCCGGGGGGAGGTCGGTCTGGCCTGGTACCTGAGCCGCGGCGCAAGGAGGAGTTCGTCCATCGTCTCTTCGACTCCATAGCCGACCGGTACGATCTCATGAACCGCGTCCTGACGGCCGGGGTTTGGGGTGCCTGGCTCCGGGCCTTCCGGCGGCTGGCGGCGCCGCCGGTCGGCGGCACCGCCCTGGACGTGGGCTGCGGCACGGCCGACCTGACCCTTATCCTGGCGGAGGAGGCGGGCCCCTCGGGCCGGGTGGTGGGGATAGACCTGTCCGCGGCCATGCTGGCCGTCGGCCGTGCCAAGGTGAGGCGTCGCAGTTTCCAGGACCGGATCGCCCTGGTCCGGGGGAACGCCCTGGACCTCCCGTTCCCCGACGGTTCCTTCGACCTGGTGGCCTCCGGCTTCGTGCTGCGCAACGTGGCCGACCTGCGGCGGGCCTTGGCGGAGATGACCCGCGTCACCCGCCCGGGAGGCCGGGTCGTCACGCTGGAGCTGAGCCACCCTCCCCTGGCCCTGGTGCGCGTCCCCTTCCGGCTCTACTTCCGCCACGTGGTGCCTCTGCTGGGCCGGTGGGCGGCGAGGCGCCTCCCCGGACCCGTGGCCCCCTACGACTGGCTCCCGCTTTCGTGGGAAACTTTTCCCGACGCGCCCGGCCTGGCGGCGTTGCTGGCAGGGAGCGGACTCGTCGATGTTGAATACCGGCGCTTGACCGGCGGCATCGCGTGCCTGCATCGGGGGCGGAAGCCCGGCTGACGGCGGCGCGCGGCGGCCCCGGCCCGTCGGGCCGGCGGCCGCACCCGGACGTGGCGCCGGGCGTGACGCTTATAGTACAATTTTGCTAACCATGCGGCGCCCCGGCGTAGCTTTTCGTTCCGCAGGCAGGTGCGCGGCCGGCGTCAACCCGAAACCGGATCGGAGAGCACGTGGAGGCTGCGTCTGAATGCGCGTCATCGCCCTTGGCACCAGTTACAAGACGGCCCCCGTCGAGGTCCGGGGCAGGGTGGCCTGGACGGCCGACCAGTTGCCGGCGGCGTTGGAGGAGCTCACGCGGGTGCCCGGCGTGCTGGAGGGGGCCATCCTCAGCACCTGCAACAGGACCGAGATCTACGCCGTGGTCCGTCCCCACGGCGACACCCGCCTGGACCTCCTCGGCTTTTGGGGTCGGCTCAAGGGTGTGCCGCCCGAGGAGCTGGTCGGCCACGCCTTCTTCTACCAGGCGACGGAGGCGGCGGGTCACCTCATGCGGGTGGCGAGCGGCCTCGACTCCATGATCCTGGGCGAGACGCAGATCCTGGGCCAGGTCAAGGAGGCCTACACCCTCGCCCGGGAGCGCGGCACCCTGGGCAAGGTCCTGCACGAGCTCTTCAACCGTTCCATCGCCTGCGGCAAGAGGGTGCACACCGAGACGGCCATCAGCCAGAACGCCGTGAGCGTCAGCTACGCCGCCGTGGAGCTGGCCAGGAAGATCTTCGGGAGGCTGGAGGGGCGGCGCGCCCTCCTGGTGGGAGCCGGCAAGATGGGCGGCCTCACGGCCAGGCACCTGGTGGACCAGGGGATCAGGGAGATCCTAGTGTGCAACCGCACCCTGGCCCGGGCCGAGGAGATGGCGCGCGAGTTCGGCGGCCGGGCCGTGCCCTGGGAGGGCCTGGAGGAGCACCTGGCCGCCGTGGACGTGGTCATCAGCTCCACGGGGGCGCCCGGCTACGTCATCACCCGGGAGATGGTGCGGCGGGCCATGCGTCCGCGGCGCGGCCGGCCCCTCTTCCTCGTGGACATCGCCGTGCCCTCGGACGTGGAGCCCGAGGTCGGCGAGCTGGAGAGCGTCTTCCTCTACGACATAGACGACCTGGAGTCGGTGGTGCTGGCCAACCTGGAGGAGCGGGCGCGCGAGGCCCAGAAGGCCGAGCGCATCCTGACGGAGGAGGTGGAGCGCTTCCAGCAGTGGCTGCGGTCCCTGGAGGTGGTCCCCCTCATCCGTTCCCTGCGGGAGAAGGCGGAGGAGATCAAGCAGGGTGAGTTGCAGCGCCTCTTCAACCGGCTCCCGGACCTGACGGAGCGGGAGCGGGAGGTCATCCAGGCCACCACCAGCCTCATCGTCAACAAGCTCCTCAACGACCCCACCCAGAGGGTGAAGGAGTTCGCCAACGGCGCCGAGGCCGACGTCTTCCTCCGCGCCTTCTCCTTGCTCTTCAACCTTTCCGCCAACGGCCAGGCGGGCGAGGTTCCCGCGGCCGAGGCCGGTGCCGGTCCGGCGGGGGAAACCGGGCCGGTGGAGAAGACCCTGTGCTGAGCACCTGGCTCTTCGCCCTCACCGTCCTGGGCTACCTGGCCGGGGCCGGCGCCTACATCCTCTACTTCTACCGCCGCGAGTGGGAGCGGCGGGCCGTGGTGGTCTCATGGGCGGCCTGGGGCCTCCACGGGGCCACCCTGGCGGCCCTCCTGGCCGAGGTGCGCCACCCGCCCATCTACAGCTCCTTCGAGGCCATCCTCTTCCTGGCCTGGCTCATCATGCTCCACTACCTGGTGATAGACCTCATCTTCTCGGTGCGGGTGGCCGGCGTCTTCCTGCTGCCGGTGCTGGCGGGCCTCCTCGTCTACGCCGCCACTCTGCCGCGCCCCGCGGAGCCGGCCGCCACGCCGGTCAACTATTGGATCCTGGTGCACGCCGTCCTGGCCCTGGGCGGGTACGGCGCCTTCGCCCTGGCCTTCGTGGCGTCGCTCATGTACCTGCTCCAGGAGCGCCAGTTGCGGGCCAAGGCCTTCGCCCTGGTCTACCACCGCCTGCCGCCCCTTGACACCCTGGACTCCCTCTCCTTCAAGTTCATCCTCTACGGGTTTCCGCTGCTGACCCTGGCCATCATCACCGGCTCCATCTGGGCGGGCCGGATCTGGCAAAAGCCCTGGTTCGCCGAGCCCAAGGGCTGGTGGACGGTCCTCATCTGGGCCGTGTACGCGGCCTACCTCCTCCTGCGGGTCCGGGCCGGCTGGGGCGGGCGGCGGGCGGCGTACCTGGTGGTGTTCGGCTTCGTGGCCGTCGTCTTCAACCTGGTGGTGGTCAATCTCTGGCTTACGAGGGAGCACATGTTCTGAGGGAGAGGGTGGTGCAGGCGCCGGATCCTGGCGAGGGCGGTCACGGGCAGGGTGAGGCCCCGTCCCTGCCGGTCTTCCTCGACCTGCGGGGGCGCCGCTGCGTCGTGGTGGGCGGGGGCCGGGTGGCCCTGCGCAAGGTCAGGGCCCTCCTCGAGGCCGGGGCCGACGTGGTCGCGGTCTGTCCGGAGGCGGTGCCGGCGCTGGAGGACCTGGCCGCCCGAGGCAGGGTGACCTGGCGGCGGCGGCCGTACCGCCGCGGCGACCTGGCCGGGGCCTGGCTCGCCTTCGCCGCCACCGGCAGGGAGGAGGTGGACGGCCGCGTCCTGGCCGAGGCCGCGGAACGCCGCATCTTCGCCAACCCGGCTTCCCGCCCCGCGGGCGGCGAGGACCCCGGGGGAGGCGCTTTCTTCCTGCCCGCCTGCCGCCGGCGGGGCCGCGTCACCGTGGCGGTGGGGACCGAGGGAGGGAGCCCGGCCCTGGCCGCCGTCCTGGCGGAACGGGCGGCGGGCGTCGTCCTCCCCGAGCACGTGCTCCTGGCCGACCTCCTGGCGCTACTGCGCGGCGAGGTGGGCCGATCCCTGCCCGCCTCCGCGAGGCGTGACTTCTGGCGGTGGGCCGTCGCGGACAGGACGACCCTGGGTCTCCTGGCGGCCGGCCGCCGATCCGAGGCCGAGGCCCGGATCCGGGGCGAGCTGGCCCGGCGGGCAGGCACGACGGCGGGGGTGAGCGAAGCATGACCAACGCGGAGGCGGGAAGCGGGCGGGTGGCGCTGCGGGTCGGCACCCGGGGCAGCGCCCTGGCCCGGACCCAGACGGATTGGGTGGTGGCGCGCCTGCGGGATCGCTGGCCGGGCCTGGAGGTGGAGGTGCGCGTCATCCGCACGCGGGGCGACGCGATCCAGGACCGGCCCCTGGCGGAGGTGGGAGGCAAGGGGCTCTTCGTCAAGGAGATCGAGGACGCCCTGCTGGCCGGGCGGGTGGACCTGGCCGTGCACAGCGCCAAGGACGTGCCGGCCGAGCTGCCGGGCGGCCTGGCGCTCCTGGCCTGCCCGCCGCGCGAGGATCCCCGCGACGCCCTGGTGGCGCGGGACGGGCTCACCCTGGAGGAGCTGCCGCGCGGCTCCCGCGTGGGAACCTCCAGTCTCCGGCGCCGGAGCCTCCTGCGGCGTGCCCGCCCCGACCTGGTGGTGGTGCCCCTGCGCGGAAACGTGGACACGCGGCTCCGCAAGGTGGCGGCCGGGGAGCTGGACGCCGTGGTGCTGGCGGCCGCGGGTCTGGCCCGCCTGGGGCTCCTGGACCGCGTCACCCAGTACCTGGCGGCCGAGACCTTCATCCCGGCCGCGGCCCAGGGGATCCTGGCCCTGGAGGGCAGGGAGGCCGACGCCGAGACGGGGCGGCTGGCACTGGGGGTCCACGACGGCGAGAGCGCCCTGGCCCTGGCCGCCGAGAGGGCCTTCCTGGCGCGGGTCGAGGGCGGCTGCCAGGTGCCCATGGGAGCCCATTGCCGCAGGGACGGCGGGCGGCTCGTGCTGGATGGCTTCCTGGCGTCGCCGGACGGGGAGCGCTTTGCCGTAACCAGGCGGGCCGTGCCGCTGCCGGGCGCGGCGACCGCCG
>CAYXQP010000022.1:0-19539 GCA_964467515.1 uncultured Eubacteriales bacterium | reverse complement strand
GGGGGCGGCGCGCGGGCGGGGGCGGCTTATAATAGTTGCCGTTGGGTTTGCGTCCGCCCTTGTCCCCGGGGGCGCGGGGGGTGCGGTGCTTGGGCGTCGGTACCGTGGGCGTGGTCCTGGCCGCCGGCAGGGGCAAGCGGCTTCGTTCCCGGCTTCCCAAGGTGCTGCACCGGGTGGGCGGCGTGCCCATGGTGCTCCTGGTGGTGGAAGCCCTGCGACGGGTGCCGGTGGAGCGCATCACGGTCGTCGTCGGCGCCGGGGAGGAGCAGGTCCGGTCCGTGCTGGGCGAGGCCGTGGCCTACGCCCGTCAGGAGCAGCCCCTGGGCACGGGTCACGCCCTCCTGCAGGCCCTGCCGTTCCTGGAGGGGGCGGACCGGGCGTTGGTGGTTTCGGGGGACGTGCCCCTGGTGCCAGCCGAGCTGCTGCAGGGGCTGCTGGCGGCGGCGGAGGCGACGGGCGCCGCGGCTGTCCTGGCGACGGCCGTGGTGGAGGACCCGACGGGCTACGGTCGCGTGGTGCGGGATGCCGCCGGCGGCGTGGCTCGCATCGTGGAGGAGGCCGACGCCGACCCGACCGAGCGGGCCATCCGCGAGATAAACGCGGGCCTCTACTGCTTCGCGGTGGGGCCGCTGCGGGACGCCCTGAGGGGGCTGGCCGCCGACAACGCCCAGGGCGAGTACTACCTGGTGGACGTGGTGCCGGCCCTGCTGGCGCGGGGCCTGGGGGTGGCAGCGGTCACGGCCGCGGAGCCGGAGCTGGTGCTGGGTGTCAATACCCGGGCCGAGCTGGCGCGGGCCGAGGCAAACCTGCGGCGCCTCGTCTGCGAGCGATGGTCGGAGCGCGGGGTGACCTTCGTGGACCCGGCCACGGCCTACGTCTCACCCCTGGCCGAGTTGGGCCCCGACACCACGGTGGGTCCCTTCACCGTCATCGCGGGCAGGACCGTGTGCGGTTCGGGCTGCGAGCTGGGTCCGGGTGGGTACGTGCGGGACAGCCGGCTGGGGGACGGCGTGCGCGTCTTCTTCTCGGTGGTGGAGGAGAGCGAGCTGGGGGACGGCGTCACCGTGGGGCCCTTCTCGCACCTGCGCTCCGGCAACAGGCTGGAGGAGGGCGTGCGGGTGGGCAACTTCGCCGAGCTCAAGAACAGCCGGGTGGGCGCCGGCACCAAGGTGCCGCACCACTCCTACCTGGGCGACGCCGACGTGGGCCGCGGGGTCAACGTGGGCGCCGGCACCGTCACCGTCAACTACGACGGGCTCCGCAAGCATCGCACCGTCATAGCGGACGGAGCCTTCATCGGGTGCAACGCCAACCTGATCGCCCCCGTCACGGTGGGCGAGCACGGCTGGGTGGGGGCCGGTTCCACCGTGGACGAGGACGTGCCTCCGTGGTCTCTCGCCCTCGCCCGCGCCCGCCAGTCCAACAAGCCCGGCTGGGTGCGCCGCCGGCTCGCCCTGTCCGGCAGGGACCGTGGGGAGCCCCGGCCGGCCCCGGACGAGGACGGCCCGGGGCGTCCGGAGGGGTAGGGGACGTGGGCGCCAGGTACGGACGCCTCAAGATCTTCTCCGGCAGCGCCAATCCCGGACTGGCCCGGGAGATCTGCGCCGAGCTGGGGATACCGGTGGGGGAGGTGGAGCTGGGCCGCTTCTCCAACGGTGAGGTCCGCCTCGTCATCAAGGAGAACGTGCGGGGCGACGATGTCTTCGTGCTCCAGCCCACCTGCCAGCCGGCCAACGAGACCCTGATGGAGCTCCTCATCATGATCGACGCCGTGCGGCGGGCGTCGGCCCGGCGCGTGACGGCGGTCATCCCCTACTACGGTTACGCGCGCCAGGACCGCAAGACCCGGGGCCGGGAGCCCATCACGGCCAAGCTGGTGGCCAACCTCATCACGGTGGCGGGGGCCCGCCGCGTCCTGGCCGTGGACCTGCACGCCGGGCAGATCCAGGGGTTCTTCGACATCCCGGTGGATCACCTGACGGGGATTCCCCTCCTGGCCGACTACTTCCTCAAGCTCGACCTGCCCGACGCGGTGGTGGTTTCGCCGGATCCGGGGGGGGTGCCGCGGGCGAGGGAGATGGCCGACCGCCTGGGCGTGCCCCTGGCCATCATCGACAAGCGGCGGCCGGAGCCCAACGTGGCCGAGGTGATGAACGTGATCGGGCCCGTGGAGGGTCGGAACGCCATCCTGGTGGACGACATGATCGACACGGCCGGCACCGTGGCGGAGGGGGCGGCGGCCCTCCGGGAGCGGGGGGCCCGCGACGTCTACGTGGCCTGCACCCACCCGGTCCTCTCGGGGCCGGCCTACGAGCGGCTGCACGCGGCCCCGGTGCGCGAGGTGGTGGTGACCAACACCATACCCGTCCCGCCGGAGAGGAGGGACGGGCTCATCCGGGTGCTCTCCATCGCGCCCCTGCTGGCGGCGGCCATCGACCGCATCCACCGCGACGAGTCCGTGAGCGCCCTCTTCACGTGAGGGAGGGCGCGTCTTGGTGACGCTGGTGGTGGGCCTGGGCAACCCCGGCCGCGAGTACGCCGGCACGCGCCACAACGTGGGCTGGGCGGTGGTGGACCTGCTGGCGGAGCGGCTGCGCTGCCGCTGGCGCCGGGCCGGCTTCGCCGCCGAGGTGGCGGAGGGCGACGTGGGCGGCCGGCGGGTGGTGCTGCTGAAACCCCTGACGTACATGAACAGGAGCGGGGAGGCGGTGGCCGAGGCGGCGCGGCGCTACGGCGCCGCCGGGCGGGTGATCGTAGTCCACGACGATCTCGACCTGCCGCCGGGCCGGGTGCGCATCCGGCGCGGGGGAGGCGCCGGCGGCCATCGGGGCGTGCTCTCGGTGCAGGCCGCCCTCGGCACCCAGGAGGTGGGGCGCGTGCGGGTGGGCATCGGCCGGCCGCCCGCCGGCGTGGACCCGGCCGCCTACGTGCTGGCGCCCTTCGCTCCCGAGGAGGAGGCCGTCGTAGGCGAAGCCGTGGAGCGCGCCGCCGCCGCCGTGGAGACGGTGGTGCGCGAGGGATTCGAGGCGGCCATGAACCGCTTCAACGGCTGACGGCGGCGGGGGGCCGCCCCGCGCGCCACGCAGCGGCGGGGCCGTCGCCGAGGGCGGCGGACGATGAGGGAGGGAGCGGCGGCGGAACGGGGGGCGTGGTTGGAGCTGTGGCGGGAGGCCAGCGGGTTCCGGGCGCTCCTGGGTGACCTGGCCCGGCCCGACGGGGAGGGCGTGGTGACGGGGGTGCCGGGGGGCCTCCTGGCCTTCCTGGTGGCGGGGCTGAGGCGGTTCGCGGGCGCGCCGGTCCTGGTGGTCACGCCGGGGTTCCGGGAGGCCCTGGACCTGGCCGAGGACCTGGCAGCGTGGCTTCCGGCCGACGAGGTTTTCTATTTCCCGCCCCTGGAGGTGGTGCCGTACCACGTGATGGCCCGCAGCCACGACCTGGCCGGCCCCAGGCTCAGGTGCCTGGCCTGGCTGGCGGGCGGCGGCGCGGGCGTGGTGGTGGCGCCGGCGGCCGCGCTGCCGCGGGCCCTCTCGCCGCGGGAAGCCTTCGCGGCGCGGGTGGCGACGCTGCGCCGGGGGGAGCGGGCGGTGGTCGAGGAGGTGGCAGCCGTCCTGGCCGCCGGGGGTTACGAGCGGGCCGACCGGGTGGAGATGCCCGGTCAGATGGCGCGGCGCGGGGGCATCGTGGACGCCTTTCCGCCGGGACAGGAGGAGCCGGTCCGGCTGGAGTTCTTCGGCGACGCGATCGAGTCCATCCGTCGCTTCGACCCCGTCACGCAGCGCTCCCTCGAGGAGGTGGAGGAGGCCGTCGTCTGGCCGGCGCGGGAGGCGGTGCCGCCGGTCACCCTCCCGGGCGACGGGGACGGAGCCTGGGAGGGGGTCCGCCGGGCGGTGCGCCGGGAGGCCGCGGCGCAGGCGGAGCGGCTGGCGGGCGCCGGGCGGTCCAAGGAGGCCAAGGAGCTCCTGGCCCGGATCGAGGAGCAGCTGGCGGCGTGGCAGCCGGCGGTGGCGGAGCTGTACCTGCCCTTTCTGCACGGCGCGGCGGGTCTCGCGGGACCGGCGGCCGCCGGGGAGCGGGCGGGCTCCGGGGAGTGGGACACCTGGCGGGAGGAGGGCCCGCGGCCGACCCTGCTGAGCGATTACTTCCCCTCGCCTCCCCTCGTGGTGGAGGTGGACCGGGCGCGGACGCGGGAGGCCCTCCTGGGCGCGGAGCTGGACTGGTCCCAGCGGGCCGGCGCCCTGCTGGAGGCGGGCCGGCTCCTGCCGACCCAGATCCGGCTGCAGGCGACGGCCGGGGAGGTTCTGGCCGGGCTGGAGCGATGCCGGCGCGTGGCCGTTTCGCCCCTCGGCGAGTCGGTGCCGGGGGGAGAGGTGGGCACCCTCCACGACCTGGGCGGCCGGAGCGTGACGGGCTTCCGCGGGCAGTGGCCCCTCTTCCTGGCCGAGGTGAGGGAATGGCTCGAGCAGGGGTACCGCTGCGCCGTGACGGTGGCGGACGAGCGGCGCCGCGAGAGGATGGCGGCCTCGCTGCGGGAAGCCGGCTTCCCCGTGGACGGGGAGCCGCCCGCGCCGGGTCGGGTGACGGTGCCGGCGGGCCCCTGGCGGCGCGGCTTCGTGGCTCCCTACCTGCGCCTTGCCCTCGTCACGGAGGAGGAGGTCTTCGGCCAGCGGGCGGCGCGGCCGGCGGGGCGCAGACCGCCGCGCGGCGCGGAACCGGTGACGGCCCTGGGCGACCTCAAGGCGGGCGACTTCGTGGTCCACCTCCACCACGGCGTGGGGCAGTTCCTGGGCATCCAGACCATGGAGGTACAGGGGGTGGCGCGGGACTACCTGCTCATCCGCTACGCGGGGGCCGACCGCCTCTACGTGCCCGTGGAGCAGATCCACCTGATCCAGAAGTACGCCGGGGGGGAGGGCGTGGAGCCGCGCCTGCACCGGCTCGGCGGGCGGCAGTGGGAGCACGCCCGGCGCAAGGTCCGGGCCGCCCTGCGCCAGCTGGCCGCCGAGCTGCTGCGGCTCGAGGAGGCGCGGCGGTCCCTGCCGGGGCACGCCTTCTCGCCCGACACCGTCTGGCAGCGGGAGTTCGAGGAGGCCTTCCCTTACGAGGAGACGCCCGACCAGGCGCGGGCCACGGAGGAGATCAAGAGGGACATGGAGGCGCCGCGGCCCATGGACCGGATCCTGGTGGGCGACGTGGGCTTCGGCAAGACGGAGGTGGCCATGCGGGCCGCCTTCAAGGCCGTCATGGACGGGAAGCAGGTGGCGGTGCTGGTGCCCACCACGGTGCTGGCCCAGCAGCACTACCTCACCTTCCGGGAGCGGTTCGCCGGCTTCCCGGTGCGGGTGGCCATGCTGACGCGGTTCCAGGCGGCGAGGGAGCAGGAGGAGGTCGTCACGGGCCTCCGCCGGGGCGACGTGGACGTGGTGGTGGGGACGCACCGGCTCCTGGGCGGGGACGTGGCTTTCCGCGACCTGGGCCTCCTCATCGTGGACGAGGAGCACCGCTTCGGCGTGGCCCACAAGGAAACCCTCAAGCGGCTGCGGGCCACCGTGGACGTCCTCGCCATGACGGCCACCCCCATCCCCCGCACCCTCCACCTGGCCCTGTCCGGTCTGCGCGACATGAGCGTGATCCGAACGCCGCCAGAGAGCCGGTTTCCGGTGGAGACCTACGTGACCGAGTACGATCAGCACCTGGCGGGGGAGGCCATCCGCCGCGAGCTGGCCCGCGGGGGGCAGGTCTTCTACGTCCACAACCGCATCGGCACCATCGGGCGGAGCCTGGAGAGGATAAGGGCGGCCGTGCCCGAGGCGCGGGTGGCGGTGGCCCACGGGCGGCTGCCCGACGAGGAGCTGGAGGCGGTCATGATGGGTTTCCTCCAAGGCGAGCACGACGTCCTGCTCTGCACCAGCATCATCGAGTCGGGGCTCGACATCCCCAACGCCAACACCCTCGTCGTCGAGGACAGCGACCGCTTCGGCCTGGCCCAGCTCTATCAGCTCCGGGGGAGGGTGGGGAGGTCCAACCGGGTGGCCTACGCCTACTTCACCTACCGGCGCGGGAAAACCCTCACCGAAGCGGCCCAGAAGCGGCTGGAGGCCATCCGGGAGTTCACCGAGCTGGGCTCCGGCTTCCGCATCGCCCTCCGCGACCTGGAGATCCGCGGGGCGGGAAACGTCCTGGGTCCCGAGCAGCACGGCCACATCGCCGCCGTGGGCTTCGACCTCTATCACCAGATGCTGGAGGACGCCCTGCGGGAGGCCCGCGGCGAGCGCCGCGCCCCGGCCACGGAGCCGGTGGTGGAGCTGGCGTGCGACGCCTACCTGCCTGCCTCCTACGTGGCGGACGCCCGGAGCAAGATGGAGGTCTACCGCCGCCTGGGGGCCGCGCGCAGCGAGGCGGAGGTGGCCGAGGTGGAGGAGGCGCTCCGGGACCGCTTCGGCCCCCTTCCCCCGGAGGCGCGGAGCCTGCTGGCGCTCGCCCGCGTCCGGGTCAGGGCGGCCCGGCTCGGGGTGCTGGCCGTGGCGGAGCAGCGGGGTTTGCTGCAGGTGACCTTCGCCGGTTACCTGCAGGAGCTCTTCCGCGGTGCCGAGGAGCTGCGTCGCGCCTACGGGGGGCGGCTCCAGGTCCTGCGCTCGCCGCGGCCCGTCCTGCGGCTCCGGCTCTCGCCCGATCGGCCGCTGGGGGCGCGGACGGGGGGCGACGGGGAGGAGGCGGTTGGCGGTTCGGCTCTGGCCGCCGCCGAGGAACTGTTGGCGGCGGTCGAGAGGTCGCCCGCCTTCGCCGCCTGGCTCGCCGCGGGCGGGGAAGGGGCGGCGGCGCTGCATAAGAGCGGCGCCGCCGCGCAGAATAGTCCCTAACCGCTGCCGCGAGGAGGGCCCGAACGCATTGAAGGCTACAGGGATCGTCCGCCGCATAGACGATCTGGGACGGGTCGTCATCCCCAAGGAGATCAGGCGCACCCTGCGGATCCGCGAGGGGGATCCCCTGGAGATCTTCATCGACAGGGACGGCGAGGTGATCCTAAAGAAGTATTCGCCCATCGGCGAGCTGGGCGATTACGCCAAGGAGTACGTGGACTCCTTGCACGACACCTCGGGTCACATCGCCCTCATCGCCGATCGGGACGTCATCATCGCGGTGGCCGGCGCCCCCAAGAAGGAGTTCATGGACAAGCGGGTCGGTGGCGCCGTCGAGCACGCCATGGTGCAGGGGGAGACGGTGACGGGGCCGGACCCCGGTCGGCGCAACGGGCGCGGCGGCATCCTCCAGGACGACGACGAGGACACCCGCTTCACCAGCTACGTGGTCTGCCCCATCCTGGCGCGCGGGGAGGCGGTGGGCAGCGTGATCCTCTGCTCGCGCGACCCCGGGGCGGCCATGGGCGACATCGAGGAGAAGCTCTGCCACACGGCGGCCTCTTTCCTGAGCAGGCAGATGGAGCAGTAGCGTCCCCCATAGCCCGGCGGTGAGCGATGTGCTACCCTAGGCCACGTCGACGAGGAGGGTAGCCTTTGCCGGGCTCCGCTCGCCACTCCGTCCTCAAGGGCGCGGCCATCCTGGCGGCCGGCGGGTTGCTCAGCCGCGGGCTGGGCGCCGTCTACAGGTTCTTCCTGCCCTGGCTCCTGGGCGGCGGCCAGCAGGCCCAGGTGGCCATCGGTCTCTTCAACCTGGTGTACCCCATTTACACGGCCCTCCTGGGCGTGGCCGTGGGCGGCGTCCCCTTCGCCGTGGCCAAGCTGGTGGCCCAGAGCGTGGCCCGCGGCGAGCGGGCGGCGGCGCGGGCCGTCTTCCGCGTGGCCCTGGGCATCCTGGCCCTGGCCGGCCTCGTCCTCGGCGGCGCCCTGGCGGCGGCCGCCCCCACCCTGGCCGGGGCCGTGTACCGCGACCCGCGGGCCACGCCCAGCATCCTGGCCGTGGCGCCGGCCGTCTTCCTGGTGGCGGTGGCGTCGGCCTATCGTGGTTACTTCCAGGGCCTGCAGGCCATGGTGCCCTACGCCGTCTCCCAGGTCTGGGACCAGGGCGTGCGGGTGGCCAGCATCCTCCTCCTGGCCTGGTTGCTGATCCCCTTCGGGGTGGAGTGGGCAGCGGCCGGGGCGTCCTTCGGCGCCGTCACCGGAGGATTGGCGGCCGTCGTGTACCTGGTGATCCAGGCCCGGCGGCACGCCGCGGGGGGGGAGGGAGAGGGGGGGGTGCCGCCGGCGCGGGCGGTCCTGCGCGAGATCGCGGTCCTGGCCGTCCCCATCTCCCTGGTGGGCATGGTGATGCCCCTTATGAACATCGTGGACTCGGTGGTGGTGCCGGGGCGCCTGCACGCCGCCGGACTCGGCGACCGGGCCACGGCCCTGTACGGGATCCTGACCGGTTACGCCCTGCCCTTCATCATCGCGCCCACCTTGGTGACGGCGGCCCTGGCCACGAGCCTCGTACCGGCCGTGTCCCAGGCCCACGCCTTGGGGGACGCCGCGGCCGTCCGCCGCCAGCACGACGCCAGCCTGCGGGTCACCTTGCTCCTGGTGTTGCCGGCGGCGGCCGGGCTCATGGCCCTGGCCCGCGACATCCCCGTCCTCTTCTTCGACGAGCCGGCCGCCGGACGGCCGCTGCTCCTCCTGGCGCCGGGGACGGTGTTCCTCGGGTTGCAGCAGGTGGCCTCCTCCGTCCTGCAGGGCATGGGGGCCGTGCTCTGGCCCGTCTACGCCCTCCTCCTCGGCACCGCCGTCAAGGTGGCCCTCACCTGGAGCCTGGTGGCCCGGCCGGAGATCAACGTGAGCGGGGCGGCCCTGGCCACCACGGCCGGCTTAGGCGTGGCGGCCGCCGTAAGCCTCTGGCGGGTCCAGCGTCTCCTGGCCTACAGGGTTCCCCTGCGGGCCCTCGGGGGTGCGTCCCTGGCGGCGGCGGCCTGCATGGCCGCCCTGGTGGCGGTCTCCCGGCCGGTGCTCAAGGGACTCCTGGGCCCCCGGCTCGGCCCCCTGGCCGGCATCGTCCTGGGCGCGGGCGCCTTCGGCATCCTGGCCCTGGCCCTGGGCGCCGTGCGGGCGAGGGACGTGAGGGCGGTGCCGCGCCTGGGACCGGCCCTGGCCGCTCTCCTGGGGCGGTGGAGGCTGCTGCGCCCGTGAAAGCCGCCGGCCGGGCGCGAGGGGAGGGCGGCGAGGAGGGGGACGCCCTGGCGGCCCTCATGGCCGTGGTGCGCCGCCTGCGGGGCCCCGGCGGCTGCCCCTGGGACCGGGAGCAGACCCATCTCTCCCTGCGGCCCTACGTGGTGGAGGAGGCCTACGAGGTGGTGGAGGCCGTGGAGGGAGGCGATCCCGCGTCCCTCCGGGAGGAGCTGGGCGACCTCCTCCTGCAGGTTCTCCTCCACGCCGTCCTGGCGGAGGAGGAGGGCGCCTTCAGCCTGGCGGACGTGATGGACGGGCTGCGGGAAAAGCTCGTGCGGCGTCATCCCCACGTGTTTGGCGACGGGCCGGGGGATGGGCGGGACGAGGACCACCAGCGCCGTTGGAAGCGTTTGAAGGAGCTGGAAAAGGGGCCGGCCCGGGCGGCCTCCGTCCTGGATGGCGTCTGGGGCGGCTTGCCGGCCCTCGTGGAGGCCGAGGAGCTGCAGCGGCGGGCGGCGGGGGTCGGCTTCGACTGGTCGGAACCGGCGGGAGCGCTGGCCAAGGTGCGGGAGGAGCTGGCGGAGGTGGAGGCGGCCCGGCGGCAGGGGAGACCGGAGGCGGTGGAGGAGGAGGTGGGGGACCTGCTCTTCGCGGCCGTCAACGCCGCGCGGCTCCTGGGGGTCAAGGCCGAGCTGGCCCTCAAGGCAGCCGGCCGCAAGTTCGCCGCCCGCTTCCGCGCCGTCGAGGAGACGCTCCGGGAGCGCGGCCTCCGGCCCGAGGAGCTGAGCCTGGCCGAGCTGGATTCCCTTTGGAAGGAGATAAAGGAGCGCCAGGCAGGGCCGCCCGAGGCGGCGCCCGGCTCTTCCCCGCCGGCCGAGGCGGGGCCGCGGGCGGGCAATCCCAAGAGGGAGTAGGCTTGGCTGGCAGGAGTTTGGGTTTCGGGAGCGAATAGGACTGCAAACCGTGGGAGGAGGCGGGGAAGCGTGAACAAGAACGAATTGGTGGCGGCGGTGGCGGAGAGGGCCGGTTTGACCCGGCGGGACTCGGAGCGTGCGGTCAACGCCTTCCTGGAGGCGGTCCAGGATGCCCTGGCGGAGGGGGACAAGGTGTCCCTGGTCGGCTTCGGCACCTTCGAGGTGAGGGAGCGCGGGGCCCGCGTGGGGAGGAACCCGCAGACGGGGGAGACGGTGCGGATCCCGGCCACCAAGGTGCCCGCCTTCCGCGCCGGCAAGGGTCTCAAACTGGTCATAGACGGCCGCTGACCGGCTTCCTTTCTCAACTCGCCCCCTCCGCCATAGGATTCTTACGGCGGGGGTGGTGGGCGTGGAGGCGACGGGGGCGACGCGGGAGCACCAGGTCACGATCCGCGAACGGCGCGAGATGACGGTGACGGGCGTCGAGCAGGGGGAGAGCTTCGACGAGCAGGTGGTCGTGCTTCAGACGGCGGACGGCTTCCTGACGGTGCACGGCCGGGAGCTCCACGTGCAAAAGCTCGACGTGGAAGAGGGCTGCTTCTCCGTCAAGGGCGTCGTGACCGGGCTGCAGTACGCCGAGGGCGGGCGGCGGCGGGAGAGGTCGCAGGGGCTCCTCCGGCGGCTCCTCCGCTGACGTTCCTCGCCCGGGGTGACGGCCGTGGGACCGGGCGAGCGGGAATTCTTCTCCTTCCTGGCCATGGTCCTGGCCGGCGGTCTCATCGGTCTGGCCTATGACCTCGGTGCCGCCGCCCGGGTCCTCGCCGGGCGCCGCTCCTTGGTGCCGGCGCTGGTGGACACGGCGGCGGTCCTGGCGGCGGGGCTGGGCGCCGGGGCCATCTGGTTTCGCCTCACCTGGGGCGAGCGGCGGGGCTACCTCCTGCTGGCCGTGCTGCTCGGGGCCGGCTGCTACCGGCTCCTGGCCAGCCCCCTTTTGGGCCGCCTCCTGGTGCGAGGAGCCCTCGCGGCCAGAGGTGCGCGTCTCGGCGCGGGCACGGCGGTGAGGCGTCTCTTTGCCGCCGCCAGGGGGCGCATCACGGGTATGTGGGCCGGGTGCCGCTCGTGGTGGTGGCGAGCCGGCCGTTTCCTTTGAGGGGTGGGGGGCGGTGGCGAGGACGGAGAGCACGGGGGCGCCCCGCTGGCGGGTCTTCGTCACGAGGTTGCTCGTGATGTTCCTCGCCGCCTACCTCTTGGCGCTGCTCGTCCGCGGCGAGGGGCGGCTTCGCGCCCTCGATCGCGAGACGGCGGCCGTCATGAGGAGCCTCGGCCGTCTCTACCAGCGCAACGCCGAGCTGCGGGAGCAATGGCGGAGGGTCCGCTCTCCCGAGTACGTGGAGGAAAAGGCGCGCGGCGAGTTGGGCATGATCCGCCGCGGAGAGATTCCCTTCTTGCCTCCCGCCGGCGTCGGCCGTTGAGGCGGGCCACGCCGGCGCGAGGACGGGTCGTCGCCAAAACCGTTAGCACTCCTGTGCCCGCGGTGCTAAACTCTTGGCGCGAAGCCGAGCGCGATCGCGGTGAGGGCCATGGACCGGCGCAAGGAACGCATCCTGCAGGCGGTGGTGGACCGGCACGTGGAGACGGCCGAACCCGTCGGCTCTCTCTCCATAGCGCGGCAGCACCGCCTGGAGGTGAGCCCGGCCACCATCCGCAACGATCTGCAGGCCCTGGAGGAGGCCGGCTACCTGCGCCAGCCGCATCCTTCCGCCGGGCGCGTGCCTTCGCCCAAGGGTTACCGCTATTACGTGGACCGGTTGATGGAACCCGACTGCTGCACGGAGGAGGAGAGGCGTGCGCTGGAAGCGGCGCTACTGGCGGTGGCGGGGCAGCGGGACCTGCTGCTGCAGGAGGCGGTGCGGCTCCTGGCGCTGGTCAGCGGCTACGCCGCCGTCGTCAGCGGGGTCCATGTGGCGGGGACGATCCTGCGCGGCCTGCAGTTGATCGGCGACGCGGACGGCAACGCCGTCTACGTGGGGGGGCTGGCCCAGCTCTTCCGGGAACCGGAGTTCGGCGACCCGGAGCTGGCCCGGGACCTGGTGGAGACCGTGGCGGAGGGCGATCTTCTTCCCCGTCTGCTGAGGGAACGGCAGGGGGGATTCATCGCCATCGGCGGCGAGGACGGCCTGGAGGACATGCCCCACTGGAGCGTGGTGGGCGACGAGTTCTACTGCCGCGACGAGCCGGCCGGCCGCATCGGCGTGGTGGGGCCCACCCGCATGCGCTATGCTCGGGCGGCGGCGGTGGTGGAGGAGCTGGGGTTGCTCCTGACGCGTATCCTTAGTGAGCGCGCCTGACTGAAGAGCCCCGGCCGGCCACGGCAGGGTGGGAGGGAGGCAGACGGTGTCGGGGAGCAGGTTCACAGGAGGGGAGGAGCCCGTGTCCCCGCCTGAGGGCGGAGAGGCGCCGGACCAGGTCCTGGACGCGGTGGGACAAGGGTCCCCGCCCGCCGCCGGGGAGCCTGCCGCCGGGGAGGGAGCGGTGGCCGAGAGGACCCTACTGGCGCGGGCCGAGGAGGCGGAGCGGCGCGCCGAGGAGGCTTTCCACCAGCTCCAGCGTATGCGAGCCGATTTCGAGAACTTCCGGCGCCGCCTCATGCTGGAGCAGGTGCGCTGGCAGGACCAGGCCGTCGGGTCCTTCGTCCGGGAGCTTCTCCCCGTGCTGGACAACCTGGAGCGGGCCCTGGCCGCCTGCCGGGCGGACGAAGCCGGCCCGGCGGACGGTCCCGTGGCGGCGCTCCGCCAGGGCGTGGAGTTGGTGGTCCGCCAGTTCCGGGAGGTCCTGGGACGGGCGGGGGTGACGGCCATGGAGGCCGTCGGAGAGCCCTTCGATCCGGAGTGGCACGAGGCCGTGGCCCGCACCGAGGAGGTCGGCGTCGAGAGGGAGACGGTGGCGGAGGAGTTCCGCAAGGGCTATCTCTTCAAGGGGCAGCTCCTGCGCCCCGCCCTGGTCAGGGTGGCGGTGCCGGTTTCCCCGCACGGGGAGCAGACGGACCGGGCGCGGGAGCGCCGGGCGACGGAGGGGGAGTGAGGGCGTGGGCAAGGTGATCGGCATAGACCTGGGCACCACCAACTCCGTGGTGGCGGTCATGGAGGGGGGGGAACCGGTCGTCATCCCCAGCGCGGAGGGCGGCCGGCTCACCCCGTCGGTGGTGGCCTTCGCCAAGGACGGGGAGCGCCTCGTGGGGCAGGTGGCCAAGCGGCAGGCCATCACCAACCCCGAGAACACCGTCTTTTCCATCAAGAGGTTCATGGGGCGGAGCTACGCCGAGGTGGCGGAGACGGAGGCCAAACGGGCGCCCTACCGGGTGGTGGCCGGCCCCTCGGGGGAGGCGCGGGTGCGCATCGGCGACCGCGACTGGACGCCCCAGGAGATCTCCGCCATGATCCTGCAAAAGCTCAGGGCCGACGCCGAGGCCTACCTGGGCGAGAAGGTGGAGCAGGCCGTCATCACGGTGCCGGCCTACTTCACCGACGCCCAGCGCCAGGCCACCAAGGACGCGGGGCGCATCGCGGGCCTGGAGGTCCTGCGCATCATCAACGAGCCGACGGCGGCGGCCCTGGCCTACGGCATAGACAAGGAGAAGGACCAGACCGTCCTCGTCTTCGACCTGGGCGGCGGCACCTTCGACGTGTCGGTGCTGGAGCTGGGGGAGGGCGTCTTCGAGGTCAAGGCCACCAGCGGCAACAACCACCTGGGCGGTGACGACTTCGACCAGCGCATCGTGGACTGGGTGGCCGAGCAGTTCCGCCGGGACCACGGCATCGAGCTGCGCCAGGACCGGATGGCGCTGCAGCGCCTCAAGGAAGCCGCCGAGAAGGCCAAGATCGAGCTCTCGAGCGTGCTCACCACCAACATCAACCTGCCCTTCATCACGGCCGGCCCGGCGGGACCGCTCCACCTGGACGTGACCCTGACGCGGGCCAAGTTCGAGGAGCTGACGGCCGACCTGGTGGAGGCCACCATGGGGCCTACGCGGCAGGCCCTGGCCGACGCGGGCCTGGAGCCGCACCGGATCGACAAGGTCCTGCTGGTGGGCGGCTCCACGCGCATCCCGGCCATCCAGGAGGCGGTGAAGCGCCTCTTCGGCAAGGAGCCCTTCAAGGGCATCAACCCCGACGAGGTGGTGGCGCTGGGGGCCGCCATCCAGGCGGGCGTGCTGGCGGGGGAGGTGAAGAGCGTCCTCCTGCTGGACGTGACGCCGCTCTCGCTGGGCATCGAGACCCTGGGCGGCGTCTTCACCAGGATCATCGAGCGCAACACCACCATCCCCACGGCCAAGAGCCAGATCTTCTCCACGGCGGCCGACAACCAGACGCAGGTGGAGATCCACGTGCTCCAGGGGGAGCGGCCCATGGCGGCCGACAACAAGACCCTCGGCCGCTTCACCCTGGACGGGATCCCGCCGGCGCCGCGGGGTGTGCCGCGCATCGAGGTCACCTTCGACATAGACGTGAACGGCATCGTCCACGTCTCGGCCAAGGACCTGGGCACGGGCCGCCAGCAAAAGGTGACCATCCAGGCGCGGGCCAACCTGACGGAGGACGAGATCCGGCGGATGGTCCGGGAGGCCGAGGCCCACGCCGAGGAGGACCGCCGCCGGCAGGAGCTGGTGGAGGCGCGCAACGCGGCCGACTCCCTGGTCTACCAGGCCGAGAAGACGCTCAAGGACCTGGAGGGCAAGGCGCCGGCCGACAAGGCGGAAGCCGTGCGCGGGGCGGTGGCCGAGGTGCGCAAGGTGCTGGACGGCGGTGACGCCGCCGCGCTCCGGTCGGCCACCGAGGTGCTGAACCGGCGGCTCATGGAGCTGGGGGCCTCCGTGTACGCGGCGGCCGGAGCCGCGGCGGGCGCCGGCGGCGGTGCCGGAGGCGGAGCTGCGGGTGCGGATGCGACGGGCGGCGGGCCGGCCGGGCGGGGTGGTGACACCGGCTCCGGCGATGAGCGGGTCATGGACGCTGACTACGAGGTGAAGGACGGCTCGGCCTGATGCGCGACTACTACGAGGTCCTGGGCGTGGGACGGGACGCGAGCCAGGACGAGATCAAGAAGGCCTACCGGCGCCTGGCGCGGCGCTACCATCCGGACGTCAACAAAGACGACCCGTCCGCCGCCGAGCGGTTCAAGGAGATAGCCGAGGCCTACGAGGTCCTGGGCGATCCGGACAAACGCGCGCGGTACGACCGTTTCGGCCACGCGGGGGTGGCCGGCGGCGCCGCGGGCGCCGAGGCGGGGGGCGGCCCCTTCGGCGGTTTCGGGGGCCCCGGCTTCGGCTTCGATCTCGGGTTGGGTGACATCTTCGAGACCTTCTTCGGCGGGGGGCCGGCCCGGCGGCGCCCGCCCGGGCCGGAGCGCGGCGACGACCTGGGGGTGCGCCTCCGGATAGACCTGGAGGAGGCCGTCTTCGGCGGGTCGCGGGAGGTGGCCGTGGACCGGGAGGAGGCCTGCCCCGAATGCCAGGGCCGGGGCGCCGCCGGCGGCGCGGGCGTGGTCGCCTGCCCGCAGTGCGGCGGCACCGGCCAGGTGCGGCTGAGCCGCCAGACCATGCTGGGCCAGTTCGTCACCATCCAGACCTGCGGCCGCTGCGGCGGCGCCGGGCAGGTGGTGGAGCGCCCCTGCGCCCGCTGCGGCGGGCGGGGGACGGTGGGGGTGCGGCGGCGCATTCAGGTGCGGATCCCCCCTGGGGCGGAGACGGGCCTGCGCCTGCGGCTGTCGGGCGAGGGCGGCGCGGGGCGGCGGGGCGGGCCGCCGGGGGACCTCTTCGTGGAGCTGGAGGTGCGGCCGCACCCTCTCTTCCGGCGCGAGGGAGCGGACCTAGTTACGGAGGCGCGCGTGAGCTTCGTCCAGGCGGCCCTCGGGGTGGAGCTGGAGGTGCCGGTGCTGACGCCGCCCGGCCGCGGCCCGGCCGTGGAGCGGCTCACGGTGCCCCCCGGCACCCAGCCGGGGGACCTCCTGCGGTTGCGGGGGCAGGGGGCGCCGCGGCTCCGCGCGGGGGGCAGGGGCGACCTGGTGGTGCGCATCGTGGTGGAGACACCCCGGCAGTTGGGCGAGGAGGAGAGGGAGCTTTTGCGCCGGCTGGCGCGCCTGCGCGGGGAACCAGTGGAGGGCGAGGCGGCGCGCGCCCCCCAGGGGCGGGGCGGCGCCGGCGGGCGGGGCTTCTTCGACCGGATGCGGGACGCCCTCGGCAGCCGGTGAGGCGGCTCGTGCGGGCCGGGTGAGCATCGGTTCGGCGGCACCTGAGGCGTGGGAAGGCCGGCGGCCGCCGGCGGGGAGACAGGCTGTGTCGCTGATGGAGTGGACCGTCACGGTGCCGGGTGTGGCCGCGGAGGCGGCGGGCCACATCCTGCGCGGCGTGGCGGCGGGGCTGGTCGAGGAGGAGGCACCCGGGGGCGTGGCCCTGCGCCTCTACCTGCCGCCGGAGGGGGCGGAGGCGGCGCAGGCCGAGGCGCGGGCGCGGCTGGCGGCCCTTGTCGAGCACTTGCCCGAATTGGGGGGGCGGGGCGCGCCCTTCTGGTCGGAGAGCGAGCGCGCGCTGCGGCAGGAGGACTGGGCCGAGCGCTGGCGGGACTTCTTCCGCCCGGTGCACGTCGGCCGCCGCCTGGTGATCGTGCCCGCCTGGCGCCCGGCGCCGCCCGCACCCGGGCGGGTGGCGGTGCGCCTGGAGCCGGGCCTGGCCTTCGGCACGGGGCAGCACGCCTCCACGCGGCTGGCGCTCCGGCTCCTCCTCGCTGCCCTCCGGCCGGGAGACGCGGCCGTGGACGTGGGGACCGGATCGGGCATACTGGCCGTCGCGGCGGCGCTCCTGGGGGCGGCGCGCGTCTTCGCCCTCGACGTGGACCCGCTGGCGGTGCGCGCGGCGGCTGAGAACGCGGTGCTGAACGGCGTCGCCGACCGGGTCGTCTGCCGCCGGACCGAGCTGGGGGAGTGGCCGGAGGCGCGGGGCGACCTGCTTCTGGCCAACATCAGCCCCGAGGTGGTGACGGCCCTGGCGCCGCTGGCGGGCGACCGCGTGGCGGCGGGCGGCCGCGCCGTCCTGGCCGGCTTCCTGGCGGGGGACGCGGCGGCGGTGGCGGCGGCCTGGGCCGCTGCCGGGTGGACCGTCCGGCGGGAACTGCGGGAGGAGGGCTGGGCCGGGCTCCTCCTGGCGCGGGGGCCGGTCCGGCGGCCGGCCGGGCGGGGGCGCGGCGGGGGGAGGCGTTAGGGTGCACAGGTTCTTCGTGGAGGCGGAGGGGTCCCCCGGCAGCGTCATCGGGTTCCCCGCGGGGGCGGCCAGGCAGATGGCCAGGGTGCTGCGGCTCGGCCCCGGCGCCCGCGTGGTGGCCGTGGACCCCGCCGGCCGCCAGTGGTTGGTGCGGCTGACGGCGGTGGAGCCCCGGGCCGCCGGCGGCGTGGTGGAGGAGGAGCTGCGGGAGGACGCCGAGCCGCCGGTGCGCCTCGTCCTGGCCCAGGGCCTGCCCAAGGGCGACAAGCTGGAGCTGGTGATCCGGAAAGGCACGGAGCTGGGGGTGGCGCGCTTCCTCCCGACGGTGTGTCGGCGCTCCGTGCCGCGCCCGGCGGAGGCGCGGGAGGCCCGGCTCGCCCGGTGGCGGCGCGTCGCCCGGGAAGCCGCCGAGCAGGCGGGGCGGCGGCGCGTGCCCGCCGTGGACGGACCCGTCTCCTTCGGGGAGGCCGTGGGCGAGCTGGCGCGGTGCGACCTGTTCCTCCTGCCGTGGGAGGAGGAGCGCAGCGCTTCCCTGCGGAGCGTACTCCGCCGCTTCGCGGCGCGAGGCGGTGGCGCCGGGGCCGCGGCCGGCGGGCGCCTCGGGGAAGCGGCCGCGCCCGGCGAGGGCGGATCGCCTGCGGGCGGGCTTCCCTCGGTGGGGGTGCTCGTGGGCCCCGAGGGAGGGCTGGCGCCGGAGGAGGTGGCGGCGGCGGTGGCGGCGGGCGCCAGGGTGGTCACCCTGGGCCCGCGGCTCCTGCGCACCGAGACGGCCGGCCTCGTGGTGGCGGCGGCCGTCCTCTACGAACTGGGCGGTCTCGAACGGACTTGAAAGGACCGCCGTTTCCCCGGGGCGCGACCGCGTGCTAGCCTGGTGGCGGTGACGGCTGAATGCGCGTGGCCATCCACACCCTCGGTTGCCGGGTCAACCAGTACGACAGCGAGGCGATGCTGGCCCTCTTCCGCCGGGCCGGCCACCGCGTGGTGGGCTGCGGCGAGGAGGCCGACGTGTACGTCGTCAACACCTGTACCGTGACGGGGGAGAGCAACCGCAAGTGCCGGCAGCTCATCCGGCGCCTGCGGCGGGAGCACCCGGCGGCGGTGCTGGTGGTGGCGGGCTGTTACGCTCAGACGGCGCCGGGCGAGGTGGCCGGCCTGCCTGGTGTCGACGTGGTGGTGGGGACGGCGGACCGGGCGAGCGTGGTGGAGCTGGCCGAGGCGGCGCGCCGGTGCCGGGGCGGGGCGCCCCGCGTGCGGGTGGGCGACGTCTTCCGGGCGCGGGAGATGGAGGCGCCCGTCGTGGCAGCCGCGGGGGCCGGCGGCGGAGTCGCGGGGGCCACGGGAGGCGAGGGCGCGGCGCCGGGGACGGGGCGGGCGCGGGCTCTGCTCAAGGTGCAGGAGGGGTGCAACGAGATGTGCTCCTACTGCATCGTGCCCTTCGCCCGCGGCCGGCCGCGCTCGCGGCCCGTGGCCGAGGTGGCGCTGGAGGCCGAGCTGCTGGCGCGGGAGGGCTTCCGCGAGGTGGTCGTCACCGGGACCCACCTGGGCTCTTACGGCCGCGACCTGCCCGGGCGGCCCACGCTGGCGGTGCTCCTGCGCGCCCTGAACGAGGTGGAGGGCCTCGCCCGCATCCGCCTGAGCTCCGTGGAACCCATGGACGTGGACGAGGGACTCCTGGCCGCCATAGGCGAGCTGCCCCGGGTCTGCCCTTTCCTGCACCTGCCCCTCCAGTCCGGGTCCGACCGGGTGCTGGCGCGCATGCGGCGCCGGTACGCCGTCGCCGACTTCCGCCGGGTGGTCGAGCGGGCGCGGGAGCTGATCCCGGGCTTGGCGGTGGGCACCGACCTCATCGCCGGCTTCCCCGGGGAGGAAGAGGCCGACCACCGGGAGACCGTGGCGCTGGTCCGGGACCTGGGCCTGGCCCGGCTGCACGTCTTCCCGTACTCGCCGCGGCCCGGCACCCCCGCCGCCGGGGCGGCGGACCAGGTGCCCCCCGGCGAGCGCCGGCGCCGGGCGCGGGAGCTCATAGCCCTCGGGCGCGAGCTGGCCCTGGCGCACCACCGGCGGCTCATGGGCCGGACGGTGGAGGTCCTGGTGGAGGAGGTCGGGCCGGAGGCGGCGGCCGGGCACACGCCGGATTTCGTGCGGGTGGAGGCGAGGCTGCCGGCGCTGGGCGGAGGCGCCGTGCGCAGGAACGACCTCGTCCCGGTCCGCGTGACGGGCGCCTCGCCGCGGGGCGTGGTCGGCCGGCTCGTGTCCTGACCGCTCGCGGCACGACCCGGGCGCT
>CAYXQP010000021.1:18730-20210 GCA_964467515.1 uncultured Eubacteriales bacterium | reverse complement strand
GGGAGCGCGGGTGGCGGGACTCCTGGACCTGGGCCTCATGAAGCTGTCGGCCATCGGCGCCCGGGGGGCGCGCCGCGACTTCGTGGACCTGTACGCCATCTGCCGCCGGCATCCCCTGGCCGAGCTGGTGGCCGCCCTCCCCCGGAAGTACGGCACCGGCGTCAACCTCTACTACACCCTGAAAAGCCTAACCTATTTCGCCGACGCGGAGGAGGAACCCATGCCCCGGCTGCTCCCGCCGCTCTCGTGGGAGGAGGTCAAGGCTTTCTTCCAGAGCGAGGCCGTCCGCCTCTTCCAGGAGATGACGCGCTGAAACCCAGGTGAGCCGCCTGGAGGCCTTCGAGCGGGAGGAGCATCCCCTCTTGGCGGCGGAAGACGTCAACTTCGACGGCTTCCGGGATCTGCGCATCTCCTCGGTGGCGGGCTCAGCCGATGGAAACCCATCTGCAGACTGGAGGTCGTGAAGGTCGAGTTCAAGGAAGCCCGGTGAGAGGCCGAGGTGGAACCCACGCCCAACCGGACACCACGGGCTCGGTGCGCCCTGTCTCCAGGTGCACCCGGACCAAGCGGAAGGGGCCCTCGTCCCGCCCCATTCCCTGGCGCGCCCAGACCGTCAGCTCCGCCGGCGAGGCCCACGCCAGGCCCCACTGAAACATCCACCCCTCCTCGCTCTCGACCACCGCGACGAGCCCCCGCTGCACGTCCACCAGCCCCAGGGCTTCGGCCTCGGTGCTCCGCGAGCCCCGGCTCAGGCGCGCCACCACGTAGCGGCCGTCCGGGCTCCACAGTTCCGGCCATGCCTCGCGTCCCGGCCCTAAATCAGTAAGTCGCCTCACCGTGCCCACGCGGTCGCCTCCGTCTAGATCGGCCAGGAAGAGATCGGCCGTCCGCCGTTCGCTGAGGAACGTCCTCTCGGCGTCCTCGATACAGCCTACGACGAGGCGAGGACCCACGGGAGAAGCAAGGGGGTCGCCGCAGGCGAAGCCGGGCATACCGAGGCTGACGGCGCGCACCCGGCCCCCGCGGGCGGGAACCGCGTGGACCACTCCCCCCTCGCGCCAGCGGGCGCAGGCCATCCCGATGACGGTTTCCTCGTCGTGGGTGAAGGAGGTGGGCTTGAACACCTCGCAGCCCGCGCGACCAGGGCCCCCCAGCCTGACCTCCGTGAGGCGAAGCCACCTGCCGCCGCCTAGGAACGAGCGCTCGGGCCGACCCGGGGTTCCCACGGCCTGGGCGAAGAGCCTCCTCCCCGAGGGACTCCAGACGAACTCCCTCACCATGTATCCGGGCACGGCCAAGACCACCGCGTCGGTCCCCCGGCGGAAGTCGATGACCCGCAGCCGCGGACCCGGCGAGGCATCCTCGCGGGGCAAGAGGCGGGCCCGCTCGGTGTAAAAGAACATGCCCGCAGGGGAGAAGCCGAGGAGGTCCACGGGGCCTGCGTCCCCCTCCGCCACCGTCGCCCCGGCGAGGCGCCGCC
>CAYXQP010000021.1:7805-18630 GCA_964467515.1 uncultured Eubacteriales bacterium | reverse complement strand
AGGTCCACGGGGCCTGCGTCCCCCTCCGCCACCGTCGCCCCGGCGAGGCGCCGCCTGCGACAAGGATATCTTACGATGGGCCGTGACGGAGGGGGTGTCCGCGGGCCGGTCCTCCGGCCTTTCCAGGGCGTCCCCGGCTCGACCGTCCGGGTGGAGGAGATGTCACACGATTCCTGCGCCTATCGTCGACGGGTATCGGGCCGCTGACGAGGACAGGGCGGCTGACGGCGCCCACGCAGAGGGCGAGCGCGGCGGCCAAGGACCGGCGCGCTCGCCCTCGTCCTCCTCCTGGCGGCCGGCGCCCTCGGCGCGTGCGCCCGCTCCGCCACCGCCGGCTGGGTGACCTACTCTAGGCCGGTCTACGGCGTGACGCTCAAGCATCCGCCCGGCTGGCGGCCCGTCCCCGGCTACGGCGATTCCAGCGAGCGCCACGGGGGCGAGGACGGCTTCTTCCAGCTGGGCGCGGCCGTGGTGGTGGGCCCCGGCGCTCCACCACCCTCCACCCTGGACGACGTGGCCCGGGAGGAAGCCAGCCACAAGCTCAAGCCGTACGGGTCGCGCCCGACCAGCGAGCGGCTCCGCGTGGCCGGCCGGGAACCCCGCCTCCGGTGAGCCGGCTACTATCCGCGAGCCGAGGCGTCAGGGATCCCGCTCCGCGCGACCGAGGTCGGCCGAGATGCGCCGGATCTTGTCGAGGAGCGGACGCGCCTCCTCGCCCTCCAAGATGCGGGGCTGGCCCGCTTCGATCATCGCCGGCACCACCTCGTACTCCAGCACGCCCCGGCGGGAGAGCGTCAGCTCCAGGATCATGCTCTCCCGCGTCACCGGCCGCCGCTGGTCCATGACGAAGTTGCCGAGGCTGTAGGCTATGAGCGCCCGCCGCCCGCCGGGGCCGGTCGCCCACTCGATGCCCTGGACGGCGTGAGGGTGGAAGCCCAGCACCGCGTCGGCGCCGAGCTCCACGGTGCGCCGGGCCAGGCGCCGCTGCTCCTCGTTCGGGCGGTTCACGTACTCCTCGCCCCAGTGGTAGGCCACGATCACCACGTCGGCCTGGCGGCGGGCCCGGTACACGTCCTCCGCCACCAACTCCTCGCGGGCGGGCGCCACGCCCGGCCGCTCCTCCGTAGCGGCGAAGGAGCGGGGGTAGCGCCGGTCCCAGTAGATGTCGGCGAACCGGCTGTAACCGAGGAAGGCCACCCTGACGCCGCCCACGTCGGCCAGCAAGGGGCGCCGCGCCGCCGCCAGGTCCTCCCCGCCGCCCGCCACGCCGATGCGGCTCCGCCGCAGGATGGCCAGCGTCTCGAGGAAGTTCTCCGCGTCGTAGTCGAGGATGTGGTTGTTGGCCACGGTGACGCCGTCGATCCCGGCGTACACGAGCCCGGCCACCGCCTCGGGGCGGGCGCGGAACCAGATGCCCTTGCCCGGTACGGGCCGGCCCGCGACGCCCAGCGGCGACTCCAGGTTGGCGAAGGCGTAGTCGGCGGCCCGCAGCCGCTCGGCCACCCGCGCGAAGGGGTGGAGGAGGCCGTGCTTCTTCATGGCCGCGTCCACGCCTCGCGCCAGCATGATGTCGCCCACCACGGCCAGCCTGACCGTCTCCCGCTTGGCCGGCGGCACTGCCCGAGGTGCCTGGGCGGGCACCGGTGCGGCGGGCCTGACGGAAGCCGGGCGCTGCCGCTGAGAATACGCGACCCGGTCGCTCACCCCGCTCGGCAGGTCCCGCGCCGCCGCCTGCCCAGGCACAGCGGCCGTGGGGGCACAACCGCCCAGCATGAGACCGGCCACGGCCAGGCCGGGAAAGGTCAAGCCCCAGGGAAGCCATCGCGCCCGCCAACTTCGCCTCATACGGCCCCTGTTCGACGGACGGAGGCAAGTCCCCTGGCACCCGGTCTCTTGCTGCCCGGTCCCACGAGTGACTCCTCCGAGGGAAACCGCACCGGGCCCGCCTCATGGGCTCCGCAAGAGGAACCACACGCGCCCCGCCTCGTCCGCGAGCCAGAACCGGTCCCCGCGCGGCGACCAGCGGCCGGGGGTGAAGTCCCTGGGACCTCCTGGCGGCACCCGGCCCGCGGCGCCGGGAAGCCGGAAGAGGAGGCGCTTGCCGCGCCCATGGGCGCCGGCCGCCATGATCTCCCCCGACCGCGTTCCGTAGAGGAGCGTGTCCCCCGTGGGCGACCAGGCGGCCCACGCCGCCTCGCCGGGCGCCAGGACCACCCTCCCCTCGCCGCCATCCACGGGCAGGAGGCCGTAGGTGACCCAGGCGGCGCCCGGCGCCGACCCGGCCGGCACCTCGTCCGGCGCCTGGAGGCGGTAGGCGACGAAGGCGCCCGTCCGCCCGCCGCCAGCACCGCCGCCCGCCGGCACGAAACCCAAAGGCTCGTAGTAGGCTCCCGCGGGCGCCTCCGTGAGCCGCCGCCAGGTCGAACCGCCGGGCGTCAGAAGGCCGACGTCGGCCCAGTACCCGGCCGTGGTGTAGGCGGACGTGCCGTCCTTGCGCCGGTAGGACCGCACCTCCGCCACGCTCCGCCCGTCCGGGAGCCAGTCCACCAAGGTGAAGACCAGTCCGCCGCAGGCTTCCCCGGGGCAAGACGGCGGCAGCGGAAGGGCGGCAGCCTTGCCCCCTGCGCGGGGATCGAAGGCCCAGTAGCGGTTCACCCATTCCCCCACCGTCACGCCCAGCAGGCGGCCGTCCGGCAGCCAGCGCAGCACCCGCGGCCCCGGACCGCTGGCATCCTCCGGCACGGCCAGCTCGGACCAGGCGCGGCGGCGCTCCCCGCCCCCCTCGGCCACCACCAACCCCGCTTCTTCCGAATAGGCGAGAAACCGCCCGTCCCGCGACCACCCGGCGAAGGACACGGCCCTCGCGCCCGGCAGCAGCGGCTCCGGGTCGGGGAGCCCCTCGTGGTCCAGGAGCCAGAGTCCTTCGCCGCCGGCCAGGACCAGCCGGCGCACGTCCGGCGACCACCCGGCCAACTCGCTCTTTCTCCCGAACGGTCGCAGGCCGGCCACCGGCGAACCGACGGGGTCGGCGGGGTAACCCACCGCCGCCCAGCCCTCGGTCAAGTTCACCACCACGGTGGTGAGGTCGCCGGCCACCATCCCCGGCGACGGATCGGCGGGCAGGACGCGCACCGTGCCCTCCCAGGCGCGCCCGTCCCCCTCCACCCGCAGACGATGGAAGCCCGGCGCCACCGGTAGGTTGACGAGGGGGGTCCTCCCCGCCTCCGTGCCGTCCAGCCGGACGCGGTCACCGGATGTTTACGAGAGGACGAGGAGCCGTCCGCGGTCGCCGCGGACCAGGGTGACGGCCAGCTCGTTGAAACCTGGCTTGACCGGCACCTCGCCCGTCCAGCGCTCATGGCCCGGCGCCTCCACGCGGAGGAAGTGGGACCCGATCCCCAGGTCCCCCACCGCGCAGGGGGAGAGGCAACTGGCACCACCCTCGCCCACGTGCACCCAGGCGCCGGGAGGAACCGACCGGACGCGCAGGGCGGCCCGCAGGCTGACGTCGGCCAGATGCCAGCCGTCCTCCCGATAGGCGATCTCCGTGAGGCCGAGGGCCTTGGCCACGTCCAGGAGGGGCGCCAGGAGGTGCCCTCTCACGAAGCGCGGCGCCGCCGGCAGCGCCACCGTGTAGCCGGCCCCGGCTCCATGCGCGAACTCCACCTGCAGCGCCGTGTCCCCCGGCCGCAGACGCAGCAGCCGGCCGGCCCGCCGCACGGTCACCTCCCCGCGGCCCCCGACACGGGGGTTCCACTCCACGTGAGCGCCGAGGGAATCGGCCAGGGCGCGCACGGGCACGAGGGTGCTCTGGCCCGTCACCACCGGCGGCACGGGAAAGGAAACGGGGGTCTCTCCCACGAACACGGCCGGCGACCTGCCCGAGCCGGCGGCCGCCAAGACCGGCGGGTCGAGGGCCGCCCCGCCCCGCAGGATGGTCACCACCGCCAGCAGCGCCATGACCCGGACCCGGTGCCCCACGTCCCCACCCCCGTGGACCCTACGGTTTGATGAGCCGGGTGGGCCGCCACCGGTCCGCGGGCCTCCGCGGGGGAAGAGGCCTACCCCAGAAAACCATGCTCCAGAAGTCGGCCACGGAGGGCGGCAGGGTCATGGCGCGGCTCCCCAGCTCCCGCCGTTCCCGGCGCACGAGGAGCGCCACGGCTTCCTCCCTGTCCTCCAGGTCCGCCGTGCATCGAGGATGCGGGCCGTCTCCTCTTCCAGGACGTCCCAGTGCACTGGCCACCTCCGCTGGACGGAATCGCGCTGGCGGCTTCTCCCGGGTTAATGGGACCACCGGCTTCTTACCGGCGGTGAGGCGGAGGACCCTCTCCATCTCCTCCCCGCAGGCCCGGTCCGACCCACTCCGCAGGTGTTGAGGTAATTTTTCCACCATGCCTTTGGGCAAGGGATGTGGAATTTTTTCGCGAACCAATCCCGATAGCGCCTCCTCGGCCCCAACCAGGCCTCCATCCAGCCCGAATAGGCCCCCTACCAGAGCCTTGAGGCCTGGTCCCCCAGGCTTCGCGTAGGAATTCCACCATGGGTTGATCGGCCCGGGTGTAAAAATTACCTGAAACAGCCCTCTGAAACCATGGAACCCCCGCTTTCCCGGTTGTACCCGGCGGGGTTCGCATTTCCATCCCCTGTGGTGCCGCCCCGGCGGCATGGGGGTCTATACTGTTGATCGTAGGCGGACGAATCCAGGCGCCGCACCGGGGGGAGCAGTCGGTCAATGCCCATCATCGCCCAGCGCTTCCGGCCGGCGGATTTCCCGGGCCACGAGAGCGACCGGCGCGACTCGGCGTCCTGACGATCCGGGGGTCGGGCGGCGTGCGGCGAACGGCGGCGACCATCGTGGCGGGCGGCCTGCTCCTTGCCCTCCTGGCCTTGCCGCGGGACGCCGACCGCCCACCCTCGTCGCCCGCCCCGCCGCGGGACGGACCTGAGTCCCCGTCGGCCGCTTCTCGCAGTGAGGGTGCGCGTCCTGCGGCCGCCCCCGCCGGGGATGCCACGAAGGCGGTGGGCGCTTCCCCGGCGGACGGGGAAGCCGCGGAGGCGGCGGGCGCTTCCCCGTCCGCCGGGGCTTCCCTCCTGCGGGCCACCGTGCTGAGCGTGGCGGACGGCGACACCGTCACCGTCCGGCTTCCCGACGGCTCGGCCGAGCGGGTGCGCCTCATCGGCGTCGACTCGCCCGAGCTCTCCCACCCCGACCTCCGCATACGCGAGGAACCTTACGGCCACGAGGCGGCGGCGTATACGCGCGCCGCGCTGGCCGGGCGGCAGGTGCACCTGGAGCTGGACGTCCAGGAGCGGGACCGCTACGGGCGCCTGCTGGCCTACGTGTGGCTGGCGCCGCCAGCCCTGCCTGGCGAAGCCACCGAGGAGGAGGTGCGGACGGCCATGTTCAACGCGCGGCTCCTCCTCGCCGGGTACGCCCAGGTCATGACGGTACCGCCCGACGTCCGCTACGCCGACCTCTTCGTCCGCCTCCAGGCCGAGGCCCGGGAGGCAGGCCGCGGTCTCTGGGGGACCGGCGCCGCCGGCGCCGCGGGGCGCCCCGACGCTCAAGGGGAGAAGCCGCCGGGAGGCGCGGGACGGGCGGCGGGACCCGCCGGCCAAGCCGCCCGGGGCGCCGGGTGCGATCCTTCCTACCCCGACGCGTGCATCCCGCCGCCCCCGCCGGACATGGACTGCCGCGACGTGCCCTACCGGCGCTTCCGCGTGCTGCCCCCCGACCCGCACCACTTCGACGGCGACGGGGACGGCCTGGGCTGCGAGGGCCGAGGACGGACTCGCCCTTGATCGAGAAGCAGCCGCCCCACTGGCTTCGCCGGCTGGCCGCCTGGCTCGCGCTGGCCGCCGGCTGCGCCGGCCTGGCCTGGGACCTGGTCCGCGTGGCCAGGGGACGGCCCGCGTGGACACCCGAATGGCTCCCCGATGGCCCCCTGGCCTGGGGCGCGGCCTGGGTCTCCTACGCCCTCGGCCTGCCGCTCCTGGCGGCCAGCCTCCGGCGCCGCTGGTCCGTCGTCCTGGCCCCGGCGCTCCTGGCCGCCGCAGTCTGGGTGCTGGCGGGCAACGCCGCCGGCCAGCTCCTCCTCCTCCCGGCCGCCCTTCTGACCTTGGCGAGCATGGGCGTCGTGCCGGCCGTGGCCGTGGCCCTGGCCGCCCTCGAGCTCGCCCTCGTACCGCTCCGACGGCAACTACGATTCGCAGCGGTGGTGGTCCTGGCGGCGGCCGCCCTGGCCGCCGCGTGGCGCGCCGGCTCCCTCCTGTGGGAGCCCCCTTGGCCGCCCCTCCGGCCGGCCGTGGACGCCCCGGGCGTTCCGGAGCGGGACTTCCGGCTCTGGCTCTTCTCCCTCCACTCGGCCCTCAACGCCGCCGTCTTCCGCTTGGATCCGTCCACGGCCGGGGCCGAACTGGACCGGCTGGAACCCGACTACGCCCGGCGGCTCAGGCCCGGACTCCTCAGGTTGGAGCGGGAACTGCCCGCCCGCGAGGCCGGCCACGTGGCCGCCTTGCGCGGTGACCTGGACCGCGCCCTGACCCTGGCCCGGCTGGGACTGGCGGGCCACGGGGCGGCCCTGCGCCTCTCCCACCGTATCGTCC
This sequence comes from uncultured Eubacteriales bacterium, assembly GCA_964467515.1. Lineage (GTDB taxonomy): Bacteria > Bacillota > Sulfobacillia > DYIH01 > JBBIPI01 > CAYXQP01. The sequence continues at coordinate 12,021 of CAYXQP010000021.1, read as the reverse complement.
ACGACCTGGACACCCATCTCCTTGGGTCGCCCCGCAGCGCGGAGTACTTCGGCGCCAGCAGGCTGCTGGAGCTTATCCGCCGCCAGCGCGGGCACCTGCCGACCCTGGCCCGCCCCCGCCCGCACGACCGCCTCCGCCTCACCCTGGCCTACCTCTGGGGCCTCGCCACCGAGGGACTCGCCCTCACGGCCCTGGCCCTGTGGTGGGAAGGCCGGCGCCACCCTCCTGCGCCTCCTCCGACGGGGACGCGCCGGGACGCAGCAGGCGGTCCGCCGTAGGGCCGTGGATCACCGGCCGCGGCCAACCTCGGCCACCAACACCGTTCCCCTGTCGCCCACCGCCACGAAACGGCCAGCCCCGTAAGTCACGCTACTCAAGCCACCGCCGAAGACCGGCACCCCCGGGTCCGCCGCCGACCAGCTCGAACCGTCGCGGGAGGTGAGGATCGCCGCCTGTCCGCCGCTTAGCCCGACGCCCACGAAAAGGCCATCCCCAAAAGTGACCCCAGCCATCCTGGTATCGCCGGGCAGACGGCGTGGAACCCAGCGGCGCCCGTCCCGCGAAACGCAGACGTACTCCTCCGCCGCGGCGACGAGGATGCCGCGGCCGCGCACAGCGGCCCTTCGCACCTCCGGTGAGCAGGGCCGGGTTCCCCCGGTGGACGCCGAGGAGCGAAACCGCTTTGCCACGGCGGACGGGGCCGGCTTCCATGTCAGCCCATCCCGCGAGACGAGGATGCGTCCGGAACTCGTCTTGGACACGAATTGGCCCCCCGTGAAGACCACCTCGAGCAGGAAGTGTGATCCCGTATCGCCCTCCCTCCAACGGCGGCCGTCGGTCGACACGAGGACCCTGCCGGACAGCGGACGGGTCGGCTCGTAACCGACGGCCACGTAGCGCCCTGCCCCGTGCGCCACGGACAGAAGTTGGGCCCTTGTCTGGCGTGTTACCACGCGCCAGCTCGAGCCGTCCTCCGAAAGGGCGATGAGGGGACCCCGATAGACACCAGGGGGAATGGCAGGCCCTTTTCCGCCCACCGCGACGAAGAGGCCGTTTCCGTAGACCAGCCCTTCCATGCGCCCCGCGGCAGCCAAGGGACGCACCGTCCAGCGCATTCCGTCCGCCGAGGTCAGCACGCCGCCGAACTCAGACAGAGCGACGAATCGACCCCCGCCATAGGCCACGTCCATGAGCCGGCCGCGCGTCCACGGGGAAACCGGGGGCGTCACGGCAACCCGATTCCATTCCCTGCCGTCGCGCGACACGAGGATGGTCTCGTCCTCCCCCGTGCCTCCCACAGCCACGAAGAGCCCTCCCCCAAAGGCCACCGAGGAGAGTCCCCCGTCCGCCGTGTAAACGTGTATCCAAGGGGAGCCATCCTCCGACCGGTAGACGGCCCCCGGTACCGTCATGGCCACCGAGACCCCGTTTCCCGAGGCCACGGCGGCAAAGGGGGAAGGCCGGGCGGGACCCACGGCGCGCCAAGTCCCTCCATCCACGGAGACGAAGCGGAGCACCGTTGCCGGCTGCGTATCGCTTTCCGCCACGAAACGAATCCCGTCTTAGGCTGCCCGGAGCAGGTCGTACCTGGTGCCCCCCCTCTGCGCCGTCCAGCTCCCTCCGTCCGGGGAGGTGAGAATGGTCCCGCTCTCGCCCACCGCCACGAAGAGGCCCCGCCCGTACACCACGTCCCGCAGCCATCCGCCCGGCACCTCGGGATGGCGCAGCTCCGACCTGAGGCCTGCTCGCGGCGGTGCCGCGCCGAACGCTCCCCCGCCGACAGCCAAGACAAGCAGCATGGCCACGGTGCAGCCCGCCGCCACCCGACAAAAGCGGGCAACAAACTTCCTCCAGGCCGTCACGCCGGCACCTCCCCCGCCAACCCCCTTACTCCGTCCTCAGCCGCCACCAGACCCTCCCTCTTTCTATCACACCTCTTCCTCGTCGAGCCGGTGAAGCCCCTGCTCCTCCACGATGCGGATGAGGCTCAGGGCGTAGGCCGGGCTCGTGGCGTAGCCGGTGCGCTTCAGGGCCCACGCGCCGCGGACGGGGTCGTGCATCACCGCCCGCAAGGGCTCGTACCTCTTGGCCCCGAGCAGGAGGGCCTTGTGGTCCCGCCAGCTCTCGCCCACGTCGCGGTAGGCGCGGAAGGCGGCGTCCACCCGGTAGTACACGCCGTTGTAATACTCCGAGGTCGTGGAGGTGACCGAGCCGGCCGGCCCCTGCCCCTTGATACCGAAGAGGTTGTAGGAGACGGCGCCGGTGTAGCGGTCCACGGGGACGTACTGCCCCCACCCCGACTCCAGGATGGCCTGGGCCACCTGGAGAGCTGCCGACATGCCGGTGCGCCGCCTCGCCTCCCGCGCCAGCCCCGTCACCAGGTCGAGGAAGCGCGCCTTCTCCACCACGGCCCGCGGCCCGTAGAGCTTCCCCCCGTGCACCCGCACCGGCAGCTCCTCGCCGACGACCCGCCCCCCGTCCGGCGTGGCACCCATGGCGCGCAACCGCCAGGAACCCGCGGAGCCGTCGGGCGGCTTCCACGTATAGGTGGCCGCGGCGTCCGCCCCGCCGGCGATGGTGCGCACGGCTCGGCTCCGCGGCTCGACGAGTTGGAACTCCACGGCAGCCAACGGCACGTTGGCCAGCACCCGCAGCTCGACCTCCCCGGCCAGGACCTGGTTCGGCCCCACCGTGTCGAGGAAGAGGAGGGGCTTCCCCGGCAGCTCCACGGCCACGGGCGGCGTGGTGTGCTCCTGCCCTTGGGCGTCGGTGACCACCGCCAGGAGCTCGCGGCTTCCCGCCTGGTCCGGCGACGGCAGCCAGCGGAAACCGGCATTGCCGGTCCGCCGCCCCAGCTCGACCTCGGCTCCCGTCGCGGGGTCGCGGAGGACGTAACGGACGGCGGCCACCGCGAAGTTGGCCGAGACCCCCAGCGTCACCGGGCGCGTCACGGCCGCCCCCGAGGCCAGGCCCGTGAGCGCGAGCCGCCGCGGCACCGCCACCCTCACCGAGGCAGGCCAGGCCTCGTGGGCCCGCCCCAGCCGGTCGTACACGGCCGCCCTGACGACGCGGAAGCCGTTGTCCTCGTAGCGCGGCGTCCACGGGAAGGGCCCCTCCGGGTCGCCGTCGCCGAGGACCCTGGCGCTCCCCGTCTCCGGATCCTCCAGGACGTAGCGGACGTGGGTGGCGACGAAGCCCGCCCGCACCCCCAGGCTCACCTGCGCCCGCACCTCCTGGCCCGGTTCGAGGCCCGTGAGGGACACGACGGGTTGCACGGCCACGCGCACGGGGATCACGTCGCCGCCGAGGAAGCGCCCCTCGCCGTCGTACAGCACGGCGGCCAGGAGCCGGAGGCCGTCGTGGGCCGGGTCGGGAAGCCAAGGGTAGGAGCCGGCGCCCGCCGGGCCCCGGGCCACCACGGCGCCGCGCCCCGTCTCGGGGTCGAGGAGGAGGAAGCGCACCTCCCGCGCTGCGACTGCCGCCCCCTGAGCCCCGGCTGCCGGCACCCCCGCTCCGGCCGCCGGCACCCCCGCTCCGGCCGCCGGAGCCGATCCTCCACCCGGAGGAACCGCCGTCTCCAACGCCAGGTCCACGGGCCCGGCGATGACTTGGTACGGCCGCGGCGAAGCAATCCGCACCGGCTCCGCAGCAGGCGCTTCGTCGGCCCCGGGCCCCGTTTCCACGTAGACCGTGCGGCTGGCGCCGCCCCACCGCACCCGCGCCCCCAGCGCCTCGGCGACGAAGCGGGCGGGAACGAAGGTGCGCCCCTCCCGCACCTCGGCCGGCACGTCGAGGAGGGCGGCCTCCAGGCACCCCGGCGCCAGGCAGGCCAGCCGCCGCCCCACGCGCAACCGGATCCAGCGCTCTCCGCGCACCGCCGTCACCGCCCGTGTCCCCTCGTCCCACTCCACCACGGCACCAAGGGCCTCGAAAAGCGCCCGCACGGGCACCAGGGTCCGCCCGGCCGTGACGAAGGGCGCGGGCGATGCCTCCACCGCCCGTCCGTTGACAAGGAGCTTGACGGCGGCCTGCCCCGCGCCATCCGCCGCCCTCGGCGTACCCATTGCCCCGGCCTCCCTAGTCGCACCGTCTGGTCCGGCGGCGCCTCCGGGTGGGGCGGCATCTTCCTGTTCACCCGCGTCTCCGGGTGAGGCCGCGTTGGCCGGCCCGCCGGACAGCCAGCAAACGGCCACCACCACGGCGAAGAGAAGGCCCG
>CAYXQP010000021.1:0-7705 GCA_964467515.1 uncultured Eubacteriales bacterium | reverse complement strand
GCCGGCCCGCCGGACAGCCAGCAAACGGCCACCACCACGGCGAAGAGAAGGCCCGCCGCCACCCCCATGAGGGAGCTCCTTTCCGCGGCTGATGGCGAGGCTAAATGGCGCGGCCCCGCCCGTCCTTGAACAAACCCCGGCCCCTTCACGGCGGCGGCAGGGGTACGACAGCGGCGGCCGCCGCGGGCATCTCCCACCGCCCGAACCGCCAGGCGAGAACAGCCTGCCCGCTTTCGCGGGGCCCCCGCCGGTAGAGGACCAGCCACTCGTCCACCGCCGCCGGCACCACCCCGGTCACCACCACATCGGCGCCGAGTGCCACCCGGAGCAGGCGTGCCACTCCCGCGGGGAGAACGACGCCCTCGCCCAAGGACGCGGGCGCCTCCGGCGGACCGGCTGGCTTCCCCTCCCGGTCCAGCAGCCGCACGTCACGATCGGGCAGGACGGGCTCAGCAGGTCGGTGCGGGCGGCTGTAGGCGAAGAGGCCGGGCCTGACCGGCACCCGCACCGAGGCCGCCCGCCACACGAGCTCCACGGCGGGATAGCGACGGTCGGCCGCAAAGCCGTACATGACGTCCCAATCCCCTTGCCTTCCATGAGGTGCCCACCGCGCCGTGCCCGCCAGGACCTGCAACGGTGGGCTGCCCGGTCTGTCAGCGCAGAGCAGGGGCCCGTCGACCGACCCACCTCCGGGCGCAGAGAGGATGGCGAAGCCAGCCCAGCACCGCTCCCCCTCCCTGAAGCGGAAGAAGGCCGCCGGGCCGGCGCCCGCCGCCAGCACCGCCGGCACCTCCACCAGGCGCGGGAAGTGCCTCCCGCCTGCCACCACCTGGGCAATGGCCCTCCGGTCGGCCGCCGTCAGGCGCACGCCGGGCCCGGTCACCAAGGCCGGCTCGCGCCAGCAACCCTCGTCTCCCGCCGCCACCGCGCGCCCACCGCGCCACCCCCGCCCCAGGATGAGGGTGGCCGTGTCGACCCTGATGACGCCGCCCCTCACCTCCGCCGGGTAGCGGTCGAGGTCGCGCCCACCGGGACCGGCTATCTTCTCGCCCGTCCGTTCGTATACCGTGCCGGATGCGGGAGCGTGAAAGCGCCCGGGGTCCACTGGCTGGTCCCAGACCACCACCTCACCCAGGGAGTCCCGCCAAGAGAGGGCCAGAACCCGGTCCCCCTCCCGGACCAGGTAGAAGCCTCGCCCGTAAGGGCACCGCACCCCGTGGTCCGCGAGCCGCACCGCGGTCACAGACCCCGGCGGAAAGCCATCCAGGGGCAAGAGGAGGAACCGCCTTCCCTGCAACGCCGAGGCCGAGGGGACCGGCGAGCCAGGGAAGAGCAAGCCGCCCACCGCCGGCAGGAGAAGGACCCAGGCCGCCAGCGCCGCCCACATCACCCGCCGACGCCCCTCCTGCATCCCCCCGTCACCTCCCGGGGAGCAGGCGTCTGGCCGCCTTCCCGCCCGAAACCCTCCGAGCCCACGGCCACCATGGACCCGGCACACCCGCCCACCCCTTCCGGGCACGACCGCTGCCTTCCTCTAAAACTTAAATCATGAAACTGTTAAGCGCCCGGCTTGGTGACCGACCGACGGAGGATACGGGTGGTCGTCCAGGAAAGCGGCAGACCGACAGGGCCAGCCAGGCAGCGGGCGAGCGCAGCGACCCGCCGGAGAAGGGCGGCGGATTGATCACACCAGCGTCTCGCCCGCGCCCTCCTCGGACTCCCCGGGGCCCTCGTGCGGATGCTCGTTGAGGAGCCAGTGGACCCATTGCCAATAAGCGGCCTCGAACTCGGAGTCGTCGCCCTCCTCCCGGACGTGCTCCAGGGCTTCGTCGGGGGAGCAGCCCTCCCGGAGCCAGTACTCGTACCTGGACATCTTCGAGATCCGTTCCTGCATCGCCGTCCCACGCTCCGCAAGGGGTTTGGGAGGAAGACCGGGACGTCGGGGGGGACCGCCCGCGGCCGCGCTCCAAACCTGTATGTCGGGCCCGGCTCCGCCGCGTTACAGCCTTCCGCGGCCCGAGCCGCCCCGTTTCCCACTCATGGAAAGCCTGTCCAAGAACCGGATTTATATGAGCGGTGGCCGGAGTCCAGCACATCCCCCGCCGGTGAGCGCGCTGTCCGGCGCCGCCGACGGTTCGTCCGCCCTCGGGCTTTCCTGCCCGTACCGCAGCGTCCCTCCGCTTGACTACAATGGGGTGGGAAGAGGTGAGGACCGTGCCGGGATGCGACGGGACGGGTGACGGCGGCAGGGTGGAAGGAGCCTCCCCCGGTGCCGCCCGGCCCCTGGCGGGTGCGCGCGTGCTGCTGGTGATCGCCCCCGAGCGCTTCCGCGACGAGGAGTACCGGGAGCCGCGGGCGGTCATAGAGGAGGCCGGCGGGCACGTGACGGTGGCCGCCGCGCGGCGGGGCCGGGCCCGCGGCATGCTGGGGCTGGAGGTGGACCCCGACATCACCCTCGACCGGGTGCGGGCCGAGGACTACGACGCCGTGGTCTTCGTGGGCGGGTCGGGCGCCTCCGTCTACTGGGACGACCCGACGGCCCACGCCCTGGCTCGGCGGGCGGCTGAGCTGGGCCGCGTGGTGGGCGCCATCTGCATTGCACCCGTGACCCTGGCCCGGGCGGGTCTCCTCCGCGGGCGGCGCGCCACCTGCTGGCCGGCCGAGGCGAAAGAGCTTGAGGCCGCGGGCGCCCGCTGCACGGGCAACCCGGTGGAGGAGGACGGCCTCCTCGTCACCGGGAGCGGCCCCCAGGCGGCCCGCGCCTTCGGGGAAGTCCTGGTGCGGGCCATCCTCGAGCGGACGCAGTGAAGCCGAGCTAGGCTTGAGACGAGAGGCACCGCCGGCCGGTCGAGCGGGCGGCGGAAGCGCAAGGCGACCGGCTGGTCCAACGTGCGGCGGAAGCGCAAGGCCGCCGGCTAGTCCAACGTGCGGCGGAAGCGCAAGGCCGCCAGCGCGATGAGGACGATGGCGTACAGGGCCAGGGCGGCCACGTCGGGCCAGAGGGGCGCCATTCCCACACCCTTGACGATGATGCCCCGGAGGATGCGGAGGAAGTAGGTGAGGGGCACGGCGTTCCCCAGCCACTGGATCACGGCCGGCATGGACTCGCGGGGGAAGATGAAGCCGGACAGGATGAAGCTCGGCATGTTGACGAGGCCGAAGGTCATCTGCATGGCCTGGAGCTGGTTGGCGGCCACGGTGGAGATGAGGAGGCCCATGCTCAGCGTGCAGAGGAGGAAGAAGCCCGACAGGGCCACCAGCAATGGCACGCTGCCGCCCGGCACGACGCCGAACCAGCCGATGATGAGGGCCAGCGTCACCCCCTCCGCCACGAAGCCCAGGACCACGTAGGGCAGGAGCTTCCCCACCATGAGCTCCACCGGGCGGACCGGCGTCACAAGGAGCTGCTCGAAGGTGCCCCGCTCCCTCTCCCGGACCAGAGCGAAGGCCGTGAGCAGGACGACCAGGTTCTGCAGCACCGTGCCGACGAGGCCGGGCAGGTTGAAGCGGCGGCTCTCCAGGTCCGGGTTGTACCAGACGCGGGCCCGCAGCTCCAGGGGCGGCTCCAGGGCCGAGAGGTCCGCGCCGGCCCGGTAGAGCCTGGCCTGGAGGAGCGCCAGCCCGTGGGCCTGGGCCGTCATCTGGGCCGCAGGCAGCACGGTCTGGGCGACCAGCGGATCCGAGCCGTCCACGACCAGTTGCGCCACGGCGGGCCGGCAAGCCGTCACCTGCCGCGAAAAGCCGGGCGGAATGATCAGCCCGGCGCGGATACGGCCGGCGTCCATGAGCTCCCGCAGCTCGCCCAGGGTGACCACCCTGTGCCGGAAGTCGAAGTACCCGGTCACGCGGAGCTTCTCCACCAGTTCGCGGGCGGCCGGCCCACCGTCGTCGTCCCAGACGGCGGCCGGCACCCGCCGCACGTCGGTGGTGACGGCGTAGCCGAACATGAGGATCATGAAGGCCGGCAGGATGAGGAGCATGGCCAGCGTCGGCCTGTCCCGCCGGACGTGGATGGCCTCCTTGGCGGCGATGGCCAGCATCCGCCTCAGGCTCGTGCGCACGCCGCCCCTCCCCTCACCATTCCGCCGCCCCGCCCGCGCGGCCGGACGAGCGCACGAGCCGCGCGAAGGCTTCCTCCAAATCCCGCGCCCCGCCGCTCAGGTCCGTTCGCCCCAGGGCCAGGAACCGCCCCCGGTTCATGAGCCCGAGGCGGTGACAGCGCTCCGCCTCGTCCATGTAGTGGGTGGTCACCATGACGGTCACGCCCTCCCCGGCGAGCCTGTAGATCAGTTCCCAGAAGCGCCGCCGCGACAGCGGGTCCACGCCCGCGGTGGGCTCGTCCAGGAAGAGGAGCTCCGGCCGGTGCAGGAGGGCGCCGGCCAGGGCCACCCGTTGCCGCCAGCCTGTTGGTAGCTCGCACACCGGCCGCCCCAGGGCATCCCCCAGGTCCAGGAGCCAGCCCAGCTCCTCGATCCGCGCCGCCAGGGCCGCCCAGTCCAACCCGTACACGCCCCCGAAGAAGCGCAGGTTCTCGGCCGCCGTGAGGTCTTGGTAGAGGCTGAAGCGCTGGGCCATGTAGCCAATGCGCCGCCGCACCTCCTCCGGCCGCCGGCGCACGTCGATGCCCAGCACCCGCGCGTCGCCGGCCGTGGGGAGCCGGAGCCCGCAGAGCATGCGGATGAGGGTCGACTTGCCGGAGCCGTTGGGACCGATGAGGCCGAAGACCTCACCCGTCCCCACGGCGAAGGTGACGCCGTCCACGGCCGTGAAGTCGCCGAAGCGCTTGGTGAGCGCCCGCACCGCCACCGCCACGCCGCCGGCCGCTTCCTCCCTCGTCACGGCCGCGGCACCGGGCGTACCTGCGCCGGCGCGCCGCCCGGCAGGCAGGCCACCAGGGCATCCTCCAGGGAGGGGAAGCCGCGGGCCAGCTCCGCCGGCGGCCCCGCCAGGGCCAGGCGCCCGTCCACGAGAAAGCCCAGCCGGTCGCCGCGCGCCGCCTCGTCCTGGTACGGCGTGCTCAGGAGGACGGCACCGCCGCCGTCGCGCAGGGCCCGGAGCACCTCCCACAGCTCGTGGCGGGAAACCGGGTCAACGCCCAGGCTCGGCTCGTCCAGGAGCAGCACCGGCGGCCGGTGCATGACGGCGCAGCAGAGGGCGAGCTTCTGCCGCATCCCGCCGCTCAGATCACCCGCCGGCCGCCTCCGGAACTCGCCCAGGCCCGCGAAGGCCAGGAGTTCCTCCCGCCGTTCCCGCCAGGCCTCGCCGGAGAGGCCGTGGAGACGGGCGAAGAAGTCCAGGTTCTCCTGCACGGACAGGTCTGGATAGAGGCTGAACTGCTGGGGCAGGTAGCCGAGCACCGTCCGCGCCCGGTCCGGCTCGCGCCGCGGGTCGACGCCGGCCAGCCGGACGTCGCCGGCGTCAGGCCGCAGCACCCCCGCCAGGCAGCGGAGGAGCGTGGTCTTGCCCGCGCCGTCGGGGCCGTGGAGGCAGTAGATGGACCCCGCCGGCACCCGCAGGCTCACGCCCCGCACCGCCGGCCTCCCGGCGAAGCCCTTGACGAGCCCCGCCACGGCGATCGCGGCCGCCGCGGCTGTCTCCGCCGTCCCAGGCGGCCCCTCACCGCGATCACGCCCCCCCTCCCCCTCGCCGGGAGTCACGGTGCGCCCTCCTCCGCGAAGGTCACGTCCGCCGGCAGCCCCGCCCGCAGCAGCCCCCGCGGGTCCGCCACGTCGAGGGTGACGGCGAAGACCAGGTCGGCCCGCCCCCGCCGCGTCTGCACGTTGCGCGGGGTGAACTCGGCCTGCGAGGCGATCCGGCGCACGCGGGCCGCGAAGGAGCGTCCGGGGTAGGCGTCCACCGTGACGCTGGCCGCCTGGCCGAGGCGCACCCGGCCCAGGTCGGCCTCGGGCACGTACACGCGCACCCACGGGTGGCCCAGCTCGGCCACGACCCCGAGGCGCGCACCCGGCTGGACCACCTCCCCCACCTCCACCAGGCGGCGGACGAAGACCCCGTCCAAGGGCGCCCGCACCGTGGCCCGGTCCCGGTTGAGCCAGGCCAGGGCCAGGGCGGCCTCGGCCTGGTCCGCGGCGGCCGCCAGAGCGCGCAGGGCCGGGTCCGTCGCGCCCGCGCGGACAAGCTCCAGCGCGGCGGCGGCCGCCTTCTCCTGCTCCTCGGCCTGGCGGAGCTGGCTCCGGGCCTGGTCCACCTGCGCCTGGGTTGCAGCCCCCTCCCGGAGGAGGGCCGCCACCCGGTCGGCGTTGGCCCGGGCTTCCTCCAGCCTCGCCCGGGCCTGATCCAGGGCCGCCTGCGCCTGGCGCACCTGGGCGGCGCGGGCGCCGGCCGCCGCCTCCTCGTACCTGGCCCGGGCTTGCCGCACCTGGGCCTCCGCCAGCCTCACCTGCTGCTCCAGCGCCGCCGCGTCCAGGCGGAAGAGCATCTCGCCGGCCCGCACCGGCCGCCCCTCCTCCGCGGCTGCCTCCACCACCCGCCCCCCCGCCTCGGCCGCCACGGGCACCTCGGTGACCTCGACGAAGCCCGAAGCCACCAGTGCCCCGCCGGCGGGCCGGGCCCGCCGCTCGAGCTCGAGCGCCGCCCACACCGCCACCGCCGCGCCGAGGAGGGCCAGCAAGACCACGATGCCCGCGCCCGGCCGGCCTCCGCTCCGCTCGCCGCCCGTCACAGCCAGCCCGCCCTCCTGAAGGCCGCCACCATGCCGGCCGCCAGGAGCCCCATACCGCCCAGGATCGTCCAGAACCCGCCCGGCCAGCCTGCCAGGGGCAGATGTTCGAAGTTCATCCCGTAGATCCCCGTGATGAGGGTGAGGGGCATCATGATGGTGGCAATGATGGTGAGGAGCTTCATCACCTCGTTTAAGCGGTTCGAGACGGTGGTGAGGTAGGCTTCCAGGACGGAGGAGAGGAGGTCCCGGTAGGACTCGGCCAGGTCGGAGATCCGCACCAGGTGATCGTACACGTCCCGGAAGTACATGAGGAGGTCCCGCGCGAGGAGGGGGTGTTCGCCCGAGGCGAGGGAGCGCAGCACCTCCCGCTGCAGGACCGAGTAGCGGCGCAGGCCCGCCAGCTCGCGCTTGAGCGCCAGGATCTCGTCCACCGTGCGCCGCCCCTCCCGCCCGTCCCGGCGGAAGATGGCCTCCTCGGCCGCCTCCGTCCGCTCCTCCAGGGCGTCCAGGACGGGAAGATAGGAGCCGACCAGGTTGTCCAGCAGCGCGTGGAGGAGGAAGCCCGGCTCGCGCGCTAGGAGGGCCGGGTTCCGCGCCAGGCTCTCGGCCAGGGCGTCCACGCAGCGGACCGGCCCTTCGTGGTAGGTGACGAGGAAACGCCGGCCGAGGAAGACGTCGAGCTCCCGCGTCTCGAGCCGCCCGTCCACGGCGCCCAGTTCGGCCTCGTGGACCGCCAGGAAGAGGAACTCCCCGTAGTCGTCCACCTTGGGGAAGTGCACCTGGGCCACGGCGTCCTCCACGGCCAGGGGGTGGAACCCGAACCCTTCAGCCAGCAGGCGCCGCTCCTCCTCCGAGGGCGCGGCGAAGTCGAACCAGACCGCGCCCCCGGCGGGCAACTCCGGCACGGCCTCCGCCCACCTCTCGGGGAGGGGCGCCTGCCACCGCGCCGGCGGGCCCACCCCAACCCGTCGCAACTCCTGTCCCGTCCCCAGGAACGTGGCCGTTACCGTGCCCCTCACCTCC
>CAYXQP010000020.1:0-20693 GCA_964467515.1 uncultured Eubacteriales bacterium | reverse complement strand
CGGGCCCGCCGTCGCGCCCGGCGGCCTCGCCCCGCGCGGGAGCGGCGGCCCAGCCGCCCAGCAGCACCACCGCATCGCCCGCGGCGCGGAAGCCGGACCGCACCGCGCCCGCCGGGTCGGCGAGCAACCCCACCATGCCGACGACGGGGGTCGGGTATACGCCGCGCCCGGCGGTTTCATTGTAAAAGCTCACGTTGCCGCCCGTCACGGGCACGCCCAGGGCCAGGCAGGCGGCGCGCATGCCCTCGATGGCCTGCTCGAACTGCCACATGACCTCGGGCCGCTCGGGGCTGGCGAAGTTGAGGCAGTTGGTGAGGCCGACGGGCCGCGCGCCGGCGCAGGCCACGTTGCGGGCCGCCTCGGCCACGGCGATGGCCGCGCCCAGGAAAGGGTCCAGGTGGCAGTAGCGGCCGTTCCCGTCGGTGGCGAGGGCCACGCCCGCCCGCGCTCCCCGCACCCGCAGCACCGCCGCGTCCGCCCCCGGCGTCACCACGGTGCAGGTGCGCACCATGTGGTCGTACTGTCGGTACACCCACGCCTTGCTGGCCACGTTCGGCGCAGCCAGGAGGGCCCGCAGCGCCCGCCCGGCCTCGCCCGGCGCCAGGTCCGGCAGGGAAGCCGGATCGAAGGCCTGCCGCCCGTCCGGCCAGGCCGGCGGGGCCGCCGGGCGGCGGTAGGCCGGCGCCTCCCGCGTCAGGGAGCGCACCGGCACCTCCGCCACCACCCGCCCACCATCCAGCACGCGCAGCATCGCGTCCTCCGTCACCCGCCCGATGGGCGTGGCCTCGAGCCCCCACTTGCGGAAGACGGCCTCCACCTCGGCCTCGCGGCCGCGCCGCGCAACGACCAGCATCCGCTCCTGGGACTCGGAGAGCATGACCTCGTAGGGCGTCATGCCTTCCTCCCGCCGCGGCACCAGGGCCACGTCCACCTCGAGGCCGGTGCCGGCCCGCGCCGCCGTCTCCGCGGCCGCCGACGTGATCCCCGCCGCGCCCAGGTCGTTGACCCCCGCCGCGGCGCCCGTCTCCACGAGCTCGAGGCAGGCCTCCAGCAGGAGCTTCTCCCGGAAGGGGTCGCCCACCTGCACCGCCGGGCGCATCTCCTCGGCCCCCGTCCGGAACTCCTGGGAGGCCAGGAGGCTCGCCCCGTGGATGCCGTCGCGCCCCGTGCGCGCCCCCACCAGGTACACCGGGTTCCCCACGCCCTCGGCGCGGCCGCGCACGATGGCGTCGGCCCGCAGCACGCCGACGCACATCACGTTGACCAGCGGGTTCTCACCGTAGCATTCCTCGAGGAAGACCTCGCCGCCCACGGTGGGCACCCCCACCGAGTTGCCGTAGTCGGCGATACCCTTCACCACGCCCGCGAGGAGATAGCGGTTGCGCGCCGCCTGCGCCGCGCTGGTGCCTCCCGCGAGACCATCGCCGCCCGCACCTCCGTCCCCCTCAGGGCCGACGCCGCGCGGCCCCGGTCCCGCGGCCAGGGGGCCGAAGCGCAGGGAGTCCAGCAGGGCCACCGGCCGCGCGCCCATGGTGAAGATGTCGCGCAGGATGCCGCCCACCCCCGTGGCCGCGCCCTGGTACGGCTCTATGGCGGAGGGGTGGTTGTGGCTCTCGATGCGGACGGCCACCGCCCAGCCGTCGCCGATATCGAGGACGCCGGCGTTCTCCCCCGGACCCACCAGCACCCGCTCCCCCTCCGTGGGAAGCCGCCGGAGGTGCAACCGCGAGCTCTTGTAGCTGCAATGCTCCGACCACATGACGCCGAAGAGCCCCAATTCCAGGTCGTTGGGCTCCCGGCCCAGCAGGTCCACTATGCGCCGGTACTCGTCCTCCGTGAGGCCGACCTGCCCCCACCGCGGCGGCGCCGCCACCGCACCCATGGACCCCCACCTCCGCCCCCTCGATTGTAATCCGCGGCGGCCGGCCGCGCTGTCCCCGGCTTCCTCGCCGTCCGCGCATGCCAGTGCGACGAAGCCGAGAGAGACCCGGATCACGCCGGGACCGTCTCCACCTCGCCGGTGCGGGCCGTGTCGTAGCCTCCGACCACCTCCAGCTGCCGGCGCACGCGCCGGTGGCCCAGGGTGGCCAGGAGCTGCTGAATGGCCGGCTCCCCCAGGGATTCCTGGAGAAAGGCCACCTCGTAGCGGGTGCGCCGGAGGGGGACGAAGTCCAGGCCGAAGGCCCGCGCCACGCCCTCGGTGCTGACGCCGGCGTCGGCCTCGCCGCCGGCCACGGCCCTGGCTACCTGCAGGTGGCCCCGCACCACCCGGTCGAAGCCGGCCACGGCTCCGGGGGGAAGGCCCGCCTCGCCCAGCATGTCCTCCAGGAGCTGCCGCGAGCCCGCCCCCGGCTCCCGGTTGACGATGGTGACGCCGGGCCGCGCCAGGTCCGCCACCCCGCGGATCCCGCGCGGGTTCCCGCGCCGCACCAGGAGTCCCTCCTCCCACTCGCCCAGGTTGACGAGGGCCACGGCCCGCCCCGGCAGCGCCGCCCGCACGAAGGGAACGTTGCAGGCACCGGTCCGGCTGTCGTAGAGGTGGGTGCCGGCCCCGTGCACCTCGCCCCTGGCCAGGGCGGCCAGGGCCTCCCCGCTGTTGGCGAAGACCCAGTGGACCCGGAGCCCGGGGTGCCACCTCTCGGCCGCCCTGGCCCAGAGGGAGAGGGCGGGCGTGCACCCGGCCAACATCACCGACCGCCCCAGGTCCTGCGGGTCGTCCAGGGCCCGCACCTGCAGAAGGGCCGCCGTGCCGCCCCCTTCCGCCTGCTCCGCGCCCCGCCCTTCAGGCAGCACCTCGCCGTCGGCGGGAACCAGCTCCGTCCGCACCCCGCTCTCGCCCAGCAGGGAGTGGGCCACCCACCGTCCGCCCACCCGCACCAGGGAGACGGGGACCCCGCGCGGAGCGCCCGCGCCGGATCCTAGTTCCGCCTCCAACCCGGCGGCGGGGACGGCCTCCACCACCTCGGCCGGCTCCTCCTCCAGCCAGAAGACCTCCTCCACGCGGCAACCCAGCACCCGCGCCAAGCGCAGGGCCAGCGCCGCCGAGGGCGTGTAGAGGCCCGCCTCCACCGCCCCGATGGTCTGGCGCGCGACACCGACCCGGGCGGCCAGCTCCTGCTGGCTCAGCCCCAGGCGGCCGCGCACCAGGCGCAGGTTGTTCCGCAGGGAATCCGCCCCCCTCACCCCCGCATCCCCCCTCTGTGCCCGTAGGCGCCCCCGGCAGCCACCGCGCCGGCGCCGCCGGAAGTCACCCTGTCCTCTCCGGCCTTCCGCCGCCGCAGCGACGGTTCTCACCGGATCCGAGAGATAGGCTGCCAGAACCCTCGCGCCAGTTGCAAGGCACAGCCGACATATGTTAGCCTGGCAAGCGTGACGGTCATATGTTAGCTCTACATGACATACGGACAGCGGCCGCCACCGTCCTGGCTGCCGTCAGCCTCGCGGCGGGGGGATGCGCCGGGGGAGGGGGAGACGGAGCGCGGCCCGGCGCGGAGGGCGGGCCCGCAGCGGCGAGCCGCCCGCGGGAGGTGCGGGTGGCGGCCGCCGCCGACCTCCGGTTCGCCATGGCGGATCTGGCGGCCGCCTTCCGGGCGAGGCGGCCGGACGTGCGGCTGGAGATCACCTACGGTTCCTCGGGCCAGCTGGCGACCCAGATCGAGAACGGAGCGCCTTTCGACCTCTTTTTCTCCGCCGACTCCGCCTACCCGCGGCGGCTCGCGGAGAGGGGCCTCGCCGTGCCCGGCGGCGACTTCCTCTACGCGGTGGGCCGGATCGCCCTCTGGGTTCCCCGGGACTCGCCCCTGAGCCGGGCGCGGGACGGAGCAGCGGCCCTCGCCGATCCCGCGCTGCGGCGCCTGGCCATCGCCAACCCGGAGCACGCCCCCTACGGCCGAGCCGCCGTGGCCGCCCTCCAAGCCCTCGGGGTCTATGAGGAAGTCCGCCCCAAACTGGTCCTGGGCGAGAACGTGGCCCAGGCGGCGGCCTTCGCCGCCGGCGGGGCCGCCGACGCGGCCGTCATCGCCCTCTCCCTCGCCGTGGCCCCCACCATGCGGGAGAAGGGGCTCCACTGGGAGTTACCCCCGGACACCCACCCTCGCCTGGAGCAGGGCGGGGTCATCCCGGCCCGCGCCCGCAACCCGGAGGTCGCCCGCGCCTTTAGGGACTTCGTCCTGAGCGAGCCGGGCCGGGCCATCCTGCGAGAGCACGGTTTCCACCTGCCGGCGGAGGGGCGCTGATGGACTGGCCCGCCCTCCGGCTCTCCCTCAAACTGGCCGGGTGGACCAGCGTCATCCTCCTGGCCGTCGGCCTGCCCCTGGCCCACTGGCTGGCCTTCTCCCCCCGGCGGTGGAAGCCGGCCGTGGAGGCGGTGGTGGCGCTGCCCCTCGTCCTACCGCCCACGGTCCTGGGCTTCTACGTCCTCCTGGCCATCGGTCCCCGGAGCCCCCTCGGCGCCGCCTACGAGGCCCTCACGGGCCGCCTCCTTCCCTTCTCCTTCCAGGGTCTCCTGGTGGCCTCGGTCCTCTACAGCCTACCCTTCGCCGTCCAACCCTTGGTCGCGGCCTTCGCCGCCGTGGACCGCCGCCTCCTGGAGACCTCCTGGTGCCTGGGCGTCTCCCGCGCCGGCACCTTCTTCCGGGTGGTGCTGCCCCTCTCCTGGCCGGGGGTCGTCACCGGGCTGGTGCTCAGCTTCGCCCACACCCTGGGCGAGTTCGGCGTGGTGCTCATGGTGGGGGGCAACCTCCCCGGCGTGACGCGCACCGTCTCCATCGCCATCTACGACCATGTCCAGGCCATGGACCTCGCCGCCGCGGGGCGCACGGCCCTCCTCCTGCTCGTCCTTTCCTTCGCCGTCCTCTCCCTCACCTATGCCCTTCAGAGGAGGGTGTGGTCGCCATGGCCGCGGGGCTAGGTCCCGCCGGCGCCCCCGACCCCTCGCCGCGGCAAGCCGCGCCGCTCCCGGGGGCGGACGACGCCGGCCTCCTCGTGGACGTGGAGCACCGCTACCCCGCCTCCGGAGCCGAGGTCCGGGCCACCCTCCGCCTTCCCCTGGAGCCGGCCGTCACCGTCCTCCTCGGCCCCTCGGGCGCGGGCAAGACGACGCTGCTGCGCTGCCTCGTGGGCCTGGAGCGCCCGCGGCGGGGCCGCATCCTCTTCGGGAGGGAAGCCTGGTTCGACGCCGACGGCGGCGCATGGCTGCCCCCGCAGCGACGGCGCGTCGGTTACGTGGCGCAGGAGGACTCCCTCTTCCCCCACCTGTCCGTCATGGCCAACGTGGCCTACGGGCTGCGCGGCCTGCCCGCCGCCGCGCGCGTCCGCCGCGCGGCGGCGGCCCTCCGCCTGCTGGACCTGGAAACCCTGGCCGCCCGGCGTCCGGCCACCCTCTCCGGCGGCCAGCGACGGCGGGTGGCCCTGGCCCGCGCCCTGGCGCCGGAGCCGCGCCTCCTCGTCCTGGACGAGCCCCTGACGGGCCTGGACGCCGCCGCCCGCGACGAGATCCTGGCCGAGCTGCGCCGCCTCGTCCGGCGGCTCGCCCTCCCCACCGTCCTGGTGACCCACGACCTGACGGAGGCCCTGTCCCTGGGTGACCGCCTGGCCGTGCTGGTGGGCGGGCGGGTGCGCCAGCAGGGAGCCATGGAGGAGGTGTGCCGGCACCCGGCCGACGCCGAGGTGGCGCGGGCCGTGGGGGTGGACACCCTCGTGCCCGGTCGCGTGGTGCAGGAACGCGCGGACCTGGTGACCGTGGAGGCGGCCGGCCGGACCCTCCTGGCCGTCCCCCCTTCCCTGTCCGCCGGGGGCGGCGAGACGATCCCCCCGTGCGGCCGGAAAGAGAAAGGGCCCTTCCCCCCCGGCGCGCCGGTGTGGGTCGCCATCCGGGCCGAGGATGTGATCCTGGCGGCGCACCAGCCCCCCGGCGGCGCCCCCTCCGGGACCGGCACCGCTCCGCCGGCCGGCGCGGCTGCGGACACGGGGGCCATTCCCAGCGAGACCGCCGGCCCGGCGGCCCTCGACGCCCTGAGCACCCGCAACCGCCTGCCCGGCCGCGTCGCCGCCGTGGAGGTCCGCGGGCCCGTCCTCCGTGTGACGGTGGACTGCGGGTTCCCCCTCGCGGCCCTCGTCACCCGCCAGACGGTGGCCGACCTGGGGATCCGGCCCGGCGCCGCCGTCACGGCCCTCGTCAAGGCCCCCTCGGTGCACCTGATCCCCCGCCCGTCCCCCGCCTCGCCGGAGCCCTGACCGCGCGGCTCGACCCTGAACGTGAGACCGTGCGCTGGTTAATCATGTATAATGTCAGCGCGAGGAGGGTAGGCCATGGAGACCACGGTCACCCCGGCGACCGAGGCCCGGCGGCTGCGCATGTCCTACGAGGAGTTCCTCGCCTGGGCCGACGAGGACGTCCACGCCGAGTGGGTCGACGGCGAGGTGATCGTGCACATGCCTCCCAAGGAGTGGCACCAAAACATCCTGACCTTCCTGGCCGCGCTCCTGCGGGCCTATGTCGAAACCTTCGGTCTCGGGCGCGTGCTGGTCGCCCCCTTCGAGATGAAGCTCTCCCCCGACGGCCCCGCGCGGGAGCCCGACATCCTCTTCGTCGCCGGCGAAAACCTCCACCGCCTGGTCCCGGAGCGGCTGAACGGACCGGCCGACCTGGTCGTCGAGGTGGTCTCCGACGACAGCGTGGCCCGCGACCGCGCCGAGAAGTTCTACGAATACCAGGAGGCCGGCGTGCGTGAGTACTGGGTCATCGACCCCCGGCCGGGGAAGGAGCGGGCCGACTTCTGGATCCGCGGGAACGGCGGGCGCTACGAGCCCGTCCCGCCCGCCGGCGGCGTGTACCGCTCCACCGTCATCCCGGGCTTCTGGCTCCGCACGGCGTGGCTGGCCGGGGGAGCGCCGCCCGATCCGGTGACGGCCTTCGCCGAGATCGCGGGCCTGCCGCCCGAGACCCGGGAGGCCCTGCGCCGGCTGCGGGAGCGCGGCCCGTCACCGCAGTGAGCGAGCCATCCGCACGAGTTCGTCCGGCGGCAGCCTGCCCTCCCGCGAGTGGAGCACGCCCAGCTCAACCCACGAGAGCCGCGACATCCCCGTCTTGAAAGCGACGAGCGGACCCCTGGCGGTTCCCAGGTCCACGTCCCGGGGTAGGGCGTCGTCCCGGTCGAAGGACGCCCCGGCGCCCAGCCCGTCGGGTACGAAGACCTGGATCAGCGTGGCGCCGCCTCCCGGCCCCGCGAAGCGCATGATGACGTCGACGTCGCTGCCACCGCGGTCGAGGAGGGCAACCTCCCTCAACTCATAACCCGCAGGAAGCCAGCGGGGCGCACGCACCGGGAAGGGCGCCCGGCGCCTGGCCTCGTCCAGGGAGACCGTGCGCCGGACCGGCCGCCTGACCTCCACCGGGCTGTCGGGCGGGGCATCCGTCCCCCGAGGGCGGGGGCGCTCGTAGCCGGTCAGCCTCTGCACGACGGTGCCGGCGACGCGCTGCAAGGTCCGCAAGGCCCTCGCGCCTATGGCCTCCACGTCTCGCCAGGCACCCACGCCCAGCGCCACGAGCCCGATAGCGAGCAGGGCAGGCACCAGCCGGCGCGCCAGCGCCCGGCGCCCGGCACCTGTCTCCCAACCCGATGCCCCAGGCTCCTGCCGGAGAGCGAGCTCCCCCTCGACGCGCTCCCACACCAACGCCGCCGGCGGCGGGGAAAGCGCGGACATCTCTTCCTCCACCACCGAGCGGAGCAGCTCCTCCGCAGGTTCGCAGCCTGGCCGTGAATTTCTTGATCGGCGACGATCCGGCTGGGCACCTGGTCCTTCGGGATCACCGGGTCTTCTCCGTCAGCGCGCTGACGGGGTCTCCAGTGCCCGACCTGGGTGTGGCCGGCGTACCGGAGGAGGATTTCCTAGCGTTGGTGAGGCAGGCCACAGGGGTTCAACGCCAAGGGTCGCTTGGACGGTGACGGCCGGCCTGCGTTCCTGGCGACACGCGGGAGAGCTATGCCTGTGCGGGGTGGAGGGCGTCTGAGCCGGCACCGACTGGGAGCGCCTCATCAGCGAGATTACGGCCCAAGGGGAGGACTAGCGCGCCGGCAGGGGGGCGCGGGCCCACGCCGCCAGGGAGCGGAGGACGCCCAGCCCGTCGGTGCCGCCGAGGAGGGCTTCCACCGCGCGCTCGGGGTGGGGCATCATGCCGAGGACGTTGCCGGAGCGGTTGCAGATGCCGGCGATGCCGGCGAGGGAGCCGTTGGGGTTGGCGCGGTCGGTGACGGCGCCGTCGGGCTCGCAGTAGCGGAAGACGACCTGGCCGTTCCGCTCGAGCTCGGCCAGGGTGGCGGGGTCGGCGTAGTACCGCCCGTCGCCGTGGGCGATGGGGAGGCGCAGGACCTGTCCCTCGCGGAGGAGGCGGGTGAAGGGCGTGCGCGCGTTCTCCACCCGCACGTGCACCCACTCGCAGTGGAAGAGCTGGTCCCGGTTGCGGACGAGGGCCCCCGGCAGGAGCCCGGCTTCGCACAGGATCTGGAAACCGTTGCAGATGCCCAGCACGAGCCCGCCCCGCGCGGCGAACTCGCGCACCGCCTCCATGGCGGGGGCGAAGCGGGCGATGGCCCCGGGCCGCAGGTAGTCGCCGTAGGAGAAGCCGCCCGGCAGGATGACGCAGTCGAACCGCGCCAGGTCCTGCTCCTCGTGCCAGACGTACTCGGCTTCCTCGCCCAGGGCGTCCCGCACGGCGTGGTAGGCGTCCACGTCGCAGTTGGAACCCGGAAAAACCACTACCGCGAACCGCGTGTGCGCCGCCCCCCGTCGGCGGCGGCCGCCGCACCGCGCCGCCGCGCCCGCCGCCTGCCCCTCATCCGCGCCGCGCCGCCTCCTCCGCCTCGGCCTCCCGGACCGCCACGCGGTGGGATTCGAGCACGGGGTTGGCCAGGAGCCGGCGGCACATCTCGTCCACCGCCGCCTCGGCAGCGGCGGCGTCGGCGGCCTCCACGCGGACCCGGATCAGCCGCCCGACGCGCACGTCCCGCACGCCGGCGAAGCCGAGCGCCCGGAGCGCCTCCGCCACCGTCTCGCCCTGCGGGTCCAGCACCCCCGGCTTCGGCAGGATCTCCACGTCGGCATCCCACAGCATGGCGGACCAGCCTCCTCACACGCCCACGGCTTCAGCGAGGTGCCGTCACCGCCTCCCTCACCCGGCGCAGGACCTCCAGGTACGCCTCCTCCACGCCTCCCAGGTCGCGGCGGAAGCGGTCCTTGTCCAGCTTTTCGCCCGTGGCCGTGTCCCAAAAGCGGCAGGTGTCGGGCGAGATCTCGTCCCCCAGCACCACCCGCCCCTCCCCGTCCAGGCCGAACTCCAGCTTGAAGTCTATGAGCTCCAGATCCACCCTCCGCAGAAGGGGGCGGAGCAGCTCGTTGACCCGCAGCCCCAGGGAGGCCAGCTCGCGGCTCACCCGCGGCTCGGCGATGCCCAGGGCGTCCAGGTGGTACTCGTTCACCATGGGGTCGCCGAGGCTGTCGTCCTTGAGGTAGAACTCCACCACCGGCCGCGCCAGGGGTCGCCCCTCGTCCAGCCCCAGGCGCTGGGCCAGGCTGCCGGCCGCCACGTTGCGCACCACCACCTCCACGGGGATCATGCGCAGCCGCCGCACCAGCATCTCCCGCTCGCCCACCGACTCCAGGTAGTGGGTGGCCACCCCCCTCCCCTCGAAAAACCCGAAGAGCAGGGCCGACACGTCCCGGTTGACCGGCCCCTTGCCGCCGATGAGGCCGCGCTTCTGCGCGTTGAAGGCCGTCGCCTCGTCCTTAAACTCCATGAGCACGGCGTCGGGCCGGCCCACGTCGTAGACCACCTTGGCCTTGCCCTCGTGCAGCCGCACCCGCGCCCCTTCCGTGTCCACCGCCTCCATCCGCCCCTCCCCCTCTTCCGCCGCCGGTCTAACCCAGGCCGAGCCGGGCGAAGATCTCGTCCACGTGCCGGAGGTGCGCCGCCGGGTCGAAGCAGGCGGCCAGTTCCTCCTCCGTGAGCACTGCCCGCACCGCCGGGTCGGCCGCCACCCGCTCGCGGAAGCTGGGGGCGCCGGCACCTGCCTCGGCCGCTCCGCCGCCGCCCCCCGGGGCGCCGCCCGCGAACGCCCCCGCCAGACCGGCCTCCCAGGCCGCCAGGGAATGGCCCTGGACGATGCGGTAGGCCTCCTCCCGCGCCATACCCTTCTCCACCAGGGCCAGCATCACCTTCTGCGAGAAGACGAGGCCGCCCGTCAGCTCCAGATTGGCCCGCATCCGCGCCGGGTACACCCGCAGGTCGGACACGATCTCCGCCATCAGGACCAGCATGTAGTGCAGGAGGGTCGTGGCATCGGGGAGGACGACCCGCTCCACCGAGGAGTGGGAGATGTCCCGCTCGTGCCACAGGGCCTGGCTCTCCAGGGCGCTCACGGCGTAGCCGCGGAGCAGGCGCGCCAGCCCGCACACCCGCTCGCACTTCTCCGGGTTCCGCTTGTGGGGCATGGAGGAGGAGCCCTTCTGCCCCGCGCGGAAGGGCTCCTCGGCCTCGCGCACCTCGGTCCGCTGGAGGCCCCGCACCTCCGTGGCGAACTTCTCCAGGCTTCCCCCCACCACCGCCAGGGTGGTCAGGAACTCGGCGTGCCTGTCCCGCTGCACCACCTGGTTGGAGACCGGCTCGGGCTCCAGGCCCAGCAGCCGGCAGGCGTGCTCCTCCACCGAGGGCGGCACGTTGGCGTAGGTGCCCACGGAGCCGGAGATCTTCCCCACCGCCACCGCCCGCGTGGCCCGCTCCAGGCGCTCTACATTGCGGCCCATCTCGGCCCACCACACCGCCAGCTTGAGGCCGAAGGTGATGGGCTCGGCGTGGACGCCGTGGGTGCGGCCCATCATGACGGTGTGCCTGTGCTCCCGCGCCCGCTCGGCCAGCACGTCGGCCAGCCGCCGCGCCGCCGCCGCCAGCTCCGCCCCGGCTTCCTTGAGGAGGAGGGCCTGGGCCGTGTCCACCACGTCGTTGGACGTGAGCCCGTGGTGGACGTACCGCCCCCACTCTCCCACCTGCTCGGCCACCGAGGTGATGAAGGCGATGACGTCGTGGTGCACCTCCCGCTCGAGGGCGGCGATGCGGTCCAGGTCCACCCGCGCCCGCTCCCGCACGGCGGCCACGGCCGCGCGGGGAACCACCCCCAGCTCGGCCCACCCCTCCAGGACCGCCAGCTCCACCTCGAGCCACTTGCGGAACCTGTTCTCGGCGCTCCAGATGCGCCCCATGGCGGGTAGGGTGTAACGCTCGATCAAAGCGCCTTCCCCCCGTCGCCGGCGGAGGAAGCCGGGTGCACCCCGCGTCCCCCCGCGGCCGCCCCCATGGAACCCTCGCCCGGCGCGGCGGGGGAACCCGGCCCGCCCCCCATCTGACGCAGGTATTCCCGCGTCCCTATGCCGGTCAGGCGCCGGTCCCTCTCGCGCACCGCCTCGGCCTGCCGGGCCCGGAAGTCCTCCAGCCGCCGCCGCAAATCCGGATCGGCCGTGGCCAGCACGGCCACGGCGAGCAGGGCCGCGTTGCGGGCGCCGTTGACGCCCACCACGCCCACGGGCACCCCCGGCGGCATCTGCGCCATCGCGAGGAGGGAATCCAGCCCGTCCAGCACGCGGCCCGCCACCGGCACCCCGATGACCGGCAGCACCGTGTGGGCCGCCACCACCCCGGCCAGGTGCGCCGCGCCGCCCGCCGCCGCGATGAGGACGCGCAGCCCGTGCGCGGCCGCGCCCGCCGCCCAGGCCGCCACGTCGGCCGGCGTCCGGTGGGCCGACATGACCCGCACCTCGCAGGGAACCCCGAACTCCTCCAGGGTCGAGACGGCCTCCGCCAGCACCGGCAGGTCCGAGTCGCTCCCCATCACCACGCCGACCAGGGGCCGGCCGGCGGGCCCGCCCCCGCCCGCGGGTTCCACGCCAGGCGCGCAGGCCAGAACCACCACCCCCGCCACCCGAGATCATCCGCGACGCGGCCGCTCGCTCGCGCCCACGCCCGGCCGCCCCCCGGCCGCGAGCGGCCGCGGGATGTGAGGCCGTAAGGCCGTCAGGCCCGGCCGTCCAGGAAGAGGTTGCTGAGCGTCTCCTGAAGCTCCCAATAGGAAGCGAAGGGACCGGGGATGAACTCGGCCCCGTACCGGTAACGATCCCCGTCGTCCTCCCGCCAGAGGATGCGCGCCACCGGGACGAGGAGGCGCTCGTTGAGGTTGAATTCGAGGCGAGTCGTGACCCGGAGGCGGACCGGCAACCGCAGGTCGCTGACGAAACAGAGACCGCCGCGGCTCAGGTTGACCAGGGCACCGTTGCCGGGGGCCAGCTCCACCGGGGTTTCCTTGACGAAGAGCAGGTGAAAGCGACAGGGCAGACCGTCCACGCGGATCCGCTGGTACCGCCGCCGCCAGCGCAGGTAGGAGCCGAGCCGGTTTTCCTCGTTCAAGCGACGACCTCCATGGGCGGGGCCCGCCCCCGTCCCCCGTCTCCCCCCACCCCTGCACGCCCCGGGCGGGCCATGCAGAGCCATCATAGCGCCCCCCGCCCCGCCCTGACAAGACGCCACGCCAAGGCAGGAGGCTCGCGGCCTCCACCGATGCTTGCCCCCGCTCACGGGACGATCCGGCCGAGTTCCCCTCATTCCCACTCGATGGTGCCAGGCGGCTTGGAGGTGATGTCGTAGACGACCCGGCTCACGTGGGGCACCTCGTTGGCGATGCGCGCCGCGATCCGCTCCAGCACTTGGTGGGGGAGCCGCGCCCAGTCGGCCGTCATGCCGTCCTCGCTGGTCACCGCCCGCACCGCCACCGTGTACCCGTAGGTGCGCTCATCGCCCATGACGCCCACGCTCCGCTGGGCCGTCAGGACGGCGAAGGCCTGCCACACCTCCCGGTACAGGCCGGCCCGCTCGATCTCCTCCACCACGACGGCGTCGGCCCGGCGCACCAGGTCCAGCTTCTCCGGCGTCACCTCGCCCATGACGCGCACCGCCAGCCCCGGTCCCGGAAAAGGGTGCCGGCCGATGACGGCCTCGGGCAACCCCAACTGCCGGCCCAGCTCCCGCACCTCGTCCTTGAAGAGGTCCCGCAACGGTTCCACCAGCCCCAGGCGCATCTCCTCGGGCAGCCCGCCCACGTTGTGGTGGGTCTTGATGACGGCCGCCTGGCCGTGCCCGCCCGCCCCGCTCTCGATGACGTCGGGGTAGAGAGTCCCCTGGACGAGGAAGCCCACCGGACCGAGCTTCTCCGCCTCCTCCTCGAAGACGCGGATGAACTCCTCGCCGATGCGCCGGCGCTTCTCCTCCGGGTCCGTCACGCCGCGCAGCCTGGCCAGGAACCGCTCGCCGGCCCGCACAGTGCGCAGGTTGAAGCCGAGGGTGCGGAAGGCCCCGATCACCTCCTCGGCCTCCCCTTGCCGCAGGAGCCCGTGGTCCACGAAGATGCAGGTCAGGCGGTCGCCGATGGCGCGGTGGACCAGGGCCGCCGCCACCGCCGAGTCGACGCCGCCGCTCAGGGCGCAGACCGCCCGCCCGTCGCCCACCTGGCTCCGCACCGCCTCCACCGCCGTCTCGACGAAGGAGGACATGGTCCAGGTGCCGCGGCACCCGCAGATCCCATAGAGGAAGTTCTCCAGGATGGCCCGCCCCTCGGGCGTGTGAGTCACCTCGGGGTGGAACTGCACCCCGTAGAGGCGCCGTTCCAGGTCGCCCATGGCCGCCACGGGCGCGCCCCCGGTGCGCGCCAGCACCCGGAACCCGGGAGGCGGCTCCAGCACCAGGTCCCCGTGGCTCATCCACACGACCAGGCGCCGGTCGAGGCCCGCGAAGAGGCCCGGCACCCCGTCCCGCGCCTCCTCCAGCACCTCGAGCTCCGTGCGGCCGTATTCCCGCCGCTGGCCGCGCGCCACCCGTCCGCCCAGGAGGTGGGCCATGAGCTGCATCCCGTAGCAGATGCCCAGCACCGGCACGCCCAGCCGCAGGACGTCGGGGTCCAACGTGGGCGCCCCCGGCGCGTAGACGCTAGCCGGCCCGCCGGTGAGCACGACGCCGGTCGGCCCGAGGGCGCGCAGCTCCGCCGCCGTCACCGTGGGGGGCAGGATGCGGCAATAGACGTGCGCCTCGCGGATGCGCCGCGCGATGAGCTGCCCGTACTGGGCACCGTAGTCCACCACCGCCACGAACTCCCGCGTTTCCCTCGCCGCCGCCCGCTCCCCGTCCCGCCCCATGCCGCTAAGAGGATAAGGCCGCCGTGCCTTCCCGGCAACGCCCCGCGTCGAACCTGCCACCGGTCGGACCGGCAGCCTGTCGGGCATCCTTCCCGCGCACCACCCTCGGCGACCGTCTCCCGCCGGGTGCTCGCCGACCCTCCTCCGTCATACAGATACGGGTAGCCTCCGCGCGGAGGCGGGAAACCGGGCTGCGCCGCCGACCGGGAGCCTGCCCGCCTGCGCGCCCGGGCGGGGATACCGTGGGCGGTCGTTCTCTCCAACCCGTGGTGCTGCTGGCCTGCTGCCTGCTGGCGGTTTCCTCCCTGCCCTCCCTGGCCGTCGGCCCCGAAGCGGTGCCACGGCGAACCCCCGCCGCCCTGGCCGTCGGCCCCGAAGCGGTGCCACGGCGAACCCCCGCCGCCCTGGCGGAGGGCGGCTCGCCGCAGGTGCCCCGGGAGGACGGCCCGGCCGGGTCGGCCGAGGTGCCGCCTCCCAAATCCATGTCGGCCCAGCAACCTGCGCCGCCTCCCGACGCCGCGCCGGCAGAGCAGCCTGCGCCGCCCCCCGACCGCGCGCCAGCGCCGCAGCCGACCAGCGCGCCCGCGCCGCAGCCGGCGGGAGAACCCGTCCCGACCTTGGACCCGCCGCCCGGCGACGACGAGACGTGGATCGAAGTCAGCGTCGGCGAGCAGAGGGTGCGCCTTCGCCGCGGAAGCCGGATCATCCGGGACATGCCCGCCTCCACGGGTCGCCCCGCCACGCCCACGCCCCTCGGCACCTTCCGCGTCCTCGGGCGCGGGGAGTGGTTCTACAACCGCAAGTACGGGGCCGGCGGGCTCTGGTGGGTCTCCTTCGTCCCCAGCGGCGAGTATCTCTTTCACAGCACCCCTACCGATGACCGGCGGCGCCTCCTCCCCGAGGGCGCCGCCCTCCTGGGCCAGCCCGCCAGCCGCGGCTGCGTCCGCCTGAGTGTGGAGGACGCCCGCTGGCTCTACGACAACGTGCCCGCCGGCACCCGTGTCCTCATCCACGCCGCCACGGGGCCTCTCGCCGCCGCCTTCGCCGCCCGCACCGGCACCTGACACCGCGGGCGGTTTCCCGCTGCAGATTCATCCGGCCGGGCGGGGGCGGCGTTCCTCGAATAATACCTGGGGATCCGTCCGCTTCACGCCCTTGATTTTGTCGAAATGCCTGTCCACGGACAGGATCTGCTCGATCCCATACCTCTCCATGACGGCCACGTGCAAGAGGTCGCGCGCGCCAATGCCTTCGGGGCCATGACGGGCGAAGAGCTCCGTGGCACGCTGGACGATGCCTCTATCAACGGGCAAGACCACGGCAACCAGGGTGAGGAGGCTGCGGGCCAGGGCGGCGCCTACGTCCCACCGGCGGATGGCACCGTACCGGTAAAGGATCTCCTGGACGGTTTCCGCGTCTATGACAACATCGAGGCGTCCCTCGGTGATCTCCGTCATGATCCACACGCAGGCGGCCCTGTATGGATGGGAGCCGCCGGCTGCATACATGGGGGTTGGTGTCGAGAAAGAACGGCATGAGCTACTCGGCCGCCCCCCTTTCCATCTCCTTCTCCTTCTCCAGCCAATCCGCCACGGGAGCATCGAGAGACAGCAGGGTCCGCAGCGCCTGGCGCCTCTCCTCGCGAACAGCTTCCTCGACCACGGTGCTGCGGATCGCATCCCGAAGCAGAGCGCTGATGGTCTTGTTTTGCCTGCGTGCCAACTGAGCCACCAAATTATATTCATCATTCGATACTATAATTTGTAGGCGCCTCGACATATTACCCACACCCCAATTAATCGTTTCCCCCATACTCTCATAAGATTACTAAGATACGTCTCCTCGCCGAGACCGTCAAGTGATGCCTCCCGCCTACCGCTTGGCCTCGTAGACGGAGCGGCGCAGCACCGCCACGTAGGGGAGGTGGCGATAGCCCCCGGCGTAGTCGAGGCCGTAGCCCACGATGAACTCGTCCGGCACGGTGAAGCCGAGGTAGTCCACCGCCACCGGCACCTTGCGCCGCGAGGGCTTGTCCAGGAAGGCGCAGATGCGCAGGCTGGCCGGGCGGCGCGCCTCCAGGGTGGCCCGCAGGTATGCCAGGGTGAGGCCCGTGTCTACGATGTCCTCCACGAGGAGCACGTGGCGCCCGGCCACCGACTCGTCCAGGTCCCGCAGAATGCGCACCACGCCCGTGGAGTTGGCCTCCAGCCCGTAACTCGAGACACCCAGGAAGTCGACGCGCACGGGCACCGTGATCCGCCGGACCAGGTCGGCGAAGAAGATGGCCGCCCCCTTGAGGATTCCGACGGCGTAGACCTCGCCGCCGACGTAGTCGGAGCTGATGGCTTCTCCCAGCTCGGCCACGCGCCGGGCGATCTCCTCCTCGGTGAAGAGCACCCTTTCCACGTCGGGATGCGGCACCGCGTCCATGGCTTCCCCCCGTCATGATAACACCGACCTGTCCGAGACCCTGGCGCCCCACACCGAGCTCGCGTCAAAACGGCCGGTTGATGCCGGCTCAATCCCTCGCTGGCGGCGTCGCGGGGGCCAGAGAGCCGGTTCGAACCCCCCCCTCCGCAGGGGTTGAGGTAATTTTTCCACCATTCCTTTGGGCAAGGGGTGTGGAATTTTTACGCGAAGCCTGGGGAACCGGGCCTCAAGGCTGTGGCAGGGGGCCTATTGGGGCTGGCTGGAGGCCGGGTCGGGGCCGAGAAGGAGGTGCCGAGATTGGTTCGCGTAAGAATTCCACCTGGGGTGGGTCGGCCCAGGGTGTAAAAATTACCCGAAACGGCCCTAGGACGATGGAACCCTCGCTCAGCCGGTGTACCCGGCAGGGGTTCACCATAATTGATCCGACGGGGCCGCGCCCGCACGTGCTGGAGCAACAAGTATAATGGGTGTCCCAGCGAAAACGAGGGAAGGGACCCATGCCGAAGACGGCCACCCCCGCCACCGAACGCCGGCGGCTATGCATGTCCTACCAGGAGTTCCTCGCCTGGGCCGACGAGGACGTCCACGCGGAGTGGGTGGACGGGGAGTTGATCGTGCACATGCCGCCAAAGGAATGGCACCAGGCCATCGTGTCTTTCCTTGACGCCTTGCCGCGCACGTACGTAGAGTTCTTCGGCCTCGGGGCGTGCTGGTGGGTCCCTTCGAGATGAAGCTCGCACCCGACGGCCCCGCCCGGGAGCCGGACATCCTGTTCGTCGCGCGTGACAACCTGGAGAGGGCCGCCTCGATCGGCGCCAGGAGAGCGAGGTTGAACTCGTAAAGAAATATGGGTATATTGTTCGCATGAAGACCACCATCGACATCCCGGACGAGTTGTACCGGAAGGTCAAGGCGAAGTGCGCGCTCCTCGGGCAGAAGGTGCGCGACGTGACCGTCGACTTATACCGACAGTGGCTGGAAGAGGACGCGCCGGGAGAGGGAGCCGTGACCCCCGAGCGGTGGTTGGAGGAATGGGTCCGCCTGGGCGAAGAAGCTCTGGGCGGGGCTCCCGACGGCCCTACGGCCACGGAGATCGTGGCCGCCGAGCGGGGCCGCCTCGATCGCCGCTGAGCCGTGCTGACGCTGGACGCCAACGTCTGGGTCGCGGCCTTCGATCCCCGGGACCGTTTTCATGGACCGAGCGTCGCCTTTTTGCGCGCGGTGGGTCTACAGCGCGTCAGGCTGCACGCGCCGGCGTTTCTTCTCCTCGAGGTGGCCTGCGCCGTGGCGAGGAGGGCGGGCGACGCGGCGGCCGGCCACGCTGCCGCCGAGCGCCTGCAGCGGCATCCGCTGCTCACCCTGCACCCCCTCGACCGGCGCCTGCTGAGCCGGGCGCGCTCCCTGGGGATCGAGCGACTCCTCCGCGGCGCAGACGCCCTCTATGCCGCGACAGCGGCCCTCTCCCGCTCACCCCTGGTCTCGTGGGACGAAGAGCTCGTCACCCGGGCGGGAGCCGTCACCCCGGAGCAGTGGCTGGCCGCTGGCGACTGATCCGAGAGGGCCGCGCCCGCGCGCTGGACATCCTCTTCGTCCCCCGCGCGCGTCTGGACCGCCTCACCGCCGACCGCCTGAGCGCGCCGGCCGACCTGGTCGTCAAGGTGGCCTCCTACGACAGCCTCGCCCGTGACTGGGCGGAGAAGTTCTACCCGCTCGACCGTGCTGCCGGGTTTCTGGCTGCGCGCCGAGGCGCTGCCGGGGACTGACAGACCCCGCCACGCTGGGTGCCGCAGGGGATCGAACTTCACGAGGCGCCCACCAGGCGGACGTAGCCGAGACGATCCTTCGCTGCCTCCATCAAACGGCGGTCGAGGGTCCACAGGGTGGCGCCGGTCGTCTCGGCCACCGCCAGGTAGGCGGCGTCGTACAGCACCGGCAGATCGAGGTCGCAGGCGAGGCGCCAGGCGGCGCGGAGAACCCCGGCGCCCTCCACGCCGCGAACCGGCAGGGCTAGGGCCGCTTCCATCAACTCGGCGGGCTCTACGCCCGCGACCTCGCCTCGCAGGTCGCGCTTCCGCACCGCGGACCCCACTTCCCACAACATGAACGACGGGGCCACCAGCTCGGCGCCTTCCGTCTTCCACTTCTCAAGGAGCGCATAAGCCTCGTCGGATCCCTCCTCGTTCAGCAGAAGCGCGACGACGAGGCTGGCGTCCACGCAGACCCTTTCAGACATGATCCGCCCGCTCCCGGCGCACCTCGCGCACCAGCCGCGCCGCCGTTCCGGAGGGGGCCGGCGCGGTGCGCCCGCGAATCTCCCGCAGCCGCGTCAGCGCCGCTTCCCAGCGTTCCTCGCGCAACCGCTCCTCGGCGATGGCCACGATCGCTTCGTTGACCGAGATGCGCCTCGCCGCAGCAAACTCCTTCAATCGCTGGTACAGCTCATCCGGGAGCCGCAGGGCGAACTGAGCCATGGATCCACCCTCCTTTCCGTCTGATAGCTGTCATCGCCTAAAATCTGATATCAATGATATCACCAAAAGCCACGCTCGGCATGCGGCGCCGTGGCCCGGATGAGGCGGGCAGGCTTTCGGTGGCCGAGTCGGGCGCGCATGACGGCAGGGTAGCCGCGGGCGGGTGCGCCGGCGTCGGCGGCTGACGCCGGCCGCCTTGTCCCTGAGGAGGATGCGCCCGGGCCGGCTCAAGCCCCAGGGCCCGCACCAGCATGGGCGCCACGGTGGCCTCAACCGGCGCAGCAGGAGAGCTTGCTCACGTCCTTCCGGAACTGCAGGGCCGCCAGCTTGATCCCCTCCGAGAGCGTGAGATAGGGGTGGAAAGCGGCGGCCAGCTCGGCGACGGGGATACCCTGCTTGATGGCGAGGCTCGCCTCGGCCACCAGCTCGCCGCCGCCGGCCGCCAGGATGCGCGCCCCCACCAGCCGGTCGGTGGCGCGGTCGCGGATGAGGCGGATGAACCCCCGCGTGTCCCGGGACACGAGGCTGCGCGGCACCAGGTCCAGGGGCAGAGTGACCCCCTCGGCGTCGAGTCCGGCCGCGCGGGCCTCCTCTTCCTCCTGTCCGACCCCGCCCACCTGCGGATCGGTGAAGATCACCCAGGGAAGCCCGGCGTAATCCCGCGCCCTCTTCCGGTTGCCCAGGGCATTCTCCGCGGCGAGGGCGCCCTCATAGGCGGCGGCGTAGACGAAGAAGGGCCGGATGGCGTCGCCGGCGGCGAACACGCCTTCGACCGCCGTCTCGAGGTGCTCGTCCACCGCAACCCCGCCCTCGGGGGTGCGCTCCACACCCACCTCCTCCAGGCCCAGGCCGTCCGTGTTGGGCCGCCGTCCGGCGGCCACCAGGAGGTGGCTGGCGGAGAACGTGACGGCTCTCCCCTCCGCCTCGGCTTCCACGTGGACCCGGTCGCCGGCCCGGCGCACCGCCCGCACCGCCACGCCCGTGTGAATGGCGATGCCCTCGGCGCGCAGATAGGTGGTCAACGCCTCGGCCACGGCGCGGCCCTCGCGGCGCAGGAGCCGCTCCCCTCGCTCCAGGATGGCCACCCGGCTCCCCAGGCGGGCGAAGGCCTGTCCCAGCTCGGCGGCGATGTAGCCCCCGCCCAGGACCAGCAGGGACTCCGGCAGCGCGCGGAGCGAGAGGGCCGTGGCGCTGGTGAGGTAGCCGGCGTCGGCCAGCCCGGGGATGGGCGGGATGGCGGGGGAAGCGCCGGTGGCGAGGAGGATCCGCCCCGCCCGCAGCCGCCGCTCGCCGCCGGCCGGGTCGCGAACGGCGACGGTGCGCCGGTCCGCCAGCCGGGCGTGCCCGGGGACGTAGGTCGCCCGCGGCAGGCCCGCCAGCACCTCCTCGTACTTGCTCCGCCGGAGCTCGGCTAGAAGCTCGTCCTTTTGCCGCATGAGGGCGCCGAAGTCGGCCAGCCTGCTCTCGGCCGCGATGCCGGCGAAGGGCACGCGGCGCGGCCGGTGCAGAGCCTCGGCGGCTCCGATGAGGGCTTTGGACGGCACGCAGCCCACGTTGACGCAG
>CAYXQP010000019.1:0-21249 GCA_964467515.1 uncultured Eubacteriales bacterium | reverse complement strand
CGCCCGCCTCGCCGGCGGGCCGGGGCGGCGGGCCGCATCAGGCCAGGGCCGCCAGGTCGGCCACCAGCCGGCAGAGCCGGTCGGCGGCCGCCAGGAGGGCGAGGCGGTTGGCGCGCACGGCGGCCTCCGGCGCCATGACCAGCACCCCGTCGAGGAAGGCGTCCACGGGGCCGCGCAGCCCCGCGACGGCCCGCAGATAGGCTGGATAGTCGCCGCGGTCCGCCGCCTCCTCGGCCGGGTCGGCCGCCGCCGCGACGGCTTCCCAAAGACGCCGCTCCTCGGGCTCGGCCAGGGCGTCCGGGTCCACCGCCCGCGCCTCGGCCCGCCGCCCCAGCCCGGCCACCCGCCGGGCCACGGTGACGGCGTCCCCCCAGGCGGGGTCGCCCTGCAGGCCTTCCAGCGCCTCGATCCGCTCCCAGACCAGGGCCGGCCTCTGCCAGCCGGCCGCCAGCACGGCCTCCACCAGAGCGTGGGCGTGACCGGCCTCCTCCAGGAGCCCTCGCAGGCGCCCCAGGAAGAACTCCTCCAGGCGCCCGCCGACGGCGCCGGCGTCCGCGCCGGACCGGACACCCTCCGGCAGCCCGTCCCAGGCGGCGGCGCACACCCGGTCCAGAGCGAGGCGCGCCAGGGGCCGGCCGCGGCCGCCCCACTCCCGCAGGATCTGGATGAGGCCCAGCGTCAGCCGCCGCAGGCCGTAGGGGTCGTGGGAGCCGGTGGGGAGGAGCCCCGCGGCGAAGCAGCCCACCAGCGTGTCGGCCTTGTCGGCCGTCGCCAGGAGCGCCCCGGCCTCCGTGGCGGGCGGCGCGTCGCCCGCGTGCCGCGGCAGGTAGTGCTCGCCTATGGCCTCGGCCACCGCCGGCGGCTCGCCCGAGCGGAGAGCGTACTCCCGGCCCATGTAGCCCTCCAGCTCCGGGAACTCGAAGACCATGGCCGTGGCCAGATCGGCCTTGCAGAGGAGCGCAGCCCGCTCCGCCGTCCCCCGGGCGCCGCCGTCCACCCCCGCCAGGGAGGCCAGGCGCCCCACCAGGGCGCGGACGCGCTCCACCTTGTCCAGCACCGTGCCCAGCCGCTCCTGGAAGACCATGCGCCCCAGCTGCGGGACGTAGTCGGCCAGGGGACGGCGGGTATCCTCCTCGAAGAAGAAGCGGGCGTCGGCCAGGCGGGCCCGCAGCACCTTCTCGTTGCCGGCCACCACGTTCTCCATGTGGTCTCGGCCCCCGTTCCGCACGCCCACGAAGCAGGGGAGGAGCCGCCCCCCGGCGCCCTCCACGGGGAAGTACCGCTGGTGGTGCTTCATGGGCGTGGCGACCACCTCCCTGGGCAGCTCCAGGTAACGGTCGGGAAACCGGCCGGTGAAAGCCGTCGGGAACTCCACCAGGTTGGCCACCTCCGCCAGGAGGTCCTCGTCCACCACGGCCCGCCCGCCCTCGGCGGCGGCGGCTTCCTCCACCTGCCGCCGCACCGCCTCCCGCCGGCGTTCCTGGTCCACCACCACGCCCGCCGCCAGCAGCCTCTCCTCGTACTCCTCGGCCGACTCCAGGACCAGGGGACCGGGCCCCAGCACCCGGTGACCGAAGGTGACGCGACCCGAGCGGAGACCCGCCACCTCCATGTCCACCACCCGGTCGCCGTGGAGCGCCACCACCCACCGGATGGGGCGGAGGAAGCGGAAGTCCAGGTCGCCCCAGCGCATGGAGCGCGGCAGCGGCAGGTCCGCCACCAGGGCGGGCAGCACCTCCGCCAGCACGGCCGCCGCCGGCCGGCCGGGGGAGAGCAGGCAGGCGAAGACATATCTCCCCTGCAGCGTTTCCTCGACCACCAGGTCCTCCGCCGTCAACCCCCACCGGCCCGCGAAGCCCCGCGCCGCCGCCGTGGGCCCACCGTCGGGACCGAAGGCCACCTCGGCCGAGGGGCCGCGCACCTTCTCCCGGCGGGCTTCCTGCTCGGCCTCCAGCCGCCGCACCAGCACCGCCAGCCGCCGCGGCGTGCTGAAGGCCGACACTCCCTCGTGGGCGAGCCGCGCCTCGGCCAGCGCGCCCGCCAGGCGCCGCGCCAGCTCGTCCCGTACGCCGTCGAGGAAGCGCGCCGGCATCTCCTCGGTTCCTATCTCGAACAGGAAGTCCCTTGCCACCGGGTCACCCCGCCCTCGTGCCCTCGCCCTGCCCGGCCCCGGCCGCCCTAGCTCCGGGCCGCCGCCGCCAGGAGGGGGAAACCGGCCTCGCGCCGCTGCTCCAGGTACAGCTCGGCCGCCCGGGCCGCCAGCGTCCGCACCCGCCCCACGTAGCGCGCCCGTTCCGTCACGCTGATGGCCCCGCGGGCCTCGAGCAGGTTGAAGGCGTGGGAGCACTTGAGCACGTAGTCGAAGCCGGGCAGGCAGAGCCCCGCTGCGAGGAGCCGCGCGGCCTCGGCTTCATAGGAGTCGAAGAGGCGGAAGAGGAGGCCCGCGTCGGCCTGCTCGAAGCTGTAGGCCGAGTGCTCGTACTCGGCCCGCCGGTAGACCTCTCCGTAGGTGACCCCCGGCGCCCAGGCGATGTCGAAGACGCTCTCCACACCCTGGAGGTAGCTCGTGATCCGCTCGAGCCCGTAGGTGATCTCGGCCGCCACGGGCCGCACGTCCTGGCCGCCCATCTGTTGGAAGTAGGTGAACTGGGTGATCTCCATGCCGTCCAGCCACACCTCCCACCCGAGCCCCCAGGCGCCCAGGGTGGGCGACTCCCAGTTGTCCTCCACGAAACGCACGTCGTGCTCCTCCGGCCTCACGCCCAGGGCCTCGAGACTCCGGAGGTAGAGGTCCTGCACGTCGTCGGGGGAAGGCTTGAGTATGACCTGGTACTGCCAGTGCTGATAGAGGCGGTTGGGGTTTTCCCCGTAACGGCCGTCGGCGGGGCGACGGGAGGGCTCCACGTAGGCCACGCGCCACGGCTCCGGACCGAGCGAGCGGAAGAAGGTGGCCGGGTTCATGGTGCCGGCCCCCTTCTCCACGTCGTAGGGGGCGAAGAGGACGCACCCCCGGTCCGCCCAGAACCGGTTGAGGCTCATGACCACGTCCTGAAAGAACAGCGCGACCGCCCTCCTCCGCGGCGGCGCTCCCCGAGGGGCTCCCCTCGAGGTGGCGCCGGACGAGGCCGCGCCCGGCCCGAACCGCTCTATTTTAGCCTGTCCGTCCCCCGGCGGAGAAGGTAGACGCCGACCACCAGCACCAGGATCATGGCCGCCAGCACGATGATCTCGGCCAGGGCCGTCCAGTTGATGGCGCCGGGCTGCGCCGGCATGGCCCCTTCCCCCAGGGTGATCACCAGGATACGCCGGATGGAGGCGATGACGCCGACGGCGAGGAAGGTCTCTATGACCACGCGGCGCGCGCCCAGGGAGACGCGCACCGTGTGAAGGATCTCCACCAACATCAGGATGAAGAGAACCCGATCCAGGAGCGGCATGAAGGGTGGTTCGCGCCCCTCCCCCAGGGACCTCCCCACCATGAAGGCGACGGCCAGCAGGTTGTGGGCGATGGCCCCGACGATGAGGAAGCCGACGCGAGATAGCTCACCCGCTCGAGCCACTCGAGGCTGTGGTCTGCCCGCACCCGCACGGGATCCACCCGCCCGCGGTCCACTTCCCGCCTTCCTAGCCCAGGGCGTCCAAGGCCTGGCGCAGGGGCAGGGCGATGCAGGTGAAGATGGGGGTGTCCCGCTCCGTGTACATGCTGGCCTGGGCCTCGCGCAGCTCCATGACCAGGTCGAGGAAGTCCTCCGGGTAGTCGCTCTCGAAGGCCACCACGAACTCCTGGTCGTCGAGGCCGAAGGAGTAGGTGGTGTTGAGCTTCACCGAGGGGTACTTGTTGCCGATGTAGATGTGCTCGTCCATCATCCCCTGGCGCGTCCACTGTGTGAGGAGGTACCACGCCCGCTTCTTGACGAAGGGATAGACGAAGAGGTACTTGGCCTTGCCCGGCGAGATGCGGATGCGCTCGCCCGGGTGCTCGGGGCTCAGCCTGTCCTCGTAGAGGGACTTCTTGGTCATGGAGAGGTAGGAGTAGGTAAGGGTCAGGTATTTGCCGAGGCCGGTGCGGTTGAGGCGGGCCGTCATCTCGTTGAAGAGCTCCAGGCTGTAGCCGATGCGCCAGAGCATGAACTCGGCGTCGGCCCGGATGCCCACGGTGGAGTAGCTCAGGGTGAGGAGCTTGCCCGGCTGGTCGTACTCCTCGACCACCCGGAGGAACTCCTCCTTGCCCCGCTCCCGGTCCACGTCGGGCAGCCGCCGCCAGCATGGCTCCACCTTGTAGAAGGCGAAGTTGACCACCTGCCGCTTCTCCGGCTCCCTGGCCGCGGGGGCCTCGCCTCGGCCCCCCTCGGCCGCCGGCGCTGCCGCTGCAGCGGCCGGCTTCCCGCCGGGAGCGCCCTCTCCCGCCGCCCCGCCCTCCTGAGCCCGCACCGGCGACCCGGCACCGCGCTCGCCCCGCGCCGCGCCCTCCCGCTTGGCCCGGGCCTGCGCCACCACGGCCGCGTCCACCACGGTCAAACCCCGCTCGCGGGCGAACTCCTCGATGCCCCGCACCACCGACTTCCTTACGAAGAAAGGCACCCGCCTCATGGCATTACGCGCCTCCTCCGTCCACTCCAGGGACGTGGGCGGCATCACGTTCTCCAGCTCGGCGTCGCGCGCCATGTCCTCGCCTCCTTCTCGCCGCCCGGCCCCCAACCGCCGGGCGCCGCTCCCCCCGGTCGCCCGGCGGGGGAGCCCTTCGGCCCCGCGCCGGGCCAGGCTACCTTGCCATAGTAATTGAATCAATTTCTATGCACAAACGGCTCTCACAGTGGCCGCGCCAACGAGCCCCGCGCCGGCGGGCGCCGGGATGGCCGCCGGACGCCGCGATGGCCGGCGGACGGCACCTCGTTCCAACCGCTCCCCTCTCTTGACAATTAATTAGGACTCCGAAATACTTTCCTCCAAGGAGGGAAGCCGCTTGCCGGGCGAGCAGAGCGCCATACAGGATTCCCTGGCCCAGCAAGTCACCTCGGGTCTCGCCAAGATCGGGCTAGCCCTCAAGCACGAGGCCTGGCACGATCCGGCCGGCCGCGGCCTCAGCCCGACCCAGGCCCAGATCCTGACCCTTCTGCGGGCGCGGGGGCCCGAGGGCTGCCGCCTCCTGGACCTGGCCCGCTCCCTGGCCCTGACGCCGCCCACCGTCAGCGAGGCGGTTCGCGCCCTGGCCCGCAAGGGCCTCGTCCTCAAGAGGCGCTCTCCCGGCGACGCGCGGGCCCTGCGGCTGGGCCTCACCGAGGAGGGGGAGCGGCGGGCCGCCCTCCTGGCCGGCTGGCCCGACGCCCTCCTCGAGGCCGTCCACCGCCTCTCGCCCGACGAGCAGGCCGCCCTGCTGGCGGCCCTGGTCAAGATGATCCTGGTTCTCCAGGAGCGCGGGCGCATCCCCTTGCAGCGCATGTGCCCCACCTGTACGTATTTCCGCGCCAACGCCTCACCGGGCGCGGAGCGGCCGCACCTCTGCGCCTTCACAGGCGCAGCCCTGGGGGACACCGATTTCCGGCTCGACTGCCCGGACCACGCCGCAGGCGCGCCCGGCGCGGCACCGGGCTTCTGAGCAGCGCGGGCAGCGGCCGTCCCCAAGACGGGGCGAGCCGCGGACCCCGAGCAAGGGCAACGAAAGGGAGGAATCGTCATGAGCAAGGCGAGCGGCATCCCCGGCTACACCTTCGGCACGGAGAGCGTGCCTCGCTCCCCGGTGACCCTCGAGGACTTCGACCTCCTCAAGAAGACGGTCCTGTTCACCGAGGAGGATGCGAGACTCCTCCGCCTCTCCGGTCAGGTGCTGGCGCCGCACCGGGAGGAGATCCTGGACACCTGGTACGGCTTCGTCGGGTCGAACCCGCATCTCGTCCACTACTTCACCCGCATGTCCGACGGCCGGCCGGACCAGGACTACCTGGCGGCGGTACGGCGCCGCTTCGGCCAGTGGATCCTGGACACCTGCCGAGCCGACTACGGCCAGGCCTGGCTCGACTACCAGCACGAGATCGGCCTTCGCCACCACCGGACCAAGAAGAACGCCACCGACGGCGCCGACGCCCCGGAGCACGTCCCCTTCCGCTACCTGGCGGCACTGCTCTACCCGATCTTCGCCACCATCAAACCTTTCCTGGAGCGGGGCGGCCACGACGCCGCCACCGTGGAAGCCATGCACCAGGCCTGGCTCAAGTCCGTGCTTCTCCAGGTCATCCTTTGGAGCCATCCCTATGTGAGGCACGGCGACTTCTGAGGT
Source organism: uncultured Eubacteriales bacterium (assembly GCA_964467515.1). Classification (GTDB taxonomy): domain Bacteria; phylum Bacillota; class Sulfobacillia; order DYIH01; family JBBIPI01; genus CAYXQP01. Next base: position 14,975 of record CAYXQP010000019.1, on the reverse strand, counting down.
CGCCAGGCGCGGCCCGACGGCCGGTCGGGGGGAAGCCCTCCCCCGGCCGGCCGTGCGCGCTAACCGCCTACCAGGTACCGGTACCGCGCAAGGCTCATGCGCAGGGCGAAGACGGCGTTGGCCAGGGCCGCCCGCGCCCCGCTGAGCCGCACCTGGGCGTCCAGCACCTCGGCGCTGGTGCCCAGCCCCGCGCGGTAGCGCAGGTTGGCCAGCCGCAGCCCTTCCGTCGAGAGGGCCACCGCCTTTTTCTGCTGTTCCACCCGCGCCCGGGCCGCCCCTATGTCCAGGACGGCCTTGCGCACCTCCAGCTCCGTGGCCGTGCGGGCCCGCGCCAGCCGCGTCTCGGCCGCGTGCAGGTCCGCCAGCGCCTGGCGGTAGGCGTATACATTGGGCGTATAGTAACGCGCCGCCAGGGAGAAGGCCTGACGCGCTACGGCCAGCTCCTCCTCCGCCTGGCGCACGGAGACGACGCCTTTCGGGAGGGAAACCAGGGGGCTGCGCGCGAGGGCGCGCTCCACGGCGCGGGCAACCTCCTCCTCCCCGCCCGGAGGCAGGGAATCCGCCTCGGGCTCCGCCAGGGCCGTGGCGGACTCCACTCGCTCGCCCAGAGGCAGGCCGAGGGCCTGGTTGAGGTCGAGGGAAGCCGCGGCCGCGTCCCTACGCGCCGCCGCCAGATCCGCCTCCGCAGCAGCCAGCTGGGCCTCGGCCGCCAGCACGTCGGTGCGGGCCCGCGTCCCGACCTTGAAGGCGAGCTGCGCCTCGCGCAACTGCTCCCGGGCCAGTCCCACCGCCTGTTCTCGCACCTGGACCAGCTCCCGCGCCAGCTGATCGGCGAAGTAGGCCTGTTCCACCCGCAGGCGCAACCCCTCCCGGGTCTCCTCCACCCCCGTCTCCGCCAAGCGGACGCCGGACTCGGCCTGAAGGGGGTACAGTTCCCTCACCTTGGCCATGTCCAGGCTCGCCACCAACTCGGGGCGCAGGGCGTCGGCGGCGTCGCGCGCCTCGGCGGCCCCGATCCGCGCTTTTTCCAGGGCCTCCTGGGCCAGGGCCACATCGGGGTTCAACTCCCCGGCCAGGGCCACGGCCTCCGCCAGTGTCAGACGCCGCGGACCTCCCTGCGCCTGCTGCTCGGCGGCGCCGGTTCCCCCCGCCACGGACAGCAGCAGGAGCCCACCCACGACCAAGCGAACCTTGCGGCCTATGGCCACCTCAACGCACCTCCGCCACGACTTGGCCTTCCTCCAGGGCCGCGGCGCCGGCAGCCACCACTCTCTCCCCCGCGGCGAGACCCGACAAGACCTCCACGCGACCGCCGCGGGACCGGCCGAGCCCCACGGCCCGCCGGGCCACCCGCCCGTCCCGGATCACGAGGACGAAGGTGTCGCCTCCGCGCCGCACCACGGCTCCTTCCGGAACCAAAACGGCGGAAGACGGCGACAGCCTCAAGACCGCCCGCGCCACCATGCCGCCCCGCAGCAGTCCCTCGCGGTTCTCCACGGCTACGCGGACGGGAAAGTGGCCACCCGGCCCGGAAGCCACCGGAGCCACGCTCTCCACGCGGCCGCGGAACGTCCGGCCGGGCAGGGCGTCCACCTTCACCACGGCTTGCTGCCCTACGCGCAGGCTACCCACGGCGACCTCCTCCACGCTACCCGTTAGCGTGACCGTGTCAAGCCGCACGAGGGTGACGGCAGGGATGCCAGGCGAGACCATCTCCCCGACCTGAACGGAGCGGGCCGCCACCACCCCGTCCGTCGGAGCCGTAACCTCCGCCGACGCCAGTTGGTTCATGGCCAGCCGCAGCGCCGCGTCGGCCTGCGCCAGGCCGCCCCCCTTGGCCGACTCGTACTGGGCCCGTGCCAAGTCGAGCTGCGTGCGGGCTTGATCGTACACCTGGGCCGACACCGCGCCTGCGGCGAACAGACCCGCCACCCGCTCGAGGTTGGTGCGTGCCGCCTCATAGGCCACCCGCGCCTGCCCGATGGCGTCCATGGCACGCCGCCGGCTGGCCTCGGCCTGTCGCACCTGCTCCTCCAGGTCGGCGGTGTCCAGCCGGAACAGCGCCTGCCCTGCCCGCACCGTCTGCCCCTCCTCCACCGCTACCTCGGCAACCCGGCCGACCACCTTGGGAGCCACGCGCACCGTGGCCGCCGGCACCAGGGCGCCCGTCACCACCACCTCCCGGGCCCCCGCGTCCATCTCCGCCACGGCCACCGGGACGGGCGCCGGACCCGCCCTGCGGGCGCCGGCCGAACAGCCCCCGGCGGCCAGGGCTGCAGCTATGATCCAGACCGCCGCCGGTGGGAAACGCCCTTCCCCCGGCCTCGCCCGCGGCGACTCCCGCTCCCTCATGGCCCTGCCGTCTCCCCGGCCGCCGGGGCCACGTGGATGCGCACGGTGGCGCTCAGACCCGGCAGCAACCGCACCCCCGCCGGCGGTGACACCAACTCCACCTTCACCGGGACACGCTGCACCACCTTGGTGAAGCTCCCGCCGCTCTGCAGGGGGAGAAGAGAGAAGGTGCCCGTGGTGGCGAGCCCCAACGACCGCACCCGCCCCTGCAGGCTGACACCGGGGTAGGCGTCGGTGCGCACGTCCACCTCCTGGCCGACGCGGACGAGGGCGATACGGGTTTCCTCCACGTTGGCCACCACGTACAGCCGCCGCAGGTCGGCCAGATAAGCCAGGGGCTGCCCCGGCGCCACCGGCGCCCCCGGCACCGCCGTGGTGCGCACGAGCACACCCGCCGCGGGCGCCCGTATGCTGGCCCGGTCCGCCGCCTGGGCCAGCGGATCTCCGCCCAGGCTCGTCAGGCCGGGCGCGCCGGGAGTCGGCCCGGCCCCGGCAGCGGAGACCCCGCCCACCCCGGGACCCGGGTCTACCGTCCCCAGGACCTGACCCTCCTCCACCTGGTCGCCTTCGGCGGCCGTCCACCGCGTGAGCTTGCCCGGCACCTGGGGAGTCACCGGCACCAGGTCCGCCTCCACCTTGGCATCCTCGGTGCCCACGTAATGGACTCGTTGGTAGCGGTAGTAGTAGGCCAGAGACGCGCCGCCGACCAGGGCGAGGGCCAGGACCGCCCCGACGACACGCCTCCTCGGTCCGCCGCGAGGCCGGCCGGCTTCTCCCCTCCCCCGCTCCTCGGGAAGCCCTGCCTCTCTCTCCGCCGCCACGCTCTCATCCCTCCCCGGCTCCGTTTCGGCGCCCCTGCCCCGCCCGCAGGCCGCGGCCCGTCGTCACTCGGCCACGGCCCTGAGCCGGCCACCCTGCGCGGCCCCCGCCGCCCGCCGCAGGAAGAGAGCCAGCGGCAGGCCGGCCGCGGCCACGGCCGCCAGCACGAGGAAGGTGTCGTCCATGGCCGCCACCAGGCTCTGCTCACCCACCCGTTCGGCCAGGAATGCCACCCCGTCCTCTCCCGCCCCTGGAGCGAGGAGGGCCAGCCGGTCCGGCGTCACGGACTCCGCCAGCCGCGCCGCGTGGAAGGCGGCGCGCTGCTGGAGAAGGACCCCGCACAGGGCGATGCCGAAGGAGCCTGCCACCCGCTGGATGATGTTGCTCACCGCCGAGGCCCGGCTCACGAGGTGCTCGGGCACCACGGACATGGCGGCCGTCAGGGAGGGCATCATGGCGAGCCCCATGCCCAGGCCGCGGATGATGAGCCACCGATTGAGGGTCTCCCGCGGCGTGTCGGCCGCGAGGCCATGGAAGAGATACGAGCTCCAGGCCAGGAGGAGGAGCCCGGCCGCCACCGGCACCCGTGGGCCGAGGCGGTCGAAGAGCCGGCCGCTCAGCGGCATCATGAGCCCCGTGGCCAGGGCCCCCGGCATCATGAGCAGCCCCACCTCCATGGCCCCGAGCCCCCGCGCCGTCTGCAGGAAGAGGGGGATGAAGAAGACGCCGGCGAAGAGGCCCACCGTCACCACCACCACCAGCAGGCTTCCCAGGGTGAAGGAGCCGAGGCGGAACACGCTTAGGTCCAGGAGGGGCTCCGGCTGTGTGAGCTCGACGTACACGAAGAGGCCGAGCAGGACCGCGCTGGCGAGGAAAAGGAGGACTATGGGCTCGGACCGCCAGCCCCACGACGACCCCTCGCTCAGGGCCAGCAGCAGGGCGAAGAGGCCGGCCGCCGCAGTGAGGAAACCGGGCGTGTCGAAGGCGCCCACCCGCACCCCGCCGAAGGAGGGTAAAAGCGCCGAGGCCAGGAGGACGCCCACCGCGCCGATGGGCAGGTTGATGGTGAAGATGAGCCGCCAGTCGTGGCGCTCCACCAGGTAACCGCCAAGCGTGGGACCGATGGCCGGCGCCAGGAGCAGGGCCAGCCCCCAGAGCCCCATGGCGGAGCCGATGCGCTCCCGCGGGACGAGGCGGTAGACCATGGCCATGGTGGTGGGCATGATGAGCCCGCCGCCCAGGGCCTGGATCACGCGCGCGGCGATGAGGGCGGGCAGGCTCCAGGCGAGGCCGCAGAGAAGCGAGCCCAGGGTGAAGAGGGCTAGGCTCAAAATGTAGAGGCGCTTGTGGCCCAGGGCGTCCGCCAACCAACCGCTGGCCGGGACCACCACGCCGAGGGCCAGCATGTAGGCCGTGGCCACCCACTCTATCCGCGCCACATCCACGTCGAAGGCACGCATCATGGCCGGCGTGGCCACGTTGACGATGCTCGTGTCGAGGATGGCCATGAAGGCCCCCGCGAGGACGGCCAGCATGGGAGCGAGCCAGCCCACCTAGGCCTCCCCCTCGGGGGCAGCCCGCTTCCCGCTGGCGTCCGGTCCCCGGCCCTCCCGCGTCAAGGGCACGTCCTGCCAGGGAACCTCCCGCCTCTCGAGCCGCGCCCGCAGGACCTCCACCAGGGCCGCCAGGTCGTCGGCCAGCCGCGCCACCCTCTCCGGAGGCAGGTCCGCCAAGAAGGAGGCCAGCTCGGCGTCCACCCGCCGCCGCAGGCGCTGGGAAACGGCCTGCCATCGCTCGGTGGAGCGCACGCAGACGCTGCGCCGGTCGCGCCGGCTGGGCAACCGCTCCACGTGACCGAGCCGCTCCAGCCGGTCCACCACCGCCGTCAGGGTGGAGAGGGGGAAGCCGATGGCCCGCCCGAGGTCCGTCAGGCGCACGCCGCCCCCGCTCTCGGCTTCCCGGGCGGCCAGGGCCTTGAGGGCCACCACGTCGGAGAAGGAGAGCTCCTCCTCCCGGAAGAGAGGGACCAACGCGCGACAGAAGAGGCGGTGCGCCTGAGCCAGCAGCTCTATGACCGCAGCCGCCGACCCCTCCGTCATGGACGGCCTCACTCCAAGATCGAAATTTTCGCTATCGAAGGATTTTAGTACGGAGGCGGGCGCCGCGCCAGGACCACCGCCTGCACCCGCCCCGCCCAGCGCCGCTCCCGCACCTCCGTCCCGAAGGCTTCGGCCACCAGGCGGACGGGGGCCAGCGGCGCGTTCGTGCCCCGTTGCAGGTAAAGAGTGGGGAAGCCCGTCCGCACCGTCTCGCTCCCCACGTGGCAGTCGCGCTCCCCCGTGTGGAGGTGCAGGAAGATGCCTCGCCTCAAGTCTTGGAGCCAGACGCCCCGGAGCGGCCGGTCGGGAAAGTAGACGGTCCGGAGATGCAAGGCGCGCGCGAGGAGCAGCGCGTCCACGTACACCTGGCCGTAGCGGACCTCGCCCCGCACCGGCAAGGCTCTCCCGTCCACCAGGACGGCGGGGCGGTGATCCCGGGCGCCAGCCAGCCCCAGGATCCCCCCCGCCAGGAGCAGCCCACCCACAAGCCGGCCGCTGAGCCCGATCGCGCGCCGCACCTTGGCATCCTGCCTCTCCGCCGCTCTGCCCGCCCCGGCGCGTCCTATCCCATGGCACCCGGGAGGCGTCAGGGCTGGCGCACCGTCACCTCCACGCTCCTAGCGCCCGCCTTCTCGAACTTGAGCGTGAGCGAGAAGGTGTCGCCGGGCTTGAGGTCACGTTTGAGGTCCATAAGCATGACGTGGAGGCCGCCCGGCTTAAACTCCACCGTGCCCCCCGCCGGCACCGACACCGCCTCCACCGGCCGCATCCGCATCATCCCGCCCTGGGGCATCTGCATCTGCATTCCCGCGCCGGCATCGCCGCCCTCGGCCACCGTCTCGTGCAACGGCGTTTCGCCGGCCACGTCGGTGCTCGCCCCCGTGAGGCGGTCGTCCACCCCGCCGGTGTTCCGGACGGTGAAATACACGGCGCTGGTCCCGCCCTTCTCGCCCGGCCGCGCCCACGCTCCCTCCACCGCCACGCCACCCTTGGGGGCCCCGGTCCCCGTGCAGCCCGCAGCCATCCCGGCCACGGCCAGCAGGCCGACGGCCAGCGCGAGCGGCCGCACCCACCTCCTGCGCCACTCCTCTCCTCGCGCCAAGACCCTCATCCTCCCTCCCGACGATGCAAAGCCCCGAGATTCAAAGCCTCCGCCTGAGATCGGCGGCGATTGCACGGGCAGATAGGCCGAAGGGATAGGTGGCCACGAGCCGCCCGCGCGGATCGATCAGGTACACGGACGCGGTGTGGCTGACGGAATAACCGGTTGCACCCTCTTCCACCTCCCTTTCCACGAAGACCCCGTAATCAGCCCAAACAGCCTCCAGGCTCCCACGGGCACCGCCCAGGCCCAGGAAGCGCCCGTCACCGCCCGCAGCGGAGCCGAGGTATGCGGCCAGCCGCTCCGGCGTGTCCCGCTCGGGATCCACGGTCACCATCACCACGCGGACCCGCTCCCCGTTTCTCCCCAGCAAGCCAAGGGCCTGGCGCAGGTTGCCCAGCGTGGTCGGGCAGACGTCGGGGCAGCTCGTGTACCCGAAGAACAGGAGGACCCACCTCCCCCTCTCCTCCGACAACCGGAAGGGCCGCCCCTCCGTGTCCACCAGCAGGAAGTCCGGCGCAGACAGGGGCGGCTCGAACTCGGTGGAGCCCAGCCTCTCCGTTGCAGCCGCCGGCGGCTCGCGGAAAGCCGCGCCCCCCGCCGGCCCCCGGGGCGCGGCGCAAGCCACCGCCACCACGGCCACGCCCGCCAGCAACGCGAAGCCGAGGAGCGACGAGGAGACGCGCGCCGCCCGCCGCCGCGGCTCGGGCGCTCCCAGTCTCGCTGCTGCGCGCCCCGTCCTCGTCGTCATCGGCTGCCTCGCCCCGACCGACAACATAACAGGTGGCCGCCAAAAGCGCGACGCGACCTTCGGACCACCCACGGCGGGATGCATGGTCCGAACGGCCGTCAGACACGCCGAGATTGATGCGGAAGTACCAAGCGGCGCGAGCGATAACGCCTTTCGCGAGCCGCCCGGCGGCTGCGGGGAACACTCGGAGGGCGCGGTGCCGGCCTGTCTAGGCTGCCGGCGCGAACACCACGCCCTCCTCCGGTCGGTAGGAGGCCGTCACCGCGGAGCCCGGCTGCACCGCTCCCTCCAGGATGGCGCGGGCCAGGCGCGTCTCCACCTCCGCCTTGATGCGCCGCTTGAGCTCCCGGGCGCCGAACTCCGGGACGTAACCCACCCGGGCCAGGAAGTCCACCAGGGACTCGTCCCACCGCACCTCGATACCCTGCTCCCGCGCCGCCTCCTCCACGCGGCGGAGCTGCAGCCGCACGATCTCCCGGATATCGGCCCTGTCCAGGGCGTGGAAGAGGATCACCTCGTCGATGCGGTTCAGGAACTCGGGCCGGAAGTGGCGCCGGAGGACCTGCAGCAGGTCCTCCTTCAGCTCGGCATAGCCCTTGCGCGCTCCCTCGGGGGCGTGCAGGTTGGCCTGGATGAGCTCCGCACCCAGGTTGGAGGTGGCGATGATGATGGTGTTGGTGAAGTCCACCACGCGCCCCTTGCCGTCGGTCAGCCGCCCGTCGTCAAAGACTTGCAGGAAGGCGTTCCACACATCGGGGTGGGCCTTCTCGATCTCGTCCAGGAGCACCACCTGGTACGGCCGGCGGCGCACCGGCTCCGTGAGCTGCCCGGCCTCCTCGTAGCCCACGTAGCCCGGCGGCGCGCCGATGAGCCGGGACACCGTGTGCCGCTCCATGTACTCGGACATGTCCAGGCGCACGAGCGAGCCCTCGTCGCCGAAGACGGCCCAGGCCAAGGCCCGCGCCAGCTCCGTCTTGCCCACCCCCGTGGGCCCGATGAAGAGGAACGTGGCGATGGGGCGCCGCCGCTCCTTGAGCCCCGCCCGCGCCACCCGCACGGCGTCGGCCACCGCCCGCACCGCCTCATCCTGGCCGATGACGCGCTGGTGCAGCTTCTCCTCCAGCTTGAGGAGCCGCTCCCGCTCCTCCTCCGTCAGCTCCGCCACCGGGATGCCCGTGAGGCGCGACACCACCTCGGCCACGTGCTCCCCCCGCACCTCGGGCGTCGTCACGCCGCGGCCCAGGCGCCAGCGCTCGGAAGCCTCGTCCAGTTGCTTCCTGGCCGCCTCGATCTCGCCGCGCAGCCGCTTGGCCTCGTCGTACTGCTTGCGGGAGGCCGCGTACTCCTCCTCCCGCTCCAGGCGCGCGATCCGCTCCTCCAGGCGCCGCATCTCCTCTGAGCGGGAGGCCGCGCCTATGCGCACGCGGGCCGCCGCCTGGTCGATGAGGTCGATGGCCTTGTCCGGCAGCCGCCTCCCCGTGATGTACCGCTGGGAGAGGGTGGCGGCGGCGCGGATGGCCTCGTCGGTGATCTTCACCCGGTGGTGCGCCTCGTACTTGTCCCGCAGGCCGTGGAGGATCTCGACGGCGTCCTCCACCGTGGGCTCCTCCACGAAGACGGGCTGGAGGCGCCGCTCCAGGGCCGGGTCCTTCTCGATGTGCTTCTGGTATTCCCCCAGGGTGGTGGCGCCGATGAGGTGCATCTCACCCCGGGCGAGGGCCGGCTTGATGATGTTGGCCAGGTCCGTGGCTCCCTCGGCGGCGCCGGCCCCCACCACCGTGTGCAGCTCGTCGATGAAAACGATGAGCCGGTCCCGCTGGGCCGTGATCTCGTCCAGGAGCCCCTTCGCCCGTTCCTCGAACTCGCCCCGGTACTTGGTGCCCGCCACGAGGGCGGTGAGGTTCAGCTCCACGACGCGCTTGCCCCGCAGGATCTCGGGCACCTGCCCGGCCACGATTCGCTGGGCCAGGCCCTCCACGATGGCCGTCTTGCCCACGCCCGGCTCGCCGATGAGGACGGGGTTGTTCTTGGTGCGGCGGGAGAGGATCTCGATGGTGGTCTCGATCTCCCCCTCCCGGCCGATGACCGGGTCGAGCTTGCCCTCGCGGGCCAGGCGCGTCAGGTCCCGCGAGAAGCGGTCCAGGGTCGGCGTGGGCGAGGGCAGCTCCCGCTCGCGGGCGCCCCGCCCCACCACGCGCACCGTCTCCTCCCGCAGGGCCTGGGGGGTGACGCCGAACTTGCGGAGCACCTCGCCGGCCATCCCCTCCTGCTCCTCGGCCAGGCCCATGAGGAGGTGCTCCGGCCCCACGTAGCCGTGGCCCAGGTCCCGCGCCGCCTCGAAGGCCATCTCCAGGGCCGTCTTGAGCCGCGGGGACACGTTGACCTCGCCCGGCTCCGCCTCCCCACGCCGCGCGCCCTCGCCCCCGCGCGCCGTCCGCCGGCCGGTCTCGTCCGCGCCCCGCTCCCCGGCGCCGGGAGCCTCCTCCCCGCGGGGGGCGTTGTACTCGATGAAGCCCTTCACGTCGGCCGGGTTCACGTTGAGGCGCCGCAGAATCTCGGCCGCCACGTCGGTCTGGGCCAGCACGTGGAGGAGGTGCTCCGTGTCCACCTCGTCCCGGCCGAAGCGCCGCGCCGTGGCCGCCGCGTCGCGCAGCACCTCCCGCGCCTTGCGGCTCAGGTAGCGCTCCATGGGCGGCCGCCCCGCCGCCCGCGGTCCCCGCACCGGCGGTTCGCCACCCTCCGCGGCCTCGCCGGTTTCCCCGGGGAAGCCGAGCGCCCCGCCGAGGAAGCGGTCCAGGTCCTCGAAGAGCCCGCCGCCGAAGAGGAGCTCGAAGGGCGAGCGGAAGCGCCACTGGCCCCGCCGCCCCGTCAGGCGCTCGTAGTCCTCGTCGCAGACGAAGTAACTCTCGGTGCGGCCGTTCTCGCTGATGGTGACGCGGGCCGTGGCCAGCCGCTCGTGGCAGATCTCGCAGGTCCTCCCCCAGGCCATGCGCCCACCCCCGTTGGCGTAACCGCCCGCCGCCCCCTAGCCGGCGGCAGGCGGGAAGACTTCTTCCACGGCAAAGGCGAGGTCGGGCAGGAGCGGGGAGGCGAGCCGCATCCCCGCCGTGAAAGTGCGCCAGTGTTCCAGGCCCTCCCCGCCTATGGTGTACACCTCGATGGCGCGGGAGGCGGGGTCCGCGAGCCAGCATTCCCGCACCCCGTGGCGCCCGTACAGCTTGAGCTTGATGGAGCGGTCGCGCTCGGCCGTGGCCGGCGAGAGGATCTCCACCACCAGATCCGGGGCGCCGCGGATGCCCTCGGGGGCGATGATGCCGGCCCGCGCCCGGGAAACGAAGAGGAGGTCCGGCTGCACCACGTCGGTCTCCGAGAGGATGACGTCGCACGGGGCGTCCAACACCTCCCCCAGCCCTTTGTCCCGGACATGTCTCCAGAGTATCTCCTCGAGATTCCGCGAAACGCGCTGGTGGTCGGTGCTCGGAGCGGGCGTCACGTGGAAGTCCCCCCCGATGAGCTCCACCCGCTTCCCCTCAGGCAGGAGCAGGTAGTCCCGGTAGGTGAAGGCCGTCTTCGCACCGGCCATGGCCGACCCTCCTCCCCGCTCTCCCGCGCAACGCTTATGGTAGCACACGGCCGGCGGCGCATCAGTCCCGCAGCCAGCGCCGGCCGAAGACCCGCCCGGAACGCAGCCGCTCCCGGACAGCGAGGCCCGACAGGGAGCGGCGCGCCGCGCCGTCGGGCCTCCCCAGCCGCGCCCTGGCCTCCACCCACCACCGGCGCTCGGGATTCCGGTCGACGAGGAGGAGACCCTCCCTCTCCAATCGGCACGCCAGCACCGGCCCCATCTGCTCCATGTCCGCCACGTCGAGGGCGCTGCCGGCCGCCTGGGCCAGCCTGCCGGACAAACCGAGAAGGCGCTCGGCGCGGTCGAGGGGGCCCAGTCCGGCCACCAGCAGGACGGCCACCCGCGCCCGGCAGCCGTTCTCACCCCGGCCGTCCGAGCCGTTGGGGAGGAGGCAATAGGCGCCTTCCACGCACGCCTCGTCCTGCAGCACCGCCTTGAGCCTCTCCGCCAGGTCCGGCGGGGCACACCTCGCACCGTTCCGGCCACCGGCAGCGTTCACCAAGCCCTCACGTCCCCCGCCTCGTCAGGGTGTCACCAAGCCTCCTCTCTCTTTTCGGGACCGCGCGGCGACGCCTCCACCGCCAGCGCCACCCCGTGCCCACGGGCCACCGCCGCGGGGAGCACGAGGACCCCCTCTTCCGGCGCGCCCTCCCCGGGCAGGACGGCCACGGCTCCGCGCCCCGCCTCCCGGGCCACGAAGGCAGAGACGAGCGCGTCCAGGAAGTCCGCCGCCCGCTCCGGCGAGCGGGGTACCGCCTCCAGGTCGGTGGCGCGCAAACCGGCCTCCGCCAGCAGCTCGAGGCGCCGCACCACGCCCTCCGCCGCGCGCTTGCCCGCAAGCCTCCGGCCGCCGGCGAGGACGCGCCAGGCGGCAGAGGGAAACGTCTCGACGGCCAGCCACCGCCGCCCCGCGGGCGAGCCCTCTCCCGCTGTCGCCTTGCCAGGGTGCAGGTCGCCGCGGCCCTTGACCAGTGTGTAACCGTGCCGGTCCTCGATCTCCCGGAAAACGGCGAAACCGTAGCGCATCCAGGCGGGCGCCTCCTCCGGGCGGACGGGCGTGGCCCGGTAGCCTCCTCCCGGAGCCATGCGAAACCGCCTGTCCCGGTAAAGGGCGCGCTCACACGCCCGCCCCCGCCCCCGCAGGCTCCGGGGCAGGTCCTGCACCGCCGCCGGCTCACAGGGCAGGGCGGGCCGCGCCGGGCTGTCCACGGCGATCACCAGCGGCCGCCGGAAGTCCCTCTCCCCCGCCAGGCCCGGCAGGTGCCTCACGCCCGCGACGGTGCCCAGCGCCTCCACGCGCAGCTCCTCGTCCACCAAGGCATAGGTGAGTGCCCCTTCCGCCACGTCCACGCCCAGGTAGAAGCGGCCCCGCCCCGCCACGTGCACCCGCCGCCCCTCCAGGCGCAGCCGCCCGGCGGCGAAGAGGCGGACGGCCTCCACCAGGAGGCGGTGCTCCTCCCGCAGGATGCGGGCGGCCAGCGCCTCGGGGTCGTCGTCCTCGGCCACGGGCACGGCCGCCTGGAGGATGACGGGGCCGTGGTCCAGGTCCTCGTCCACGAAGTGGACGGTGCACCCGCTCACCTTGACGGCGTACTCCAGGGCCTGCCGCTGGGCGCCCAGGCCCCGGAAGGAAGGGAGGAGCGACGGGTGCACGTTGATGATCCGGCCGGGGAAGGCGCGCACGAAAGGGGGCGAGAGGATGCGGAGGAAGCCCGCCAGCACCACCAGTTCCACCCCGTGGCGCCGCAGCAGGTCCGCCAGGTGCAGGTCGTAGGATTCCCTGTCGGGGAACGCGGCCGGGTCCGCGAAGAGGGCGGGCACGCCGGCGCGGGCGGCCCGGTCCAGGGCGGCCGCCCCCGGTTTGTCGGCGATCACCACCACGACCCGCGCGGGCAGCCGTCCGTCGGCGCAGGCGTCGAGGAGGGCCTGCAGGTTGGTCCCCCGGCCCGATGCCAGCACGCCCAGGCGCAGGCCCGCCTCCGGACCGCCCCGCGTCCTCTCCGGGGGAGCCATCAGCGCGGGGCCTCGCCGCCGCCCACGGGGAGCCGAGGGCAGCGGCCGTCGGCCGCCTCCACGAAACCGGACGGTTCCACCTGCACCGTCACGTGGCAGAGGCCGAACCGCTCCGCCAGGAGCCGGTGGATGGCCTCGAGGAGGCGTCGCCCCTCGCACCCCTCCTCCGCCACCACGTGCACCGTCAGCGAATCCATGCCCGACGCGATGCTCCACACGTGCAGGTCGTGGACGGACGCCACGCCCGGCACCGACCCCAGCGCCTCCTCCACCGCCGCCAGGTCCATGCCGGCCGGCGCGGCCTCCAGCAGGATGTCCACGGCGCCCCGCAGCAGGTGCCAGGTCCGCGGGACGATGAGCAGGCCCAGCAGCACGCTCACCCCGGCGTCGGCCAGCCACCAGCCGGTGAGGGCCATAACGGCCCCCGCCACCAAGACGGCCACCGAGCCCAGGGCGTCGCTGACCACCTCCAGGTAGGCCGCCCGCAGGTTGAGGCTTTCCCCGGCCGCGCGCCGCAGGAGCAGGATACCCGCCACGTTCACGGCCAGGCCGGCGCCTGCCACCACCAGCATGGGGGCGCTCAGCACCTCCACCGGCGCCTGCAGGCGCCGCCAGGCCTCGAGGAGGATGTAACCGGCCATGCCGAAGAGGACGAAGGCGTTGAAGGCCGCCGCCAGCACCTCCACCCGGTAGTAACCGAAGGTGCGGTGCAGAGAGGCCGGCCGCCGGGAGAACCAGCCGGCGAAGAGGGCCAGGCCCAGGGCCATGACGTCGGCCAGCATGTGCCCCGCGTCGGCCAGGAGCGCCAGGCTCCGCGTCACCAGGGCGCCCCCCACCTCCAGGAGGAGGTACGCGGCCGTCAGGCCCAGCACCACGGCCAGGCGGCCGAGGGAACCGTCTCCCCCGTCCCGATGGGCGTGTCCGTGCTCCCCCAAGCGTGCGGCCCCTTTCGCGCCCCCGGCCGGACAGCCGCCTCCGCCCTCGCGGCGGCACGCGTGCCCGCCTGCCAGCGTTATGTATCCTAGCACACGGCTCGCCGCCGGTCCCGTTCTGTCACGCTATGCGCTCCCCGACGCTGGGGGGAACCGCCCCGCCGCCTTCAGAGATCCACGGGCAGGCCCGCCTCGGACGCGGCCCGCCGGAGGACGAGGCGCGCCGAGATGGCCGCCACGGGACCGGCCACCGTCTCCACGGCCGTCACGTAACGGGCCACGTCGGCCGCCGTGGCCGCCCCGTTGGAGCCGTCGGGGCCGCTGGGGAAGCCGGCCAGCCTGGCCACCTCCCCCAGCCGGTCGCGGCACAGGACGGCCAGCCGGCAGGCGTGGACCCGCACCACGTCGCCGTAGGACACCGTCGCCCGCTGCATCTCTCGACCCCCCTTCCGCCGCCAGCTCACCTGGTCGGCCCACGCGGCACCCGTTCCGTATATAGACAATTGCAATATCGGACCTTCCGAAGTTGACAACGAGACCGGAAATGACTACCCCGGATAGACGGAAAGTGTCATCCTCGCCGCCGGGCAAACGAAGATAATTTGAGGTGACGAACGGCCATGGTCTGGATGGGGCAGCGGCTGCGGAAGGCGAGGGAGTGGCGCGGCCTGACGGGCGAGCAACTGGCCCAGCGGGTGGGCATCTCCCCCTCGTACGTGAGCGAGCTGGAGCACAACCGCAACAACCCGAGCCTGGACCTCTTGCAGAGGCTGGCGGAGGCCCTGGACGTGCTGCCGGCCTGGTTCATAGATCCCAACCTCCTGACCCCCCTCGACCCGGAGTGGCCGGCCCGCATCCAGCCGGGCCTCGACGGCGAGGAATGGCTCGTCTACGTGCGCATCGCCAAGAAGGTCAAGGCGCTGGGCCTCGATCCTGCCTTTCTGGAGCGTCTGGTGGACGCCCTGGCGGCAGTGCAGCCAGGAGCCGCTCCAACCCCCTCGCGGGTCATGATCCGCGGTAGGATGATGACGGACCTGTTGAGGGCGAACTCGAAGGCGTCCTCCGGCGCGTCGAGGACCACGATCCAGTACCGCTCTTTGCCGTCGCCCACCTGCAGGGACCCCCTCGTCCGCGGCGCGCCACCGCCTCGCCGGCCGTCGCCGCCCCGCGGCCCGGAGCGGCGCTGAGCCCCTCCGCCCGGTGTTCACGCCCAAGGATTTTTCCCTTTGTCCGGCGCAAGAGTTAATAGCCTGAGCGGTTGGTTTCGCGACTAGTTCAGACC
>CAYXQP010000018.1:7777-21321 GCA_964467515.1 uncultured Eubacteriales bacterium | reverse complement strand
CAAAAATTCCCCGAAACGGCCCCATGGGACCATGGAACCCCGGTGCACCCGGCGGAGTTCACCTTTTCATCCCTTGTGGTGCCGCCCCGGCGGCATGGGGGTCCATACAGCAAACGTGCTGTATACAGCATAGATGTAGGAAGTGTTGTCATGATGAAACATGAAGCCCATGTTGTGTCCCCGCGCCACTGTACTGCGGTGTCGCGGCCGTGGGCCGAACCGGAGCCAACCCCACCGGGCGTGCGTGACCAACACGCCTCTTCCCAGCCCCGGCGCGGTGGCGCTCCCGCGGGGGCGGGATTCCGCCCCGTCCTGGCCGCGGCCGGCGGGGCATACGTTTTGCCGGGGGGCGGGAAGGGGGGAGGGAGCGGCCTTTGGAACGGCAAGGCGAGGGGGCGGGCCGACGGGGACGGGCCTCGCGCTGGAGCCTGGCCAGGTGGCGGGAGAGCCTCTTCGTCCGGGCCCTGGACCTGCCGGAGGACGTGGCCCTGGACCTGCCCCGCGTCACCATCCTGGGCGGGATGCAGGTCACCGTCGAGAACCACCGGGGCATCGTGAGCTACGACCCTTGCCGGGTGGTGGTGGGGATGAACGGCGGCCGCATCCTCATCACCGGCGAGGACCTGGTCCTCGGCTGCGTCCAGGCCGAGGAGATCAGCGTCACCGGCCTGGTGGCCGCCGTGGCGTTCCAGCGGGTCGGGTGAGGGTCGGTGCCCGTTCCCCACCCTCTTCTCTGGCTCTTCGGCTTCCTCGAGGTGAGGGTGAGCGGGGATCGCCCCGAGCGCCTCCTCAACCTGGCGGCCCGCCACGGGATCACCCTCTGGCGCGTCCGCCGCACACCGTGGGGGGCCACGGGCTGCGTCGGCCTGGTGGCCTATCGCCGCCTGCGGCCCCTGGTACGGAGGTCCGGTTGCCGCGTCCGCATCCTCCGCCGACGCGGCCTCCCTTTCCTGTGGCGCCGGTTGGGGCGGCGGCGCGCCTTCCTCGTGGCCGCCGCCGTGCTCCTCGTGGCCCTGCATTTGGCCGGGGGCCGGGTGTGGGTCGTGGAGGTGCGCGGCGGGGAGAGGGTGAGCCCCGCGGCGGTGAGGGCGGCGGCGGCCCGCCTGGGGCTCCGGCCGGGCGTGGCGCGGGCGGCCGTGGACGGCCGGAGGGTGGGATCCGATCTGCCCCTCCTTCTGCCCGACGTGGCCTGGGCCGGTGTACGCTTCCGCGGAACCCGGGCCATCGTGGAGATCGTGGAGCGCACGGTGCTGCCGCCGGGCGGCGGGCCCGCCGACGCCCCCGGTGACGTGGTGGCGAGGCGCGACGGCCTCGTGACCCACCTGCTCGTTCTGAGCGGCGAGCCCGTCGTGCGGGAGGGCCAGGTGGTCACCGCCGGCCAGGTGTTGGTGCGGGGGGTTGTCCGGCGGTGGCCGGCGCCGGCCCGCCAGGGAACCCGGCCGGTGGAGGTGGCGCAGCCGGCCCGCGCCGCCGCCGTCGTGCGGGGGCGTGTCTGGTACCGGCTCGAGGCGGAGGAACCCACCCTGATCAGGGAGCCGGTGCTCACGGGTCGGGCGCGCGTCCGGCGCCAGCTCGTGATCCGGCCGCTGTGGTTGACCCTGGGCGGCCTGGGACCGGCCCCCTTCGCCGACTACGCGGCGCGGGAGACCCTCTTGCGTTTCCCCGGCGAGGTGGGCGTGGAACCCGTTCTGGAAGTTAAAATAATTCACTACGCGGAGGTGCGGCGCCGGCTGCGGGCGGTGCCGCAGGCGGAGGCCGTCCTCCGGGGGGAGGCGCGCCTGAGGCGGCGGCTGGCGGCCCTGCTCCCGCCCGGGACCAGGATCATGAGCGAGCGGGCCGCTGTCCGCCCGGCCGGAACGGGCGTCGTGCGCGTGGACCTCCTCGTGGAGACGGAGGAGGATCTTGGCCGCTTTCGCCCCGCGGCCGGCCGGGGGCGGGCGGAGCCGGGTGGTGGCGAGGGCGAAGGAGAGGCGGCGGCTGCACGTCCCCGACCAGGACCAGATGCGGGCCCTGTGCGGACTCGGCGATGAGCACCTGGAGGAGGTCGCCCGTGGTCTGGCGGTGGAGGTCTATTGCCGCGGGGAGGACCTGACCATCGTGGGGGAGCCCGAGGCGGCGGCGCGGGCTGAGCAGGTGTTCCGCCGGCTGCTGGCGGCCACCGTGCGCGGCCAGGCCGTCACCAGGCGCGAGGTCCGCTACGCGGTGGACCTGGCGCGCGAGGGGCGCGTGGAGTCCCTGGAGGAGTTCTACGACGAGGTCGTCCTGGTGACGGCCCGCGGCAAGCCCATCCGGCCCAAGAGCGTCGGCCAGAAACAGTACGTGGACGCCATGCGGACCCACGACCTGGTCTTCGGCATCGGTCCCGCCGGCACGGGCAAGACGTACCTGGCCATGGCCCTGGCCGTGGCCGCCTTCCGCAACCGCGAGGTGAGCCGCATCATCCTCACCCGGCCGGCGGTGGAGGCGGGGGAGAAGCTCGGCTTCCTGCCCGGAGGGCTCGAGGAAAAGGTGGATCCCTACCTGAGGCCCCTCTACGACGCCCTCTACGATATCCTGGGGGTGGAGGGTTTCGACCGGTACATGGGGAGGGGTATGATCGAGGTGGCTCCCCTGGCGTACATGCGGGGTCGCACTCTGGACGATTCCTTCGTGATCCTCGACGAGGCGCAGAACACGACCCCGGAGCAGATGAAGATGTTTCTGACCAGGCTGGGTTTCGGGTCCAGGTGCGTGGTCACGGGCGACATCACCCAGGTCGATCTGCCGCCGGAGAGGGAATCGGGCCTGCACGAGGTGCGGGAGGTGCTGGAGGGGGTGGAGGGGATCGCCTTCGTGTACCTGACGGAGAGGGACGTGGTCCGCCATCCCTTGGTGCAAAAGATCATCCGGGCCTACGAGGAGCATGAGCGGGCACGGGGTCCCCGGCCGTCCCGCGGCGAGGAAGCGCCTCCCGCCGCCCCTCCCGAGGCCCCTGCCGAGGCCGGGGATGGCTAGGCTGGCGCGGGCCGGGGGGTGGCTGCGGCAGCGGCTCTCCGCCCTGCGGAGGCTCTGCGGCGGCCGGAGGCTCAGGGCGGCCTGGACGGGGGCGTGCGTCCTCGGCCTGGCGGCGGTCCTCTCCTCCGGCGCGGGAGGCCAGTACCGGTTGAAGCCTGGCCAGGTGGCGCCCGTGGACCTGGTGGCGCCGCGCGAGTTCGTGGACCGGCCCGCCACGGAGCGGCTGCGGCAGGAGGCCGCCAGCCGGGTCATGGCGACCTACGTGCGCAGGGCCGAGGCGGCGCAACGGGCGGAGGAGGCAGCGGCGGGCGCCTTCGACCTCTTGCGACAGGCGCGGGCGGAGCTGGAGCAGGGCGGTGAGCGGGAGGGAGCCGTGGGACGGCTGCGGCAGCGTCTGCCCTTCCCGGTCCGGGACGCCGCCCTGGAGGAGGCCCTCTCCCTCTCGGCCGACGACCTGGAGCGGGCCGAGCGGGACGTGAGGGACATCCTGCGTTGGGAGATGAGCCGCAACATCACGGTGGCCGACCTGCCCACCTTCCAGAGGGAAGCCGTGGCGGCGGTCCGCTCCCTGGGCCATGCGCCCCTCCTCTCCGACTTCCTGGCTGCCGTCGTGGAGCACAGCCTCCAGCCCAACTTCTTCCTGGATCGCGAGGAGACCGAGCGCCAGCGGCGGGCGGCCATGGCCGCCGTCCGACCCGTCACCATCGTGCGCGGCGAGATGATCGTCCGGCGCGGCCAGAAATTGACGGAGGAGGACGTGGCGCGGCTGGCCGACGCCGGCCTCCTGGCCGCCGGCTCCCGCTGGCCCGAGCGCGGAGCCTCGCTCCTGTGGGCGCTGCTCCTGGCCGGGTTCCTGGGCGGCCTCGTGCGGGTGGCCGGGCTGCGGAGCCTGGATCACGACGGGCGCTTCCTGGCCCTGGGTGTTATCTGTGTAGGGGGGGCGGCTCTGGGACGGGTTCTCTCCCCCCTCTCGCCCCTTCTCACGCCGGCGGCGGGCTGCGCCCTCCTGACGGCCACCCTCGCCAACCCCGTGCTGGCGCTGGGCGTGGGCGCCACCGTCAGCGTGGCCAACTCCCTGACGGCCGGGGGCAACACCGTCACGCTGCTGGTGGGCTTGGCGGAGGCCGCGGCGGCCGTCATCACCGGGGCGCGGCTGTCCAGCCGGGCCGACCTGATGCGGGCCGGCCTCTGGTCCGCGGCCGGGGGCGTCGCGGTGCTGGCGGCCTACCATCTCCTTCCGGGCGGGGTCTCCGTCCCCGCCCTGGGTGTCCAGGCGGCCATCGCCGCCGCCGCCGGCCTCCTCCTGGGAGGCGTCCTGGCGGTCGGATCGCTGCCCTTCTTCGAGAACGGCTTCGGCATCCTGACGGCGCTGCGCCTGCTGGAGCTGGCCAATCCCAACCAGCCCCTCCTGCGCAAGCTGATGCTGACGGCGCCGGGCACGTACCATCACAGCATCGTGGTGGCCAACCTGGCCGAGGCGGCCGCCGAGGCCATCGGGGCCGACGCCCTCCTGGCCAGGGTTGGGGCCTACTACCACGACGTGGGCAAGATCAAGCGGCCCTATTTCTTCGTGGAAAACCAGATGAACGGGCAGAACCCCCACGACCGGCTCTCGCCCCACCTCTCCGCCCTCATCGTCACCTCCCACGTCAAGGACGGGATCGAGCTGGCCCGCCACCACCGGCTGCCGGCCGAGATCGCCCGCTTCATCCCCGAGCACCACGGAACCAGCCTCCTCACCTATTTCTACCGGCGGGCCCTGGAGGAGGGCGGTGCGGGGGAGGTCACCGAGGAGATGTTCCGCCATCACGGTCCCCGCCCCCAGACCAGGGAGACGGTCGTCGTCATGCTGGCGGACGCCGCCGAGGCTGCCTGCCGGGCGCTGCGGGACCCGTCTCCGGGCCGCCTCCAGGCCACGGTGCGGCGGGTGATAAGGGAGAGGTTGGCCGACGGCCAGCTGGACCAGTGCGACCTGACCCTGCGGGACCTGGACCTGATCGCCGAGGCCTTCGTCCGCGTGCTGGGCGGCATGTACCACGAACGGGTGCAATACCCTTCGCTCCCCGGGGCGGACCGGTCACGAGCCGGTCCCCGGGGCGGGGACGCCCAGGGCAGGGCGGGACCCCAGCGGGCCGCCGCCGGGAGCGGGGTGATCTAGCCCTGATGGTGGAGGTGCTGGGTGTCGGTCGGGCGGCGCCCGAGATCCGCCGGGCCGTCGGCGCCCTGAGACGGGCGGCCGAGGCGGTCCTGGCCCGGCACCGCCTGGCCGAGGCCGAGGTGACGGTTTCCCTCGTCGGTGACGGGGAGGTCAGGGAGTTGAACCGCCGTTACCGCGGGAGGGATGAGCCCACGGACGTGCTCTCCTTCCCCCTGCGGGAGCCGGTGCCGGCCGGCGAGGGGCCTGGGATCGCCCCCGCCGAGGGACCGCCCCTCCTCCTGGGGGACGTGGTCATCTCCCTGGACACCGCCGCCCGTCAGGCCGCCGCGTACGGCCACTCCCTGGAAAGGGAGCTGGCCTTCCTGGCGGTGCATGGCGTGCTGCACCTCCTGGGCTACGACCACGGCACCGCGGAGGAGGAGAGGGTGATGAGCGCGGAGGCGGAGACCGTCCTTGGGGCCCTCGGTCTTGCGAGGTAGCGGACGGGCGTTCCGGGCCCGTCAGGGAGCCCTGGCCAGCTTTCGTGTCGCCGGGCGCGGCGTCTGGGAGGCCTGGCTTGCGGGCCGCAACATGCGCTTCCACGCTGCCGCCGCCTGGGGGGCCATCTGGTGGGGTTGGTGGGCCCGCCTCACCCCCGCCGAGCTGGCGGCCGTGGTCCTGGCGGTGGCCCTGGTCCTCTTCGCCGAGCTGGCCAACACGGCGGTGGAGGCGGCCGTGGACCTGGCCCACCCGGACCACCATCCCCTGGCGGGCACGGCCAAGGACCTGGCCGCCGGCGCGGTGCTGGTGGCGGCGGCGGGGGCGGCCGTGACGGGGGTGTTCGTCTTCCTGCCCCACCTCGCGGAGTTGCCGGCCCTTGCCGGCGCGCTTTTCGCCGGCGCCCGGCCGGCCTTCCTCGTCTACCTGGCCGGGCAGGCGGTCCTCCTCGGAGCCTGGGCGGTCACCTTTCGCTCCCGAACCTCCGGCTCCCGCGCCTCGGGCCGCCCCGAGGGCGAGGGGACGAGATCGTGAACTACCGGGCGCAGGGGATCGTCCTCCGTCTCGAGCCCTTCGGCGAGGCCCACTCGCTGGTGACCCTCCTCACCGAGGCCCACGGCCGGTTGCGCGTCCTGGCCAAGGGGGTCCGGAAGCCCACCAGCCGTCTGGCGCGCGTCCTCCTTCCCTTCTCGTGCTGCGCCGCCCTCCTGTGGAAGGGCCGGTCCCTGGACG
The DNA here is from genome assembly GCA_964467515.1 of uncultured Eubacteriales bacterium. Classification (GTDB taxonomy): domain Bacteria; phylum Bacillota; class Sulfobacillia; order DYIH01; family JBBIPI01; genus CAYXQP01. The sequence goes on along the minus strand of CAYXQP010000018.1, from coordinate 14,960 downwards.
GGGTGAGCCAGGCGGCGCCGGTGCGGGACTTCCCCCGCCTGCGCGCGGAGCTGCCCCTCTTCATGGCCGCCTCCTACCTGGCCGAGATTGCGGCCGAGATCGTGGCGGAGGGCGATCCCTCCCCCGAGGGCCGGAGCGTCTACCGGCTCCTCCTGCGGACCTACGCGGCTCTGGATGGCGGCGCCGATCGGGAGATCGTTCTCCGCTATGCGGAGATCCACCTGGCTTCCCTGGCGGGGTGGAGACCGCTCCTGACCGCCTGCGCTCGCTGCGGCCAGGGGCTGGGCGGCGGCGCCGTCTTCTTCCCCGGACGGGGCCTCTGCCTGTGCCTCCCGTGCGCGGCGCACCCCGAGTCCTCCGAGGAGGTCGGCTCCCCGTCTGCGCGGGGGGAATCCGGCGGGAAACCGCGCGGCGCGGTGCTCGCTCCGGACGCGGTGGCCCTGGCCGGCTTCCTCCTCGGGTTGCCCGCCTCCCGCCTGGGGGGCCTCCGCCTCCGGGCCGAGCCGGCGGCCCTGGAAGCCCTGGGGCGGGCCTTGCGGGCGCACCTGGAGGTTGTCCTGGACAGACGCCTGAAATCGGCGCGGCTTTTGGACATAATAGAGGCGTGGCCGCCCGGGTGCGGTCCTGAGGGGGCGGAGAGCGGTGGCGGATGAGTCCCTCATCACCTTGGACAAGATAGACATCCTCCGGGAGCGGGCCGGCGTTTCCTACAAAAAGGCCTACGAGGTGCTCCAGGCGACGGGGGGGGATGTGGTCCAGGCCCTCATCAAGCTGGAGGAGGAGCCGCGCGGTTTCACCGAGCGGATCACCGTCTCGGGCTCGGAGCTGGTCGCCCGGGTGCGCGAGCTCATCCGCGAGGGCAACGTCAACCGCATCGTGGTGAAGAGGCGCGAGCGCGTCCTCATGGACATCCCCGTCACCGTGGGCGCCGTGGGTGCGGTCCTCATGCCCTATCTGGCGGCCCTCGGCGTCATCGCCGCCCTTGCCACCCGCTGCACCCTCGAGGTGGAGCGGCGCCAGCCGCCCGAGACGGTTCCCCTGGGCGGCCGGCGGCGGCGGTCCACCTACGGTTCCGCCGAGACGGCCGGCGAGGCGCCGGCCGCGCCGGCGGAAACACCCGCCGCCAGCGCCCCCGACGGGTCGGCCGGCGAGCCCGCCGCGGAGATCCCGGTGACGCCCGTGCCAGAGCCCTTGGGAGGAGAGGCGATCACCGGCCGCGAGCGGCGCCGCCGCCGCGGCCTGTAGCCCCAGCGTGGCGCCCCCAGCGTCGGCCCCCGGCTTCAGCCCCGGGTAGGCCTTGCCCGCAAGGGTGGGTGAGCCGGTAGAATAGGCGGGGCCGAGCGGGGATTTCCCCGCGGGTCGCGAGGGGTGGCGGCGGGCGGGCGTGGGGGAGCGGTGGACCTACCGCCGGGCGGGCGTGGACGTGGACGCGGCGCGGCGCGCCGTGGAGCTGATGAAGCCGCTGGCCGGCCGGGCCCGGCGGGCCGAGGTCCTCGGCGGCCTGGGCGGCTTCGGCGGGCTCTTCGCCCTCGGCAGGGACCGATACCGGGACCCCGTCCTCGTGGCTGGCGCCGACGGCGTCGGCACAAAGCTCAAGTTGGCCTTCGCCCTCGGCCGGCATGACACGGTCGGGGTGGACTGCGTCGCCATGAACGTCAACGACATCCTCACGGCGGGGGCGGAGCCCCTCTTCTTCCTCGATTACCTGGCCGTGGGCCGGCTGGATCCCGAGCAGGTGGCCGCCGTGGTGGCGGGCGTGGCCCGGGGGTGCGAGGAGGCCGGTTGCGCCCTGCTGGGCGGGGAGACGGCGGAGATGCCCGGCTTCTACGCCCCCGGCGAGTACGACCTGGCGGGCTTCGCCGTGGGGGTGGTGGAGCGGGACGCCATCCTGGGTCCGGAGCGGGCGCGGGCCGGGGACGCCCTTCTGGGGCTGGCCGCCAGCGGGCTCCACGCCAACGGCTTCTCCCTGGTGCGACGGCTCCTGGCCGAGGCGCGAGTGAACCTGGACCACGAGCCGCCGGAGTTGGGGCGCACCGTCGGCGAGGAGTTGCTGCAGCCCACGCGCATCTACGTCCGCCCCGTCCTGGAGGTGCTGCGCCGCGAGGGAGCGGCCGTGCGCGCCCTCGCCCACGTCACAGGCGGGGGCTTCCCGGAGAACGTGCCGCGCGCCCTGCCGCCCGGTCTGGCGGCCCGTCTGCGGTCCGGTTCGTGGCCCGAGCCGCCCGTCTACGCCTTCCTGCGCCGTTTGGCGGCCCGCCACGGCGGGATCGAGGAGGAAGAGCTGCGGCGCACCTTCAACCTGGGCCTCGGCATGGTCATGGTGGCGGCGCCGGAGGCCGCCGACGGGATCGCGCGCCTCCTGGCGGCGGAGGGCGTGCCGTGCTGGGTGGTGGGCGAGGTCGTGGCGGGTGAGGGAGTGATCTTCACGTGAGGGACGGGAGCGGGGCGGGCGGGCGGCCGGCGCGGCGGGCCCTCCTCAGCGTCACGGACAAGAGGGGCATCGTGGAGCTGGGCCGGGGCCTGGCCGCCCTAGGGTGGGAGATCGTGTCCACGGGGGGGACGGCCGCGGAGCTGGCGAGGGCGGGCGTCCCCGTCGTCCCCGTCAGCGACGTGACCGGCTTCCCCGAGATCCTGGACGGCCGGGTCAAGACCCTCCATCCCGCCGTCCACGGCGGCATCCTGGCGCGGCGCCACCTGGAGGAGGACCGGCGGCAGCTGGACTCCCTCGGCATCCGGCCCGTGGACCTGGTGGCCGTCAACCTCTACGCCTTCCGCGAGGCGGTGGCCCGGCCCGGCGTGACGCTGGAGGAGGCCCTGGAGCAGGTGGACATCGGCGGGCCGGCCCTCATCCGCGCCGCGGCCAAGAACCACCGCCACGTCATCGTCCTGGTGGACCCGGACCGTTACGACCTGGTCCTGGAGGAGCTGCGGGCGCGCGGCGACCTGCCGGGGGACCTGCGTCTGGAGCTGGCGGTGGAGGCCTTCCGGCACACGGCCTTCTACGATGCCGTGGTGGCCGAGCACCTGGGCCGGGCGGCCGGGTCGGGTTGGCGATCCTTTCCCGAGCGTCTGGTGCTGGCCTGGGAGAGGGCGGCCTCCCTCCGTTACGGGGAGAATCCGCACCAGGCGGCGGCCCTCTACCGGGATCCGCTGGGCGCCGAGGAGGGGGTGGCGGCGGCCCGCCAGCTTCAGGGCAAGGAGCTATCCTTCAACAACCTGGCCGACGCCCAGGCGGCCTGGACCCTGGCCCGCGCCTTCGACGAGCCGGCGGCGGTGGCCGTGAAGCACGGCAACCCGTGCGGGGCGGCCGTGGCCGCGAGCGTGGCCGAGGCTTTCCGCCGGGCGCGCGCCGCGGACCCGGTTTCCATCTTCGGCGGGGTGGTGGCCCTCAACGGCCTCGTGGACGAGGAGGCGGCGGCCGAGCTGGCCGAGGGCTTCCTCGAGGTGGTGGCGGCTCCCTCCTTCGCCCCGGAGGCGCTCGCCGTCCTGGCCGGTCGCAGGAACCTGCGCCTCCTGGCCCTGCCGGCGGCCGAGGAGCACGCCCCCCGCGGTCCCCGGGAGGGGATGGATCTGCGCCGCCTGCCCGGCGGTCTCCTGGTCCAGGAGGCGGACAGGCTCGACGATGATCCCTCGACCTGGCGGTGCGTCACCCGGCGGGAGCCGGATGCCGGCCAGATGAAGGACCTTCTCTTCGCCTGGCGGGTGGTGAGCCGCGTGCGCTCCAACGCCATCGTGGTGGCGGCCGGGGGCCGGACCCTCGGCATAGGCGCGGGGCAGACGAGCCGCATCGCGGCGGCGCGGCAGGCCTTGGAGCAGGCGGGCGCGGAGGCCCGGGGGGCGTGCCTGGCCTCCGACGGTTTCTTTCCCTTTCCGGACGTGGTGGAGGAGGCGGCCCGGTGCGGCGTCGCGGCCATCGTCCAGCCGGGGGGCTCCGTGCGGGACGCTGAGTCGGTCGCCGCCGCCGACGGCCACGGCCTCGTCATGCTCCTGACGGGGCGGCGCCACTTCCTGCACCAATGAGGTCCTGCTGGCGGCGGCGGATCTGCTCCTGGACGCGCACCGGGTAGTCGGGGAGGATCATGTGCACCGTGAGGTCCTCCCGTTCGGCCAGGGAGACGTCGAAAGGTTCCACCAGGTTGTAGTCGCTGTCGGTGACGACCCGCACCACGGGGTGGGCAGGGTCGCCCATGGTCTGGCGGACCACCACGGCCACCTGCCGCGTGGCGAGGAGAACGATGGACCCCGTCGGGTAGAGGGCCATGCGCGCCAGGAGCTTCCGCACGATCTCCGGGTCCAGGTGGTCGCCCGCCATGCCCTGCAGCTCGGCGGCCAGGGTGGCGGGGTCCAGGCGCTTGCGGTAGGGACGGTCCGAGGCCAGGGCGTCGTAGACGTCGGCCACCGCCCCGATCCGGCCGAACTCGTGGATGTCTCCGCCGGCCAGACCGCGGGGGTAGCCGCTACCGTCCATGCGCTCGTGGTGCTGGAAGGCCACGTGGGCCGAGAGGAGGCTGATCTCGAAGTTGGTCCGGAGGAGCTCGTAGCCGATGGTGGGGTGGGTCTTCATGCGCTCCCACTCCTCGGGCGAGAGCTTGCCCGGCTTGCGGACGATGTCCCCCATCTGTACCTTGCCGATGTCGTGCAGGAGGGCGCCCACGCCGAGCTTGTGCAGGTCCTGGCGGGTGTAGTGGAGGCTCTGGCCGGCGATGAGGGCGATGGCGCAGACGTTGACACTGTGGGTGAAGGTGTACTCGTCCACGCTCCGCAGGGACGACAGGCTGAAGACCAGGTCGGAGTTGCCGGTCAGGTCGTTGAGGATGTCGTTGACGGCGTCGCTGACGGCCTTTACGTTAATCTCGTACCCGGCCGCCAGCCGGTCCATGGATTCCTTGATGATCCGGGTGGCCCTCACCCTGGTGTCGCTGTTGAGAGCCTCGTCCACCTCCAGGTCGGGGAGGAGCTCGTTTTGCACGTAGACGACGGTGAAGCCGCGGCGGCGCAGGGCGTCGAGGTAGGCCGGCGTGAGGGTCACGCCCGCCGTCAGCAGGGGGCGCCCGTCGGCGGTGAAGACAGTCTTGGCCAGCTTCTTTCCGATGAGGTTGGAGTTGACTTCTGCGGGTCGCAAGCGCGATACCTCCTGTGTCTTTTCACCGGCCTTTTTTGTATCGGCCGGGCCGGGGGCTCGGGTTAAGGCGCCCGGCGGCCGCGGTGCCGGCGGGCCGCGAGGTGGGCGGCCCCCGGCGGGGGAGCCCGCGACCGGGTTCCGCGGCGGGGGCAATGCCTGAGGGGGGTGGCGGCGTGGCGGGGGCCAAGGTGCTGGTGGTGGGAGGCGGCGGGCGAGAGCACGCCCTGGTGTGGAAGCTCGTCCGGAGCGAGCGGGTGGCGGGCGTGGACTGCGCACCGGGCAACGCCGGGATCGCGCGCCTGGCCCGCTGCTTGCCCGTGGAGGCGGACGACGTGGAGGGCTTGACGGCCCTGGTGGAGCGGGAGAGGTACGATCTCGTCGTCGTGGGTCCGGAGGCGCCCCTGGTGGCGGGGGTGGCCGACAGGCTGGCTGCGCTGGGCGTGCCCTGTTTCGGTCCCCGGAGGGCGGCGGCCGCCATCGAGGGGAGCAAGGTCTTCGCCAAGGTGTTCATGGCCCGGCACGGCATCCCGACGGCGCCCTTCCGGGTCTTTGACGACCCCCTGGAGGCATCCGCCTACGCGGAGCGCCGCCTGGCGGCCGGCGACGCCGTGGTTCTCAAGGTGGACGGCCTGGCTGCGGGCAAGGGCGTCCTGGTGACGGAGGAACCGCGCGAGGCGGTGGCCTGGATCCAGGAGGTCATGGTGCGCGCGGCCTTCGGTGCCGCCGGGCGGCGGGTGGTGGTGGAGGAGCGGCTGGCCGGGGAGGAGGTCTCGGTGCTGGCGCTGGTGGACGGGGAGCGTTTCCTCACCCTCCTCCCGGCCCAGGATCACAAGCGGGCCTGGGACGGCGACCGCGGCCCCAACACGGGCGGCATGGGTGCCTACTGCCCCGTGCCCTTCGTGGATCGGGAGCTCCTGCGCCGGGTGGAGGAACGGGTGCTGGGACCGGCGGTCCGCGGGTTGGCCGCCGAGGGTGCCCCCTACCGGGGGGTGCTCTACGCCGGGCTCATGCTGACGGACAGAGGGCCCATGGTCCTGGAGTTCAACTGCCGTTTCGGCGATCCGGAGACCCAGGCCGTCCTGCCTCTGCTGGAGAGCGACCTCTACCTTTTGGCCCGCGCCTGCGCGGAGGGCGACCTGGGGGGCCTGGAGGTGCGCTGGCGGGCGGGGGCGGCGGCCTGCGTCGTCCTGGCGGCGGGGGGATATCCCGGGCCTTACGAGCGCGGTCTGCCGGTGACGGGGTTGGCGGAGGCGGAGCGGCTGCCCGGCGTCCTGGTCTTCCACGCCGGCACGGCGGCGGCGGACGGGGGGATAGTGACGGCCGGGGGCAGGGTGCTGGGCGTGACCGCCCTGGGGGCAGACGTGCGGACCGCCCTGGCGCGGGCCTACGAGGCGGCGGCCCTGGTCTCCTTCCCCGGCGTCCACTACCGGCGCGACATCGGGCGGCGCGCCCTGAGGGATGCTAACGCCCGGTCGGCGGGGAGACGGGGCGCCGACCGGTGAGGGGCCGTGAATGGTTTTGCTGCACGGCGGGGCGGGCCGCCGCCTGCACGGCGGGACGGGGGGTCGCCGCCAGCCGCCCGGTACGCTGGCTGGCTGCCCTTCCTGCTGGCGGTGTCGCTGCTGCCGGGGCTGGGCTGCGGAGGGGCGCCCGCCCGCTCGCCCGCGCCGGGGCCGACGCGGGAGGAGGTGCGGGCCGCCGTCCGCGAGGAGATGAGGTCGCCTGACATCCAACGCCTCATCGAGGCCGAGGTGGAGCGGCTGGGACAGCAGGCCAGGATCGAGGAGTTCCTGCGCTCCGCCGCTGGCGAGGTCCTGGTCGAGCGGCAGGTGGAGAGGAGCATGTCGTCGCCCGACTTCCGCCGGCGGCTGGGGGAGGAGATGCGGACCCTGGCCCGTTCGCCCGACGTGCGGACCTCGGTGGAGGAGGTGGTGCGGGAGAGCATGACCCGCCTCCTCCAGGCCATGCTGGCGGCGGCCGCCGGCGCAGGCGGGGCGGGCGGCGGAGCGGGAGGCGGCGGTGGTGCGGGCGGAGGGTCCTCCTGAGGCCGACGGCGGCGGT
>CAYXQP010000018.1:0-7677 GCA_964467515.1 uncultured Eubacteriales bacterium | reverse complement strand
GCGGGAGGCGGCGGTGGTGCGGGCGGAGGGTCCTCCTGAGGCCGACGGCGGCGGTGGCCCGCAGCCAGGCCGGCGAGGGAGGGGATCCGTCTGGCATAATGTCGGTGGCGTCGGGGGTGAAGCCGTTGGCGCGACGAGGCCGGGTATGCGTGGTGGGACTGGGCTACATCGGCTTCCCCACGGCCGTTTTCCTGGCCGCCGCAGGCCACGAGGTGGTCGGCGTGGACGTGCGGCGGGAGGTGGTGGAGGCCGTCAACGCCGGCACGCGCTCCACGGAGGAGGAGGGGCTGGAGCAGCTCTACCGCGAGGCCCTGGGGACCGGGAGGCTGCGGGCGGGCCTCGTCCCCGAGCCGGCCGACGCCTCCTTCATCTGCGTCCCCACGCCGGCCAGGCCGTCGGAGCGCTTCCCCGGCCGGGAGGCGGACCTGGATTACGTCGCCGCCGCCGCCGGGAGACTGGCGCCTCTCCTGCGGCCGGGTGACGTGGTGATCCTGGAGTCCACCGTGCCGCCCGGGACCACCGAGGGTTTCCTCCGTCCCATCCTGGAGCGAGGGGGCCTGCGCGCCCACCGGGACGGGTTGCCGCCGGAAGGGTGTTTCTTCCTGGCCCACTGCCCCGAGCGGGTCATCCCCGGCCGCATAGCCCACGAGCTGGTCCACAACGACCGGGTCGTCGGCGGGCTGAGCCGCGAGGCGGCCCGGCGGGCGGCGGACCTCTACGCCTCCTTCGTGGCCGGCCGGATCACCCTGACGGACGCGGCCACCGCCGAGACGGTCAAGCTCATGGAGAACACCTTCCGGGACGTGAACGTGGCCCTGGCCAACGAGTTCGCCCTCCTCTGCGAGAGGCTGGGGGTGGACGCCTGGGAGGCCATCGCCCTGGCAAACCGGCATCCCAGGGTGTCCATCCACCGCCCCGGGCCGGGCGTGGGCGGGCACTGCATCCCCGTGGATCCCTGGTTCCTGGTGGAGAAGGCCCCGGAGACGGCGCCCCTGATCCGCCAGGCCCGGGCCGTCAACGACGGTATGCCCGCGCGTGTGGTGGAGAGGGTCCGCCGCTGCCTGAACGGCGAGGGGGGGAGAGTGGCCCTGCTGGGGCTGTCCTACAAGCCCGACGTGGGCGACCTGCGCGAGTCGCCGTCCCTGCAGGTGGCCGCCGGCCTGTTGCGGGCGGGTTTGGCGGTGACCGCCCACGACCCCTTCGTGCCACCGGCCGCCGACCTGGGCGCCGCCGCGGCCGGCCACGAAAACCTCGCTGAGCATCTCTCAGGCCTATCCGTGGCCGGCTCCGCGGTGGAGGCGGCGGCCGGCGCCGACCTGGTGCTGGCCCTGGTGGGCCACCGCGTGTACCGGGAGATGGACCCTGCGGCCCTCCTCTCCCGGGTGCGGACGCCCGCCCTCTTTGATGCCACCGGGGCGCTGGACCACGGTCGCTGGGAGGAGGCGGGGTTCGCCGTCCAGGCCCTGGGCAGGCCTGAAGGTCCTCCCCTGGGCCGGTCCCGCCCGGCCGGGGACGGCCGCGACGGCGTGGACGCCTGGACCGTCAAGGCCCGAGAGGGCGCCGGTTGAGCGCCGGCCCCTGGATCGTCTGCCTCTCCAGCATGGGCTGGAACGGCCCCTGGACCCGCAAGCAGAGGTTCATGCTCCTGCTGGCCGAGAGGGGGCACCGGGTCCTGTACGTCGAGCCTCCCTCCCCACCCTTCGTCCGGTCGGGCGGACGGGAGCACCTCCGGCCGGCCCTGCGGCCGGAGCCGCGCCGCCTCCGCCCGGACCTGGACCTCTACCTGCTGCCGTCCGTTCTGGCCCTGCCCTTCGGCGCAAGGCACCCGTTGCCCTTCGCGGTCAACAGGGTGCTGGCCCAGCAGGCTGTGAGGAGGGCCATGCGCCGACTGGGGGCGCGGGACGCCCTGGTCTGGACGTACCTGCCGTGGGAGCCTGCCCTGTTGCCCCGGCGTTGGCTGGTCTACGACTGCGTGGACCAGCACGCGGCCTATCCCGGCGTCAACGGTCCCATGTTGGCGCGCAGCGAGGAGCGGCTCCTGCGCCGGGTCGACCTGCTGCTGGTCAGCGCCGAGGGGCTCCTGCGGGAAAAGGCGCCCCTCGCTCGTCGCTCCCTTTACGTCCCCAACGGTGTGGACAGCCGGCTCTTCGCGCGGGGCCTGGAACGGCCGCTGCCGCTCCTGGATGCGGTGCCCCGTCCCCGGGTGGGCTTCGTCGGTTCCCTGTACGGGTGGATAGACGTGAGCCTCCTGGAAGGGCTGGCCCGGCTCCGCCCCCAGTGGTCGCTGGTGCTGGTGGGCCCCACCAACCAGGACCTGAGCCGGCTCCTCGCCTTGCCCAACGTGCACTATTTCGGTCCCCGCCCTCGCGACGAGGTGCCAGCCTGGGTGGCGCGTTTCGACGCGGCGGTGAACCCGTTCCGCGCCGGGGAGCTCGCCCGCCACGTCAACCCGCTCAAAGTGTGGGAGTATCTGGCGGCCGGGGTGCCCGTGGTCTCCACCGACATGCCCGAGGTGCGGCGGCTTGGCGACCTGGTTTACCTGGCCGAGGGCCCGGACGGGTTCGTCGCCTGTCTCGAGCGCGCCCTGGCCGAGGGCCGGCTGCCCGAGCGCGTGGCCGCCCGCCGGGAGGCGGCGCGGCGGCACGACTGGGCCGTTCTCTTCGAGAGGGCCTTGGCGGCCGTGCGGGAGGCCACCGGGGCCGCTCTGTAGCAGCCCACGGCGGGCTTCATCGCGGCAGGGAACGGCGGCCCGAGGCGGTGGCCACGGAATTCCTGCCCCTGGCCTTGGCGGCGTAGAGGGCTCGGTCGGCGGCGGCCACCAGCTCATCGGCGGTGGAAGCCGAGCGGGGCAGCGAGGCGATGCCGATGGAGGCGCTGACGGAGTGGCGTTCGCCCTCCTCCCCCCGGCCGGCCCCCGGTATGGTCACCTCCTGGAGACAGGCCTGGATGCGCTCCGCCATCTGGCCGGCCTCCGTCTCGTCGGTGTTGGGGGCGATGACGGCCAGCTCGTCACCCCCGTACCGGCACGCCAGGTCCGAGGCGCGCACGCAGCGGCGGAGGACCTTGCCCACCGCCGCCAGCATGGCGTCCCCCGCCAGGTGGCCGTACCGGTCGTTGAACTCCTTGAAGTTGTCCAGGTCGAGGAGGAGCAGGCTCAGGGGCTGGCCTGTCCGCCGGTGGACCAGGAGGCCCTGCCGGAGGTTGGTCCAGAAGGCGCGGCTGTTGAGGAGGCCCGTGAGGGCGTCTCTGGTCGCCAGCTGCGCCAGGCGCCTGTTGGTGGCCATGAGCATCAGGTGGCGTCGGTGGAGGGCGTGGGTGGCCCCGAGGAGGGAGGCGGCCAGGCTGGCCAGGTAGAACTGAACCAGGAGGGGCTGGACGGGATCCGTGGCCCAGGCCGAGAGGAGGGAGGCGAGGCCGGCGGCCATGGCGCCCGCGGCCCCGAAGCGAGCGGCGGCCACGGCCATGGGGATGGCCAGGAGGGCGTAGACCAGGTCGTGAAAGGTCCGCACCGGCACGAGACGGGCCGCGGCGGCCACCAGGGGTATGGCGAGTCCGAGGAGGACGGCCGTGAGGATGGGGGCCAGGGCCCGGGGGACCCGGGGCGACTCGCGGTCCGGTCCCAATACATCGCCGCCGTGGCCGGGAGCGGCCTCCTGGATCAAATTAGCTCACCCCCGTCGTGAATCCTTTCACGAAAATTGGACAGATGATTGCCCGGCGCTGCGCCCCAAGACCGGCGTTTCCTTGACGTTTCAACGGGTGGAGACTCAGGCGAGCAGCGGCGTAGTTGAGAACACTTTCACAAGACGCAACACAGGCCAATCTAGCAATGATGCTCGTTCTTGGCAAGGGGGCGCGAGGAAAATTCCTTGTCAAAACTTGCGTCCTGCCGTCGCCTCCTTCCGCCAGCATGCGCCAACGGGGCGCTGGTACCCTGGAGGCGTGGCGAGGGGCGAGGAAACGGCTGCGGGGCCGGCGGCGCGAGAGGGGTGTCGGGCCGGCGGCAGGGGGCGCTGGCGCGTGGTCGAGACGGCTGGGCGTTCCCGCAGGCTCGGTTTGGGCCCCGGTGCCCGGCACCGCTGGTTCTTCCTCCTCCTCCCGCCGCTTTTGGGGTGGCTCCTGGGCGGTCCGGTGGTGGCGGCGTGGGCGGCGGCGGCCGCGGCGGGAGGTTGGATCCTGCGCGGGTTGGGTGACCGCTTCGGTTCCCAGCCCGGCGGGAGCCGGCCGAGGGGGCCGCGCGGGAGCGCGCCCCGCTCCCGGGACCCGTCGTCTGCCCCCGTACCGGCTCTCCTGCGGGAGGGAGCCAGGATCCTGGTCGAGTCCGCCGCCAGGGTTCCGGCCGGTGTCGCGGCCCTCGCCCTCGGCCAGATTCGCGCCAGAGTCTGTCTCGGGTGCCCGCGCCGCCGCGGGTGCTGGGAGGGCGAGGCGCCGGCCGCCCGGCTCCTCGGCGAGGCCCTCCGTGGGGGTCCGGGCGTGGCGCTCTTGCCGCGACGACTGGCGTGTCTCCGGCCGGAGGGGGTGCGGCTGGCGTTGGAGGTGGCGCGTCCCCTGGCGGAGCTGGCCGAGCTTCACCGGCTGCGGCACGAGGAGTCCCGGCTCGGATTGGCGGCCCACCTCTGGGAACTGGCTCGAACGGCGGAACGGATGGCGGCCGCCCCTCTTGCGGAGGCCGGAGCCGCCCGCGCGGGGCTTCCACTTCAGTACCGACTGGAGGTATTCAAGCGGGCGGCCCCCGGTCGCATCGTGAGCGGCGACGCTCACCTGGTCTGGGAGGACCAGGGCGGAGGCCGTCTCCTGGTCGCTCTCAGCGACGGCATGGGACGCGGGTTGCGGGCCGCCCGTCTCAGCAGGTTCGTCGTCGCGTGGTTGCAACGGCTGGCACGGGGCGGCGTGGGGGTGCCGCAGGCCATGAGCCTCATCAATGTCCTTCTGGGGTTGGCCGGGCCGGGCGAGGAGACGGTGAGCCTCGACGTGGCCGAGGTGGACCTGGTGGGCGGCCAGGCGACCCTCTTCAAGGCCGGTGCCCCCCCGAGTTACCTCTTGCGGCGCGGGTCGCCGCGGACGCTGGCCGCGCCGGCGGCTCCCCTGGGGGCGGTGGCCGAGGGAACGTGTGGCGTCGTCGACTGCACCTTCCAGCCCGGCGACGTCTTCGTCATGCTGAGCGATGGGATCCTGGAGGCGATGCCGGCGGAGGGCTGGATCGAGGAGTGGCTGTCGGGGTGGGCGGCGGGGCCCGGTCGCCCCTGGGAGCTGGCCGAGGGTTTGCTGACGGCGGCCGCACGGGGGTCCACCGGGAGAGAGGACGACCGGTCGGTGCTGGTGCTAACCTTTGCAAGGGGGCCGGCTGTCTGATGGACGAGGTGCGCCGTCTCGTGGAGGAGACCGTCCGGCGGTTCGCCATGTTCACCCCCGGAGACCTGGTGCTGGTGGGGGTCTCCGGAGGGGCGGATTCCCTGGCCCTCCTCCATGTCCTCTGGTCCCTCCGCGAGAAGCTCGGTGTCTCCCTGCACGTGGCTCACCTCAATCACGGCCTCCGCCGCGAGGCGGCGGCGGACGCGCGGTTCGTGAGCCGTGTCGCCGGCCAGTTGGGTCTCCCCGTGACCGTGGCGGAGGAGGACGTGGCGGGTATCGCCCGGCGCGACCGCCTCACCCTGGAGGAAGCCGGCCGCCAGGCCAGGTACGCCTTCTTCCGCCGCCTGCGGGACGAGACGGGCGCGCGGCGTCTGGCCCTCGGCCACAACCGGGACGACCTGGCCGAGACGGTGCTGATGAGGTTCCTGCGCGGGACGGGGCCGTGGGGGCTGGCGGGCATCCCGCCCGTCAGGGAGGGATGGATAGTCCGCCCGCTCCTCTCCGTGCCGCGGGCGGCCCTGGACGAGTACTGCCGGCGGGCGGGGCTCGCGCCCCGTCGGGACGAGACCAACCTGGACGTCTCCCTTTTCCGCAACCGGGTCCGCCACCGCATCTTGCCCTTCCTCCTCAGCCAGGGCAATCCCCGCCTGCCGGACGCTCTGGCCAGGCTGGCCGACGTGGTCCGGGAGGACGAGGAATGGCTGGGGGAGGTGGTGGCGTACCGGTTCCGGTCCATCGCCAGGGCGGAGGAGGAGGCGGTCGTCTTTCCCCTCGACCTCTTCTCCCCCCTGCCGCCCGGCTTGCAGCGACGCCTGGTCCGGCAGGCGTGCGCCTCTCTGGGGTGGCTGCCCGGGCCGGACTTTGCCGCCGTGGAGAGGGCGCTGTCCCTGGTCCGGGGTGCCACCGGTCGCAGGGCGGTGCTCGGAGGAGGCCTGGAGGCCTGGCGGGAACGGGACGCCCTCACCGTGGCGCGGAGGCGGGAGACCGCCCCCTACTCGCGCTTGCTGCCCGTGCCGGGAGCGGTCCTGGTCCCCGAGGCGGGAGTGCGGTTGGAGGCCAGCCTCATGCCCGGCGACGCGGGTCGAGGGCCGGCGGCGGGGGGGACCCCGCGCGAGGTGATCCTGGCGGCCGGAGACCTGCTTTGGCCCCTGACGGTCCGCTCCCGGCGGGACGGGGACCGCGTCTGGCTCCGGGGGCGCGCCAGGCCCAGCCGCCTCAAGAGGTTGTTGGCCAGGTGGGGAGTGCCCCGGCGACTGCGCGACCGGCTCCCCCTGGTGACGGGCCGGCTCCCCTCGGGAGAGGAGGTCCTGCTCTGGGTGGTGGGTCACGCCGTGGACGCGCGCTTCCTCCCGCGTCCGGACACGGAAACCCTCCTCGTGCTGCGTTGCGTTGAGTTGCCCGATGCCATATGTTAGAATGCCGATGGAACAGAGTGCCGGATGAGGAGGTTTTTTATGGGGTCCGGCAAGGTTTTTCGTAATTTTTTGGCCTATGGACTGCTGGTTATCCTCTTCGTCACCGTGTTGAACGTCCTCCTGGCCCAGCGGCAGGAGGGTGAGGAGCTGCCCTACAACGAGCTCTACCGCCTGGCGGCCGAAGGCCAGGTCAAGAAAGTGTACATCTATGACCAAACGCGGGTCATGGGCGAGTTGAGGGACGGCCGCCACTTCCTGGCGGTCAAGCCGGCCAACAGCCAGGCCCTGGACGCCCTTCTCATCGCCAAGGGGGCGGAGGTCAAGTACCAGGAACCGGCTGAGACCCCGTGGTGGGCGGCTCTCCTCAGCACGCTCCTGCCGGTGCTGCTGGTGGTGGGCGCGCTGGCTTTCATCCTGCACCAGGGGCAGATGGGGGGCAGCCGGGTCATGCAGTTCGGTCGCAGCCGGGCCAGGTTGCACCAGGACGATCCGCGTAAGCGGGTCACCTTCGCCGACGTGGCCGGGCTGGACGAGGCCAAGGAAGAGCTGGCCGAGATAGTGGACTTTCTCAAGAACCCCAAGCGCTACATCCAGCTCGGGGCGCGGATCCCCAAGGGGGTGCTCCTGGCGGGGCCGCCCGGGACCGGAAAGACCCTCCTGGCGCGGGCCGTGGCGGGGGAGGCGGGCGTCCCCTTCTTCAGCATCAGCGGCTCCGACTTCGTGGAGATGTTCGTGGGCGTGGGCGCTTCCCGGGTCCGCGACCTCTTCGAGACGGCCAAAAAGCACTCTCCCTGCATCGTCTTCATTGACGAGATCGACGCCGTGGGGAGGCAGCGGGGGGCCGGTTACGGGGGCGGCCACGACGAGCGGGAGCAGACCCTCAACCAGCTCCTGGTGGAGATGGACGGCT
>CAYXQP010000017.1:0-21408 GCA_964467515.1 uncultured Eubacteriales bacterium | reverse complement strand
GTTGACGTGTTCGTGGCCGTGGCTGGCCACCTCGTGCCCGCCGGCCACGATGGCCCGGACCAAGTCGGGGTGGTGCTCCGCCCACGGCCCCGAGAGGAAGAAGGTGGCGCGCACTCCCTCGCGCCGCAGGATGTCCAGGACCGGGGGCAGGGTGCGGTGCCCCCAGCTGATGTCGAAGGTAAGGGCCACCGCCCGCATCTTGGGGCGGACGTAGTAGAGGGGCGGGTCGGTGGCCGGCCCTTGGGCGGGCAGGTGCTCCACCACGGGCGCCTCCGGGGCCGGCGTCACGGCGAGGAAACCCAGAAGGACGAGGGCTGCCGCGGCGGCCAGCAGCGGGCGGCGCGGCAGCCGGCGGAGCGACCTCGGGAGGGAGGAGGTGACCATCATGGCGGTTAAGTATACTGGTCCCCGCCGCCGGACATGAGCACCGGCGTGGACGGCCGACGGGCGGACCTGGTGGTGGTGGGCGGCGGGCCGGCTGGCTACGGGGCGGCGCTCCGGGCGGCACGGCTCGGAGCGCAGGTGGTGTTGGTCACCGACGAAGCGCCGGGCGGGACCTGCCTCCACCGGGGCTGCATCCCCTCCAAGGCGCTGCTCGAGGTGGCTCGCCGCGCCCGCGAACTGCGCGAGGCAGGGGCCTTCGGCCTGCGAGTGGAAGGTGTGGCCGTGGACCTGTCGTCCGTGCGGGCCTTTCGGGACCGGGCCGTGCGGACCCTGGCCGCCGGTCTGGACCATCTCCTGCGCGCCGCGGGGGTGGAGGTGGTGCGCGGCCGCGGGCGCCTCGAGGGCCCGGGCCGCGTCCGCGTGGACCGGGTTGCGGATCCCTCGCCAGGAGACACCGGAGCCCAGCGGGGCGGCGCGTCCGCCCGGCGGGGCGTCACCGTGGCCGCCCCCGGGCCGGCCGCCCCGCGCGGCGAGGAGGCAGCCGGCGAGTCACTCCTCCTCGCGGCTCCCAGGATCGTGGTGGCCACGGGGAGCGTGCCCGTCCGTCTCCCCTGGGCGCGGGGGCAGGCTTTCTGGGACAGCGCCCGGGCCCTGGCGCTGGCCTCCGTGCCGCCGCGGCTGGTGGTGGTGGGGGCGGGCCCCGTGGGCATGGAGCTGGCAACCGTGTACCACGCCCTGGGCAGCCGCGTCACGGTGGTGGAGCTCCTGCCGCGGGTACTGCCGGGCGAGGACGAGGACGTGAGCGCCGAGATGGCCCGCCTCTACGAGCGGCGGGGAATCCGCCTTCTCACGGGGGTGCGCGTGGCGGCGGCGGAGGCCGGCACCGGCGTCGTGCGGCTGCACCTGGAACCGTCTGGTCCGGCAGGCGCCCCGGCTTCCGCCGCGGGCGCGGCGGGCGCGTCCGTGGCGGGCGGCGCCCGTGCCGTGGCGGGGGGGAACCCGCCGCCGTCCCTCCTGGAGGCGGAGGCGGTGCTGGTGGCGGCGGGGCGGCGCCCCCACACCGGGGGGCTGGGGCTGGAGACCGTGGGCCTCGCGCCGGAGACGGGCACCGGCCGGGGGCCCGGGTCCACCCGGCGGGAGGGTGCGCCGGCCCAGCACGGCGGCTGGCTCGCCGTGGGGTCGGACCTGGCCACGGCGGCACCGGGTATCTGGGCCGCCGGCGACGTGGTCGGGCGGCGGCTCCTGGCCCACTACGCCCTGGCCCAGGGGGTGGCCGCCGTGGAGGCGGCCTTCGGCCAGCCGCGGACGGTGGACCTGGAGGTGGTGCCGGCCTGCACCTTCACCCTGCCGGAGGTGGGCAGCGTGGGCCTCACCGAGGCGCAGGCCGCTGCGCGGGGACCGGTCCTCGTGGGCCGCTTCCCCTTCCGCGCCAACGGGCGCGCCGTGGCGGCGGGGGAGCGGGACGGCTTCGTCAAGGTGGTGGCCGATGGGGAGAGCCGCCGCGTGCTGGGCGTCCACGTCGTGGGACCCGGCGCGGCCGAGATGGTCCACGAGGGGGCGTTGGCGGTGGCCGCCGGCCTCGGCCTCGACCGCCTGGCCGCCACCATCCACGCCCACCCCACCCACTCCGAGGCGCTGGCGGAGGCCACCCTCCTGGCCGCAGGCCTCCCGCGGCACTTCGTTTCGTGAAAGAGCTCAGCCGGCGCCTACCGGAGGGGCATTCCTAGGGGCTCGCGGTGGAGGGGCGGGGCGAGGCGCGCCGGCGGCTCGTGGCCCCGGACCGGGTTGAGGGCCGGGCAGCCTCGCAGGGCGGCCAGGGCTTGCTCCAGCCGGTCGACGCGCACGGCGAGGCGGGCGGGAGCCGAGGGCAGCACCACGCCTTCGCGGCGGAGATCCGCGAGGATGCGGCTCACGCTCTCCCTGGCTCCGCCGGACAGGCGCGCCAGGTCGTCGTGGGTGAGGGGTACGAGGAGCACGGGGTCGTCCTCCGGGCGCCGGTCGGCGAAGGCCACGCGCTGGACGCGGCAGAGGCGGGCCAGGACGCAGAGCACCCGGAGGCGCAGGTCGCGCTGGGCCAGCTCGCGCACCCTGGTCTGGAGGATGTCCACCCGGCGCCCCATCTCCAGCAGGAGCTGGAAGGCCAGTTCCGGAAACTGCCGGATGAGGCCGGCCAGGTCCTCGCTGGGGAGGACGGCCAGCTCCGTGTCCACCAGGGTGGACGCCGTCGCCGGGTACGCGCCGCCGGCCAGGAAGCCGGTGTGGGGGAAGAACTCGCCGTCTCCCAGCACGTTGATGGCGTTTTCCTCTCCGTCCTCGAAGAGGGCGCTGATGCGCACGCGGCCCCGCACCAAAACGTAGAAGGCGTTGACGGGCTCCCCTTCCGAGAACAGGACCCGGTGCGCCGCCACCGGGCGGAGCCGCGCCGCCGCGGCCACCCCCAGGAGCACCTTCTCCGGGAGCTCGGCGAAGAGGGGGATCTCACGGAGGCATTGACGGGAAACCATGCCTCATCCCTCCCTCCCAGGATCGGAACGGCGCCCCGCAGCCGCCGCACCTTTATTTTCCGTCTCCTGCGGTGGGAATGACATCGTCCCGAAGTGCCATAACGGGAGCTTCGCTGGGAGTCGAAGTCCTAGCCCCCTTGGACGGCGCCGCTGTGAGAAAGATCACCGACCGGCGGTGAGCGATGTCACTTTGCCCCCCGCGGAGGGCTTGTAAGTTGGAGCCGGGAACGGTCCGGTCGGGAAGGGAGGTGAGCGCGGTGGCGGACGGGGAGGCGAGGCAGGAAAGGATCCCGACCATGCAGGCTTTCTACGACGACATCTTCCTCATCTTCCTCCTGTCGGCCGTCATCTCCATCCTCAGCTACACGGTCTGGGGCCTCATGGAGATCTCGGCTTGGCGGGCCGGTTGACGGCCCGAGCGGGACGGGGCGTTTCCCCGCGCAGGGAGCAGCATGGCCGCCGCGTGGCAGAGGGGAGACGGGTGGCCCTGGGGTGCGGGCGCTGGCACCCGGCGCGGGACCGACGGAAGGGGGGATAAGAGTGAGCATCCACGCGCCTGAGAGGGTGTGGTGGAAGCCGGCGGACCGCCACGAGCGCATCTGGCTCACGGTGGCCTTCCTCTGGGCCATCTTCACGTTCCTCATGATGCCGTACCTCCACGTGTTCGGCAAACAGAATCCCGTGGGCGAGTCACGGCGGGTGACGGCGCAGGAGTACCAGGCCATGTACGACGAGTTCGTGGCCCGCTACAGGGTGGGCGAGGAGGACGGGCGGCCCGTGGTGGAGCCGCCGCCCGGGAGCGACGTCTATATCCTGGCCCGGCAGTTCCAGTGGGACCCGGTGCTCAGGCTGAAGAAGGGCGAGAGCTACCGTTTCCACCTCTCGTCCCTGGACGTGCAGCACGGCTTCTCCCTCGTGCCGGTGAACATGAACTTCCAGGTGCTGCCCGGCTGGGAATACATACTGACCTTCACGCCCACCACGGCCGGTGACTTCGGCGTCATCTGCAACGAGTTCTGCGGGGCCGGCCACCACGTGATGACGGGCCGCATCCACGTGGCGGAGTGAGGTCGCGGGAAGGAAGCCTTCCCGCCGCGCGGCTACGGGGCGACGGCGAGGCGGCGAGATAGCGAGACAGCGAAGGAGGTGGCTTCCCTTGTTCAGGACGTGCGACGTGACGGGCCTGCGCGTCCACCGGGCGGCCGAAGTCCTCATCAAGGCCAACGCCGTGGTGGCCGTGGTGGCCCTGCTCATAGGCGGGATTTACGGGCTGCTCGTGGCCCTCACCCGCTGGCCCGGGGTGCACCTGCTGGACGCGGTGCCCTTCTACCGCGCCCTCACCGGCCACGGCCTCAACATGCTCTTCTTCTGGATCGTCTTCTTCGAGGTGGCCGGGCTCTACTTCGCCGGCGCCGTGGTGCTGGGCTCGCGGCTGGCCGCGCCGAGCGTTGCCTGGCTGGCCTGGGTCCTGATGGTGGCCGGGGCGGTCCTCGTCAACGTGATGATCCTGCAGGGCAAGGCCGACGTGATGATGACCTCGTACTATCCCCTCAAGGCCGACCCCCTCTACTACCTCGGTATCATCCTCTTCGCCGTGGGCGCCCTGGTGGCGCTGGGCGTCTTCTTCGCCAGCCTGGTCATAGCGCGCGCCGAGGGGTACTATCCGGCCCGGTCGCTGCCCCTCTTCACCTTCGGCATCGCCATGGCCGCCATCATCGCCGTCATCACCCTGCTGCACGGGGCCCTGGTCTACATCCCCACCTTCCTCTGGTCCCTTGGGGTCATCCCCCACCTGGACCCGGCCATGTACCGCATCCTCTGGTGGGCCATGGGGCATGACTCCCAGCAGATCAACGTGGCCGCCATGGTGGCCATCTGGTACCTCCTGGCCACCCTCACGGTGGGCGCCCGGCCGGTGAACGAGAAGATCTGCCGCACGGCCTTCATCTTTTACGCCCTCTTCATCCTCGTGGCGCGGGCCCACCACCTGCTGGTGGACCCGGCCGTGAGCCCGGCCTGGAAGATCTGGAACACGGGCTACGTCATGCACCTGGCCGTCTTCGCCAGCATGATCCACGCCATGGCGGTGACGGCCTCGGTGGAGCGGGCGCAGCGGGCGCGCGGCTACGTCCGCGGCCTCTTCGAGTGGCTGGCCCGGGCGCCCTGGGGCAACCCGGGTTTCTCCGCCCTCTTCCTCTCCATGGTGGGCTTCGGGTTCCTTGGCGGCATCACGGGGGTCATCTACGGCACCGAGCAGATCAACGTGGTCTCCCACAACACCATGCGGATACCCGGCCACTTCCACGGCACGGTGGTGGCGGGCACGACCCTGGCCTTCATGGGCCTCACCTACTACGTCCTGCCCCTCGTCTTCCGGCGGCAGGTGGTGCTGCCCGGCCTGGCGCGGGTGCAGCCCTGGATCTTCGGCCTGGGGGTGATGGGGCTCTCCCTGTTCCTCATGATGGCGGGGACCTACGGCGTGCCGCGGCGGCACTGGGACATAACCTTCGCCGCGGCGCCGCTCAAGCCGCCGGCCTTCGATCCGGCCGCCAGCCTGCTCATGACGCTGGGCGAGGTCTTCGGCGTCGTGTCGGTGGTCGGCGGCGCCCTCTTCATCCTCATCACGGTGGCCTCCGTGCTCTTCGGGCGGCCGGTGGACCGCCCGGCCCAGGTGACCTTCCCGGTGGCGCCGCCCGCCGAGCCGCGCGTGGCCGTCGCCGAGGCGTGACCGGGCAACGTGGCGGGTATGCCGGCGGGCCTTCCGGGCGGCACGCCGCGAGCAGGGCGAAAGGAGTGGTGAACCATGGCGCAGCGGGACGACGAGCACGGGACGCCGGGAGCTCTCTGGCTGGCCCTCGTCTTCCTGGCGGCCTTCGTGATCGCATACTTCGGCAACCTAAAGTACCTGGCGGGGACCTGGTGGGTCCGCTGAGACCGCATGGGACCCACCGGCGGTGCCGCCAGCAGGCTTGAGCGGTGGCTCGCCTCCGATCTGTGGCCGGGGTTGTTCCTCCTCGCCCTCGGAGGAGCCACCCTGGCCACCTTTTGGCTGGCCTTCGCCGTGCCGGCCCTGTTCCCCGGCGTGCTCGCCGATCCGGCCGGTTTCTGGGCGCGGCTGCGGCTGGCGTGCCTCGGCCGCGACCCGGAGACGGGCAGCCTGTCCTGGGCCTATCCTCTCAGCACCCTGGCCGGCGCCGTCTCGCTGGGCGGGGTGCTGGCTCTCTTCTGGCCCGAGGAGGTGCGGCGCTGCCTGGCGCGGGCGCGCCGGGCAGCGTCCGGGTGGCGGGGGCTCCTGGCGGCGCTGGCGGTCCTGGCACTCCTCGCGGCGCCGGTGGTGCTGGCCCGCCTGCGCGGTCCCGCGGCGGGCGAGCCGGCGCTGGCGTGGCTTCCCCCTTTCCCGGTCCCTGAGGTCGTGCTGCGGGACCAGGACGGACGGGCGGCGTCCCTGCCGGCCGTCCTGCGCGGCCGCGCCAGCCTCCTGGCCTTTCTGTACCTGGATTGCGGCGATGCCTGCCCGACGGCCGTCCGCCGGGCCGAGGAAGCCTGGCGGGCGGTGGCCGGTGCCCATCCCCTCGCCGGCGTCGTCCTCGTGACGGTGGATCCGGAGCGGGACCGGCCGGAGCGCCTGCGCTCATGGCTGAGGGGCCGCGCTCACGGTCCGTCGTGGCGCGGTCTCGCGGGCGACGCGGCGACCACCGGCCGCCTGCTGCGGCTCCTGCGGGTGCCCGCGGGGGTGCCGGACCCGAGGACGGGCGCGTTGTCCCACGCCGCGGTCGGCTTCCTCGTGGACGGCCGCGGGAGGGCCCTGGCCCGCGTGGACCTGGCCCGGATCGGGGCGGGCCGGTTGGCCCTGGCGTGGAACACGGTGGCTCGGGACCTGAGCCCGTGAGGCGCGGGACCGCCGGCCGGCGCACCCGGACGGCGGAACGAGCGGTGGGCGGTGCGGAGGCGGCGGGAGCGTGTCGCTGGTGGACCGGTTCTGGGATGAGCACCGGGTCCTGGTGCGGGAGGCCATGCGCCTCACCCTGCTCTTCCTGGAGGAGGAGCCGGCCGGGAGGTCCGGGGGAGCCGACGGTCCGCGCCTGCGGGCGCAGCTGCGGTCCTTCCGGGAGCGGCTCGTCCGCCACGTGACGGCGGAGGAGCGCCTGCTCCTGCCCGCCGTGCGGGCGCGCGGCGCCGAGGGCCGGCGGCTCGCCGAACACTACCGGGTCTGTCTGGCCTCCTCGGCGGAGCAGATCGCCGCCCTCCTCGACGGCGCCGAGAAAGCCTTGGCCGGTGGGCAGCGCGAGCTCGCCCGCCGCCGCTGGGAGGAAGCCGTGCGCAGCCTCGCGCGCCGCATCGAGCTGGAGGAGCGCCGCTACTTCCCCGTCTTCCGGGTGTACCTCGTCCTGCCGCCCGCCCGGTTCGTGTGAGCGGGTGGCCCATCGGGTTCCGGAGGGAGGGGCGGCCGCGGCCGGCCCGCGGGATACCCCCTCCTCCCGGTCAGGAGAGGCAGGAGGGCCGGGAGGGGAGCGGCGACGCCGAGGAGGAGGGCTGCGCCCGCCCCCGTCCGGTCGGCGACGGGTATCCAGAAGAGATAGAAGAGGTCCAGGTTCACCCGGGGCGGCAGGGAGGCGAGGTCTGCCGGCCCCTGGCTGCGGACGGGCAGGAGGAGGGCGGCGGCGGCCAGCGCCGCCAGGGACGCGGCCGCCAGGACGCGCCGCGGCCAGAGCCGTCTTCTGCGGGCCGAGAGGACGTGGGCCGCGAGGACGGCGGTGAGGACGGTGCTCAGCATGGCATGGGCCGCCAGGGCGAGGTAGAAGAGCCACGGCTTCACGTTGCCCGGCAGGAGCAGGCGCGAGGGGGGCGCGGCGAGGAGGGGAAACCCGTCCAGGGCGTCGGTCAGGGTCCGCAGGGCGAGCTGGGCCACGCTGTCCCACGGCAGCACGTAGCCGGTGACCCCGAGCAGCAGGAGAAGCCCCACGGCCAAGAATCCGCTCGCCCAGGGCACCGTCCAGCGGCGGTCGTAGTGGCCCGCTGCCGCCTCGCGCAGCGCGTGCACGGTGCTGAACAGGAGCGCGGCGTCGGCGCCGTAGCGGTGAGCGGTCCGCAGGAAGCGGCCCACGGCGTGCCGGTCCAGGGCGGCCACCGCCGGGTAGGGGTCGGCCGAGACGCGGTAGACGGCGAAGAGGGCGAAACCCGTTGCCGCGGTGACCAATAGGAAGAGGCAGGCCAGGGGACCCGGCCACTCCAGGGGGTTGGCCTCGGCACCCGTGCCGCGCCGGACCGCGGCGTCCAGGCTGCCGAGGTGATCGGCCAGGCTCCTGCGGCGGCCCCTCACGGCCGGCTCACCCATTCCCGGCGGGGACCGGCCAGGTCCAGGATCCACACCTGGCCCGCCGCGAGGCAACGGTGGTCGCGGCGGGCGGCCACGGGCTGCCCGCCGGTCTCCGCCAGGTCGAGGGCCAGGCGGTGGCAGCCGGGGCGCACCGCCAGGCGAATGGTTTGCGCCGCCGCCCCATCGTGCCAGACCCCCCGCGCCCGGCTCTCCCCCTGCCAGACCGGGCGATCGTCCAGCCGGACCGTGAGCCGCACGCCCCGGCGGGGGCGCGCGCAGACGCCCGTGGTTTCCACCCCTTTGGCGATGTGGGGAAGGTAACGCGCCAGTTCTGCCGGGGTGGGCCGGCGGCAGGGCGAGACGGGTGTCGCGACCCAGAGGTAGCTCACCTGGACCCACGCTGTCGTTCCGCCGCCGGGTAGGCGATAGGGGGCGGCTGCCAGGAGGGGCACGACCAGACCCAGGCCGCCGGCCACCAGGGCGGCCGGCAGGCGGTCCCGGAAGCGCTCTGGCCGGCGGGGCGCGGGCATCAAGGACGACCCCTCCTCCCAAAGTGCTATCAACAAATGACACTCGGTTCCGTGAGGGATCTCACAGCTTCGTCCTCCCGGCGGTGGCCTACTGGAGACGGCAAGGAGCCGTGGCGCCACGGCGGAGCAACGAGGCAGGAAACCGTGAGCGAGGAGGTGAGCAGCGGTGTGGCGGCGGGCGGTTTTTGTCGTCCTGGCAGCCGGGGCCGTCGCGGTCCTGGCAGTGGGGCTCGTCGCCGGCGCCCAGACGACGGCGCCGGCCGACGTGGTGCGGCCGGCCACCGACGTGCCCAAGGCCGTGGGGAAACGCAAGCCCCAGAGGGTGGTGGTGGTGCTGGAGCCGCGGGAGGTCAGGGGACTCATCAACGACAAGGACACCTATCCGTTCTGGACCTACGGCGGCAAGGTGCCGGGTCCCTTCCTGCGGGTGCGGGCGGGCGACACGGTGGAGGTGCACCTGCGCAATCCCAAGTCCAACGCCTTTCCTCACTCGGTGGACCTCCACGCCGCCAGCGGGCCGGGGGGTGGCGGCAAGGTGTCCCAGGCAAAGCCCGGTGAGGAGAGGGTTTTCACCTTCAAGGCTTTGAACCCGGGCCTCTACGTTTACCACTGCGCCACGCCCGACATTCCGACCCACGTGACGCGCGGGATGTACGGGCTCATCCTGGTGGAGCCCGAGGGCGGGCTGGGGCCGGTGGACCGGGAGTTCTACGTGATGCAGGGCGACTTCTACGCCAAGCCGGGGCGCGGCGGCCTCGACTTCGACTACGAGGCCATGGACGCCGAGCACCCCGCCTTCGTGGTCTTCAACGGCCGGGTGCAGGGCCTGACGGGGCCGAGGGCCATGAAGGCCAGGGTGGGCGAGCGCGTCCGCATCTTCTTCGGGGTCGGCGGCGTGAATGTGCCCTCGAACTTCCACGTCATAGGGGAGATCTTCGACAAGGTCCACCCCGAGGGCTCGACGGAGGCCCTGAGCAACGTGCAAACCACCTTCGTCCCCACGGGCGGGGCGACCTGGGTGGAGTTCAGGATCGACGCGCCCGGCACCTACGTCCTGGTGGACCACTCGCTGAGCCGGGCCCTCCACAAGGGGGCCGTGGCCCAGATCGTGGCGGAGGGGCCCGAGCGCCCGGAGGTCTTCAAGTCCGTCCGGTAGGGTAGCCGGCTTCGGCGGTGCCGATCGGGTCGGGGGCCGCCCCCGGCGGCGGAACATGATGCTGCCTCCCCCCACGGGTGCCCGGCGGGACGCCAGCCGGGCACCTTTACCACCTGCGCACCCGGCGCCGCCTGCGTGCCCGCGGCCGCCACCGCCGCGCCTGGCTCGGCCCGGGCGCCGGCGGAGGCGCGGCGTTGGGACGAGGGCGCGTGCTATAATCCGGGCGGGCGGTGGCGGAATGCGGGAGCGCGTCGAATCTCTTCGCGCCGAGGCGCTGAGCGCCTGCACCGCGGCGGGTTCCCTGGCGGAGCTGGAGGAGGTGCGGGTCCGGTACCTGGGCCGCAGGGGCGCCCTCACGGCGCTCCTGCGCGGGCTGGGGGACCTGGACCCGGTCGAGCGGCCGGCCGTGGGCAGCCTGGCCAACGCCGTCCGCGACGAGCTGGAGCGGGCCCTGGAGGGCCGGCGGGCCGAGCTGGCGGCCGCGGAGGAGGAGCGCCGCCTGCAGGCCGAGGCCGTGGACGTGACCCTGCCGGGCCGGAGGCCCCAGGTGGGCCACGCCCATCCCCTGCAGCGGGTGGCGGCGGAGATCGAGGCCATCTTCCGCAACCTGGGCTACGACGTCTTCGAGGGGCCGGAGATCGAGTACGACTACTACAACTTCGAGGCCCTCAACATCCCCCCCGGCCACCCGGCCCGCGAGATGCAGGACTCTTTCTACGTGACCGACAAGGTTCTGCTCCGCACCCACACCTCTCCCGCCCAGATCAGGTACATGCGCTCGCGCGCCCCGGCCCTGCCCGTGCGCATGCTGGCGCCGGGGCGCGTGTACCGGCGGGACGACGACGCCACCCACTCCCCCATGTTCCATCAGGTGGAGGGGCTCCTGGTGGACAGGGACGTGAGCCTGGCCGACCTCAAGGGGACCCTGGCCGCCTTCGCCCGCCGCATGTTCGGCGAGGAAGCCCGTATCCGCCTGCGTCCCAGCTACTTCCCCTTCACGGAGCCGTCGGCCGAGGTGGACGTCTCCTGCACCATCTGCGGGGGGCGCGGCGGGCCGTGCCGCACGTGCAAGGGCACCGGCTGGCTGGAGGTGCTGGGGGCGGGCATGGTGCACCCCGACGTTCTCGCCAACGGCGGCTACGATCCGGACGCCGTGAGCGGCTTCGCCTTCGGCATGGGGGTGGAGCGCATTGCCATGCTCAAGTACGGTATTGACGACCTGCGCCTCTTCTTTCAAAACGACCTGCGCTTCCTCGCCCAGTTTTGACGACCGACGGTGAGGTCGGCGCGGCCGTCGGCCGGCGAGGCGGCGGCGAAAGCGGGGGATCGGCGGCGTGAGGGTTCCCTACGGGTGGCTGCGGGAGTTCGTGGACGGGCTCCCGGCGGCGGAGGAGCTGGCCGAGCGGCTGACCATGGCGGGTCTGGCGGTGGAAGCCGTGGAGCGGCTGGCTCCCGGCTTCTCCGGCGTGGTGGTGGGCCGCGTGCTGGAGGTGGCGCCCCACCCGCGGGCGGACCGCCTGCGGGTGTGCCGGGTGGACGTGGGTGGGGCGGCGCGCGCCGATGGCCGTCCGGTCGGCGGGCCCCTGAGCATCGTCTGCGGGGCGCCCAACGTGGGACCGGGCCAGTTGGTGCCCGTGGCCCTGCCGGGGGCGCGGCTTCCCGACGGCACCGTCATCGGGCGGCGGGCCATCCGGGGCGTGGAGTCCGAGGGTATGATCTGCTCGGCCAGGGAGCTGGGCCAGCCCGATCCCACGGGGGGGACCGGCATCTGGGTCCTGCCCCCAGGGGACTTGTCGGCGCGCCCTGCCCCGGGGGCCGAGCTGACGGCGGCCATGGACCTGGAGGAGACGGTGCTGGTCCTGGACCTGACACCCAACTACGCCACTCACTGCCAGTCGGTGCTGGGGGTGGCCCGGGAGGCGGCGGCCGTGCTGGGGCTGCCCCTGCGCGACGCCTGGGCACCGCCGCGCCAGGTGGAGGAGCCCTGCGCCGCCACGGTGCGCGTGTCCATCCTGGACCCCGACCTCTGCCCCCGTTACGTGGCCCGCGTGGTGCGCGGGGTCAGGGTGGGCCCCTCGCCGGCCTGGCTGCGCCGGCGCCTCGAGGCGGCCGGCATGCGGTCCATCAACAACGTGGTGGACGTGACCAACTACGTGATGCTGGAACGGGGCCAGCCCCTCCACGCCTTCGACCGGCGGCGGCTGCGGGCGGCCGCGGACGGAGCCACCGAGATCGTGGTGCGCCGGGCGCGGGCGGGCGAGACCATGGTGACCCTGGACGGGGTCGAGCGGCGCCTGGAGAAGGGCGACCTCCTCATCTGCGACGCCGCCGGGCCCGTGGCCGTGGCGGGCGTCATGGGAGGGCTCTCCAGCGAGGTGGGGGAGGACACGGACGACGTGCTCCTGGAGTCGGCTTTCTTCGCGCCCGAGGGGGTGCGGCGCACGGCCCGGCGGCTCGGCATCCGCTCCGAGGCGGCCCTGCGCTTCGAGCGGTGGGTGGACCCCCTGGGCTGCGCCTCCGCCTGCGCCCGCGCCGCCGCCCTCATCCAGGAGCTGGCGGGCGGCGAGGTGCCGGCGGGCGAGGTGGACGCCCGGCACGCCCTGCCGGAACAGGCCGTCATCCCCTTCGAGCCGGCGGCGGTGGCCCGCTTCTTGGGCGTGTCCCTCACCCCGGCCGACGTGGCCGGGTATCTGGCGCGTCTCGGCTTCGCCGTGGAGGCGGGGGACCCCGAGGGGCGGTCTGCCTCCGGGGCAGCGGTGGGCGGGGACGAATCCGCCTCGGCGGGAGGGAGCGGCGCCCCCACCGTTGGAACGGGTGGCGGGCCGTGGGTGGCGCGGGCGCCCTCGTGGCGGCCGGACGTGGCCCGCTGGCAGGACCTGGCCGAGGAGGTGGCCCGCCTCCACGGCTACGAGCGCATCCCGGCCCGGCTGCCCGCCAGCCCCGTGGAGGGAGCCCGGCCCGACCGGCGGCGCGAGCTGGCGCGGGCGGCGCGATCCGTCTGCCTCCAGGCCGGCTACAGCGAGGCGGTGACCTTCTCCTTCCACGGCGAGGATCTCCTCGACCGCCTCGGCCTGCCGGCCGATGACCCGCGGCGCCGCGCCGTCCGCCTGGCCAACCCTCTGGCGGCCGACCAGGCCGTCCTGCGGACCATGCTCCTGCCCGGCCTTCTCCAGGCGGCCGGTCTCAACGCGCGGCGGCAGCAGCGCGACGTGGCCCTCTTCGAGGTGGGGCGGGTCTACGGAGCAGCCTCCGTCGAGTCCATGGCGGCCGCGGCGGATCACCCCCCTCCCCTCACCGCGGTCCCCGACGAAGGGTGGCACCTGGCGGCCGTGGTGGCCGGTGAGTTCCCCCGCCGCCACTGGTCGCGGCCGGCGCAGCAGGCCGACCTCTTCGACGTCAAGGGCCTGGTGGAGGAGGTGGCCGAGCGGCTGGGACTGGCCGTGCACGCCCGGCCCGGGGCGGAGCCCGCCCGCATCGTCTTCGTCCCCGCCCAGGAACCCGGTTTCCACCCCGGTCGCTGCGCGCGCGTGCTGCTCCGCCGCCGCGACGGGCGGGAGGAGCAGGTCGGTCTCCTGGGGGAGCTGCACCCGGGGGTGGCGGCGGCCTTCGAGCTGCCTCCCCGCTGCTGCGCCGTGGAGCTGGAGCTGGAGCCGGTCCTGGCCGAGGCGGACCCGGTGCGCGCCTACAGCCCCCTGCCGCGTTTCCCGGCCGCCAACCGGGACCTGGCGGCCCTCGTGCGGGAGGAGGTTTCGGCGGAGCGGGTGGCGGAGGTCGTCCGGCGGGCCGGCCGACCGTACCTGGAGGAGGCGTGGCTCTTCGACCTCTACCGCGGGGAACCCGTCCCGCCCGGTTGGCGGAGCCTGGCGTACCGCCTGGTCTACCGGGCGCCGGATCGCACCCTGACCGACGCCGAGGTGGAGGAAGCCCACCGGCGGGTGCGCGACGCCCTGGCGGCCGAGCTGGGTGCCGTTCCGCGCTCCTGACGGGGCCGGCCGCGGGGCGCGCGGTGCCCCCGGCGGAGCGGAGGCGGAGGGGCGGTCCGGCGCGCCGGACGGGATGGGGGCAAGGGAGGCGCCGGCATGGGTAGCGTAGGCCCGTGGGAGATACTGGTCATAGCCGTGGTCGGCCTCCTGGTTTTCGGCCCCAACCGCCTTCCCGAGTTGGGCCGCAGCTTGGGCCGGGCCCTGCGCGAGTTCCGGCGCGCCAGCCAGGAGCTGCGCGAGGAGGTCCGCAAGGCCGTGGACGAGGCGGAGCCTCCGGCTCCGCGTTCCGCCGGGCCGACGGGCGCTGAGGCGCGTCGTCCAGGGTCGGAGGAGGAGGGAGGCGCCCGGCCGGAGCCCGGCCGGGAGGAGGCGGCCGGCCCCCCGCCGGATGGGGAGCGTTACTGACGGTGCCCCGGTCAGCCGGCGGTGAGGGAGCGGAGAGGGGCGCCCGGGGAGCGGAGAGCCGCGGTGCTCCGGGACCCGCCGCTCCGGGAGGGAGGGGCGCGGCGCGGCTCGTGGCCGCCGTGTTCCGCGAGATAGGCGACCTCCTGGAGATCCTGGACGAGGAAGTCTTCAAGGTGCCCTCCTACCGCCGGGCCGCCCAGTCGCTGGAGTCCCTGGGCCGGGACCTGGCCGAGGTGCGGCGGGAGGGACGGCTCCTGGACATTCCCGGCATCGGACCGAACCTGGCCCGCAAGGTGGAGGAGATCCTGGACACGGGCACCTCCTCCTTGCGTGACCGGCTGCGCGCCCGGGTGCCGGAGGGCGTGCTGGAACTGCTGGCGGTACCGGGGATCGGTCCGCGGACGGCCGGTCTCCTCCACCGGCGCCTGGGCGTGGCGGGCGTCGAGGACCTGGAACGGGCGGTGCGAACGGGGCTCCTGCGCACCCTGCCCGGGTGGGGTGAGCGGCGCGCCGGCACACTGGAGCAGAGCCTGCAACGGTGGCGGGAGGCTGGCCGCCGGCATCTCCTTGGCGTTGCCTGGCCCGTGGCCAGGGAGTTCCTGGCGGCCGTCCGCCGTCTGGGAGGGGTTACGGCCGCCGAGGTGGCCGGCAGCGTCCGGCGGGCCTGCGAGACGGTCGGGGACGTGGACCTGGTGGTGGCGGCCCCGTCGCCGGACGTCATCGGCTCCCTGGCGCGTCTGGGGGCCGGGGCCAGGGTGGCGGTCCCGGGCCGCCGGGTGACGGTGGAGCTGGGGCGGCTCACCTGCGACTGCGTGGTGGTGCCGCCCGCCTCCTTTGCCTCGGCCCTGGTAGTGTACACCGGATCGCCGGCGCACGTGGAGCGGCTGCGCCGCCGGGCCGCGTCCCTGGGATGGGAGCTGGACGAGGATGGCTTCCGCCGCGCCGACCGGCCCGAGGAGAGGTGGCAGCCCGACACCGAGGAAGAAGTGTACGGCTTCCTCCGCCTCCCCTGGATTCCCCCCGAGTTGCGCGAGGACGCGGGCGAGGTGGAAGCCGCCGAGGCCGGCCGCCTCCCGGACCTCCTGGCGCCGGGCGACATTCGGGGCGACCTCCACGTCCACACCGAGTGGAGCGACGGCGTCTCCTCCCTCGAGGAGATGGCCCGGGCCGCCAGGGACCTTGGGTACGAGTACCTGGCGGTCACCGATCACTCCCGCTCCCTGCGGGTGGCGCGGGGACTGGATCCCGAGCGACTCCGGCAACAGGCGGCCGTGGTGGCGCGCCTCAACGCGGAGCTGGCTCCCTTTCGCATCCTGCACGGGGCGGAGGTGGACGTCCTCAAGGACGGCAGCCTCGACTACCCGGAGGAGGTGCTGAGGGAGCTGGACTTCGTGGTGGCCTCGGTCCACTCCGGCTTCCGGCTGGACCGCGCGCTGGCCACCGAGCGCCTGGTGGCGGCAGCCAGCCATCCCCGGGTGCACGTCCTCGGTCACCTGTCGGCACGCATCCTCGGGCGGCGCCCGCCCATGGAGTTCGACCTGGAGCCGGTGCTGGAGGCTTGCGTCCGGCACGGGACCGCCCTCGAATTGAACGCCAGCCCCGACCGCCTGGATGTGACGGCCGAGGTGGCGCGTCGGGCTGCGGCGGCCGGCGCCAGCTTCGTGCTGAGCACCGACGCCCATCACCCGGAAAGCCTGCTGGACATGGAGGCGGGAATCCGCTACGCCAGGCGCGGGTGGCTGGAGCGCGGTCGCTTCCTCAACACCCGTTCCCTTCCCGCTCTGCGGGAGGCCCTGCGCTCAAAGTCAACAGGCGGGGGAACGCATGGCGGGGCGAATTCGGGGGAAAATTAGGAGGACCTTGGTCCTAGCTCGGCCGCAGAAACTAAATGCGACGGTAAATAGCCTGATTTGCCCTTGTGCTTTCCTCCACTCTTGCTAGCTTTGGTCGATAAGAGGAATGGGGGGGGTGGATTGCTCATGCTCGTGGAGGCTTGTCACGACGCCCGCCACCGCTGCTTCCTCTGTCGGGGGGTGCGGCCCGAGCTCCTGGTGCGGTACGGCCATCGGCCGCTGGCCGTTCACAGGAACTGCGCCGCCATGCTCCTCCAGCACACCGAGGTGTGCGCCGGACCGACCCAGATGCTCATCCCGGGGGTCCGTCTGCAGAACTCGGTCACGGGCGACACGGGAACGGTGGTGGCGCAGAACGGATCGGTGGTCCACGTGTCCTGGGACGGCTGAGGACCGCCGATCCTGAGCGGCACGGCCGCGGTCCCAGCCCCTTTCGCGCCTCCGGCCTCTGGAGCCGCCTCGTGGCGGCGGCGATGCAGGACGAGGCCGGGGCCGAAAGGAGCAATGGTCGTTGTCCGCGTGGCAGTCCTTCATCGTCGCCTGGGTGGCCGCCCAGCTCATACCCGTCGTCCTGGAGGAACCCAGTTTCCCCGTCTTTCTCGGCGCCGTCGAGTTGGTGACCGCCTTCGTCATGGCCTTCGCCGCGTTGAACCTTCTCTACGGGTGGATCCGGAGCCCCCTGCCCCCCGTTCCCGGCGCCCACGTGGCAACCCTCCCCGGCGGGCGAGGCGGAGCGACGCCCTCCGCGCTCGCCGGCAACGCCCCCCTGGGATCGGGGTTCAGCAGCTCCCCCACGCTCAGCAGCCGGTAGCCTCTGCCCCAGAGGGCCACCACGAGCCTGTCCAGGACCGCCAGACTGTCCGGAGTCGGGTGCATGAGGATGATGGACCCGGCTCTCACCCTGCCCAGGACCCTGGCCTCGATGGCGTCGGCGCCCGGCCGGGTCCAGTCCACCGTGTCCACGTCCCACAGGATGACGGTGTAGCGCCGTTCGGCGGCCGCCCGGAGGAGGGCGGGGGGGAGCTGGCCCTTGTGAGGGCTGAAGAGGCGCGGTCGTTTCCCCGTGACCCGCAGGATGGCCGCCTCGGCCCGCGCCAGGTCCCGGCGGTGCTCCGCCGCGGAGCGCGACGCAAGGGCGTCGGTGGCGGCGTATCCGTGGCTGGCCACCTCGTGCCGGACCGCCAGGGTTCGCGCCGCAGCCGGGTGGGTCTCGGCCCACCGACCCGTGAGAAAGAAGGTGGCCCGGACGCCCCGGGCCGCCAGGGCGGCCAGGAGAGCCGGCAATAGTTCCTCTCCCCAGTCCACGTTGATGGCCAGGGCCACCGCCCGCCGGTGCGGATTCCCCCGTCGCACGGGGGCGAGGGGTAGGTCGTCGGCGGCGGGCTCCGCCGGCACCCGGGGCAAGAGGAGGGAGAGCCTGGCGCCGGGCGGGGCCGCCGCCGCTGCCCGCAGATTGCCCTCCACGTCCACGGCCAGGCCCTCCAGGTGGGGCACACGGGCCTTTTCGGCCGGATCCAGGCGGGCGTGCCGGGGGGAAAGGCGGAGGTCGGCCGCCCACTCTTCCAGGAGCCTCCGCAGGTGGGGGAGAGGGAACCCCCCCACCGGATGGTCGGCCAGGAGCACGCCTGGCGCCACCCTCCTCGCGGGGGTGGCCCCTTCCCCCGTGGAGAGGGCGGGGAGAGCGGGGGTTTCCAGGGGGTTGCCCCGGATGGCCGGGAGGAGAAGGCCGGACCACCCGACCAGGATGAGCAGGAGGAGGACGCTGCGCAGCGGACTCAGGTTGGCGGCACCCCCGGATGCTAGAATACGGTTGCCCGAGCGGAGGGATGAGAGGTGCTGGTGGCCTTTCAGGGTGAGAGGGGTGCCCACAGCGAGGACGCCGCCGTCCGGTTCTTCGGGGAGGTGGACGTGCTGCCCTGCCGCACCCTGCGGGAGGTCTTCGCGGCCGTGGCCGGCGGGGTGGCGGCCGCCGCCCTGGTGCCGGCGGAGAATTCCCAGGCGGGCAGCGTGGCGGAGACGTGGGACCTTCTCCTGGAGCACGACCTCTTCATCGTGGGCGAGGTGGACCAGCCTGTGGTGCACTGCCTGCAGGCCCTGCCGGGCCAGGCCCTGGGCGACGTGCGCCTGGTCTACTCCCATCCCCAGGCCCTGGCCCAGTGCCAGGATTTCCTGCGCGGCCTCGACGCCGAGCTGGTGGCCGTGTATGACACGGCGGGCAGCGCCAAGATGATCGCGGAGCGGCGGCTGCGCGGCGCCGCCGCCGTGGCCAGCCGCCGGGCGGCCACCCTCTACGGTTTGGAGGTTCTGGCCGAGGGCATCCAGGATCAGCGCGACAACCGGACGCGCTTCTTCGTCGTGGCGCCGTTACCGGCCGGGAGGGGCGAGACCAACCGGACGGTCCTGGTGATGGGACCCAGGGCCAGCGACCGGCCGGGGTCTCTCTTCTGGTGTCTTGCCCCCCTGGCCTACCACCAGATAAACATGGTCAAGCTCGAGTCGCGTCCCAGCCGGCAGCGGTCGTGGGACTACGTCTTCTACCTCATGCTGGACGGGCACGTGAGCGATCCCGGCTGCGCGGCGGCGCTGGCCGAGTTGCGTCTCCGCACCTCCTTCCTCCGCGTGCTGGGTTCCTATCCCCTGGGTGGCGCCCGGCGGTCGCCGGCCCCCGGGCTACAAGATGCGGCGATCCTTCCTGAGGGCGTGGAGGTCAAAGAAGCCACGCGGAAGGGCAGGCTCGCATAGATATGAGATAGGACGTATAATTATGTGGTCCGGCGGGGAGCCGGGCGGCCGGTTTCCCGGCGGGACCCGGTGGCTCCCCGGGCTCTCTCCGTGGGCGGGACCAGGTTCCCCGGCGGGGTCCGGCCGGGGCGGGAAGGTGAGGGCGGTGGCGGTGGGAGTCAAGGCGGCGGTGCGGCCCCCGACGGGGCCGGAGCCTGCGGGCGGGGGGAGCGGCGCCTCCCCGGCGGCGGGCGCGGCGCCGGTGGTTTACCGCAAGGCCCGGATGGGCGACGTGCGGGCCATGCAGCAGCTCATCAACCGGTACGCCGACAAAGGCCTCATGCTACCCAGGCCCCTGGTCATGCTCTACGAAACGCTGCGCGACTTCAGCGTCGCGGAGGCGGAGGGGGAGGTGGTGGCCGCCGGCGCCCTCCACATCGTGTGGGAGGACCTGGCGGAGGTGCGGGCCCTGGCGGTGGCCCCCGGCTGGGAGGGGCGGGGCATCGGCAGGGCCCTGGTGGGGGTTCTGCTGGACGAGGCCCGGCGCCTGGCCGTGACGCGCGTCTTCGCCCTCACCTACCGGCCCGCCTTCTTCGAGAAGTGCGGCTTCGCGGTGGTGCCCAAGGAGACCCTCCCCCAGAAGGTGTGGGGGGAGTGCATCAACTGCCCCAAGTTCCCTCAGTGTGACGAGGTGGCGGTCCTGGTGGAGCTCGGCCGGCCGGAGGGCTGAGGCCGTGCCCGCCCCTCGGTGCGGCGGTCCCGCGGCGACCCCGACCCGGCGGGAAGGTTGAACGTGGACGAGCGCACTCTGCGGATGCTGGACTGGGGAGTCATCACGGAGCGCCTGGCGCGGCTGGCCCGGCTGGAGGAGGCGCGCGCCCGGCTCCTCGCCTGGCGGCCGCGGTCCCGCGAGGACGAGGTGGCGTCCCTGCAGGCGGAGACGGCCGAGGCCCGGTACCTGCTGGACATGGTCGGGGAGCCGCCCCTGGAGGGAGCCCTCGACGTGCGCCCCGCGGCGGGCCGGGCGGCCAGGGGGGGCGTCCTTGGGCCCGAGGAGCTGCTGGCCGTGGCGTCCACGTGCCGCGCCGCCTCCCGGGTGCGGCGGTTCCTGGCGGGCGCCACCTCCCTGACCCTGCTCCGTCGGCTGGTGCAACCTCTGGTCGATCTGGAGCTGGCGGAGGAGATCGCCCGCGCGGTGACCGCGGAGGGCCGGATCGCCGACGGAGCCAGCCCCGCCCTGGACGCGGCGCGCCAGCGGGAGCGGGAGCACCACGGGCGCCTGCGCCGGGAGCTGGAGTCCCTGGTGCACGACCCGGCGTGGAAGCCCTTTCTCCAGGAGGACCTTTACACCCTCCGGCACGACCGCTACGTGCTGCCGGTGCGGCAGGAGCACGCCCACCGCTTGCGGGGCGTGGTGCACGGCGAGTCGGGCAGCGGCGCCACCGTCTTCGTGGAGCCGCTGGGTCTGGTGGAAGCCAACAACGACCTGGAGCGGGCGCGGGCGGAGGTGCGGCGCCAGGAGGAGGCCGTCCTCCGCGAACTCTCGGGCCGGGTGGGCCGGCGGGCCGCCGAGGTGGCGGGAGCAGTGGAGGTGCTGGCGGCCTTGGACGTGATCCTGGCACGGGCGCGGTTGGGGCGCGCCCTGCGGGGGGTGCGGCCGGAGCTGGCGGACAGGCCCCTGTTGGACTTGCGCCGGGCCAGGCACCCCCTCCTAGGGGAGGCGGCCGTGCCCGTGGACGTGCGCTTGGGGGAGGACTACGACGTCCTCGTCGTAACGGGCCCCAACACGGGCGGCAAGACCGTCACCCTCAAGACGGCCGGCCTCCTGGCCCTCATGGCCCAGGCGGGGCTCCAGGTGCCGGCGGCCGAGGGCTCGCGGGTGGGCGTCTTCCGGCACGTGGTGGCCGACGTGGGCGACGAGCAGGGGGTGGCCCAAAACCTCAGCACCTTCTCCTCCCACATGACCAACATCGTGGCGGGCCTCCGTCGGGCCGGGCCGGCGACGCTGGTGCTGCTGGACGAACTGGGCGCAGGGACCGACCCGGCCGAGGGGGCGGCCTTGGGCCGGGCGCTGATCGAGG
The DNA here is from genome assembly GCA_964467515.1 of uncultured Eubacteriales bacterium. Taxonomy (GTDB): domain Bacteria; phylum Bacillota; class Sulfobacillia; order DYIH01; family JBBIPI01; genus CAYXQP01. The sequence continues at coordinate 474 of CAYXQP010000017.1, read as the reverse complement.
CCTTCCAGGACCGGGGTTGCCTCGTCCTGGCCACCACCCACTACAGTGAGCTCAAGACCCTGGCCTACGCCCGCCCGCGGGTGCGCAACGCCAGCGTGGAGTTCGACCTGGAGACCCTGAGCCCCACCTACCGGCTCATCCTGGGCGTCCCCGGGCGGAGCAACGCTTTCGAGATCGCCCTGCGGCTGGGTTTGGAGGAGGCGGTGGTGGCGCGGGCCCGGGAGGTGGTCGGGGAGCGTTTCCGCGACCTGGAGGCGGCCGTGGCGGCCGTGGAGGCGGTGAGACGCGAGACGGAGAGCGAGCGGGAGGAGGCGGTGCGGGCTCTGGCCGAGGCCAGGCGCGAGGCCGACCAGTATCGCCGGCGGCTCCTGGCCCTGCGGGAGCGGCGCCAGGAAGCCCTGGCGGCGGCGCGGCGCCGGGCGGAGCGGCTGCTGGCCGAGGCCACGGAAGAAGCGCGCGCCGCGGCGGCCCGCG